>JAZIHP010000004.1:0-82722 GCA_036678505.1 Alphaproteobacteria bacterium
ACCAGCAGCAGGAAGTGTTCGAGTTCTACCGCAGCAATCCCGAGGCGTTGAACTCGCTGCGCGCCCCGATCTTCGAAGAAAAAGTGGTCGACCATCTTCTCGGTCAGATTTCCGTGACCGACACCAAGGTCAGCAAGGAAGAGCTGCTGGCCGAGGACGAAGAAGACGAGGGCGAAGCCAAGCCGGCCAGGAAGAAGGCTGCGCCGAAGAAGGCGGCGGCCAAGGCCGGGGACGGCGAAGCCGAGGCCCCCAAGAAGAAGGCCGCTCCGAAGAAAAAAGCGGAGAAGGACGCAGAGTAAGACTTATCTGCGCCACGCATTCGACATGAAAGAAAAGGCCGCCTTGCAAGGCGGCCTTTTCTTTTGCGGTATTTTTCCGGCCGCTGGCGGCGGGACGCCGGCATTTCATCGCTCGCCGCTCACGCAGTTCAAAGCGGCTTCATGGCGAAACTTTTCGCCTGCAAATTTCGCCGGCCCGCCGCAAGCAGGCGGGCGAACACCCGTGTGCCGGGTGGTCTGGCTTGCCCCTAAAGCGTGTCGCGATCTTTCAGATCGGCTCCCTGCGCTTTAAGTTCTTGTTTTTACGCATGTCGTTGCCCCGAAACCGGTTCCCGTTTTCGGGGCAACGACATGCTTTAGAAGGCCGCGCGATAAAGCGCCAGCGCATCCGCTTCCGTAACCTCGACGGGATTGTTGCCGAGAAGCCTTGTTTGCAGCATGGCGTCGGCCGCAAGCTGCGGGAGCATCTCTTCGGCCACGCCCGCGTTGCGCAGGCGGCGCGGCGCACCGGACGCATCCATCAGCGCGATCAGCCGTTCCACGAAGGCCTTCGCCTTTTCGGCCGTGCCGGCATCGGGCCCGATAGTGGCCCCGGCTGGCCCTGCGAGCTCGGCATAAAGCGCCTCTGCCGCCTGCATGTTGAACTCCAGCACCGGCTGCAACATCAGCGCGTTGGAGAGCCCGTGGGGAATGTGGTAGCGGCCGCCCAGCGGATAGGCCAGCGCATGAACCGCCGCCACCGGCGCGTTGGCGAAGGCCTGCCCGGCCAGCGTTGCACCCAGCAGCATGGCCTCGCGCGCCGCGCGGTCCTTGCCGTCCCTGCAAGCCGCGACCAGACTGGAGGACAACAGACGCAGCGCCTCTCGCGCCGCCGCGTCCGAAAGCGGGTTCTTTTTGTGGCGGCTGGTATAGGCCTCGATGGCGTGCACCATGGCGTCGATGCCGGTGGCGGCGGTGTGCAGCGCCGGCAGACCTGTGGTCAGTTCGGCATCGAGCAGCACGCGGTCCGCATAAAGCTGGTCCGCCACCACGCCCATCTTGGAATCGTCCGGCGTGGTCAGAATGGTGATGTTGGTGACTTCGGAGCCGGTGCCGGCGGTGGTGGGCACCTGCACCAGCGGCAGGCGCGCGCCCTGCACCTTGCCGATGCCGTAGAGTTCCTTCAGGGGCTGATCGGTCGCCAGCATCACGGCAGCCAGCTTGGCAATGTCCATGGACGAGCCGCCGCCAAGCCCCAGAACGATGTCCGCTCCGGCCTTGCGGCCCGCAGCCACGCAATCGAACAGCACAGCCTCCGGCGGGTCCGCCACCACATCATCGAATATGGCAACGGTAAAGCCTTCCACCGCCAGAGAGGCCTTGGCGGGCTCCAGCACGCCGGCCCTGTGCAGGCCCTTGTCCGTCACCAGCAGCAGCTTGCGCGCGCAAAACCATTGGCCAAGCAGCGCGCCAAGCCTCGCGGCCGCCCCCCATTCGACATGGATCTGCCCGACCGTGGTGAAGGAAAATGGTGTAAAGTTCATATATGCTTTCCTTATGCGCGCACCGGCGCGGCAGCGCCGGATGAGACATGAAAGCCCGGCGGCAAACGCGCCGGGTCAGAAATAACCGGCCTGAAGACGGGGATGTCTCAGGCCACCCCCTCCACCTGAAGCGTGGCAAGCTCACGCGCGATCTTCTGCTTGTCGGCCAGCGTCTCGTTGGCGCGCGGGCGATACCAGACCGCGGTCCAGTTCACCGCCCCCAGCATGCCCTTGACCGCGATCGACGCATTTCCGGCGCGGATGCTGCCGTCGGCCTGTCCGCGCCGGAACACATCGGCAAACAGCTTCTCGAAGTCGCGGCGGATGGCCATGATCTCGTCCAGAACCTGGCGCTGCGCCAGCGTAGTGGCGGCCAGCCGGTGCATGTGAACGCCCTGCACCACGACCGCCAGATAGGCGATGTTCTGCAACATGGTGAGCGCGTGCGCCTCCAGCATCGCCCGCAGGGTCTCGCGTCCGGTGCCATCGCTTTTCATCACGGCGCTGACCGCCTCGTTCAGCCGCCGCATGCCCTCGCGATGAACATCGAAGAACAGATCGGTCTTGGAGGCGTAGTAGTGGTAGATCCGGCCCTTGGTGGCGCCGAGCCGGCGGGCGACGTCATCGATGCTGGTGCCCTGAAATCCCATTTCCATGAAGCATTGCGCGGCGCAGTCGAGAATATCGATATTGTTGTCCGCACCGGCAGGCTCGCCAGCCTTGCGGCGGGAACGTGTCGGACGGCGCGGCCGTCCGGCCTCCACCACGGCTGCATCCGCAGCGAGATCGCGCTGCCCTTCGGCTTCGTGATCCGGTCTGGCCATGGAATATCCTCCGAATTTCATTCGTCCGGAAATATCGCCGGCCCTGGAACGAGGTGCAATTATCCCGTCCCCATCGACCGTGGGAAGCGATATAAGCTGGACGGCCACAATTAAACATACTACTGAGTATGTTGCAATTGCCATCGAGGCGAAACACGCATCAGATCAAAGGAAAGACGGTATGAACGACCGGACAAACGCCCCCGGCGCACCGCTGATATCCGACTGGATCGAAGTCGACCAACCTTTCGTCGACCGGTTCGCGGATGCGATTCTGGACCATCAGTTCATTCATGTCGATCCCGTACGCGCGAAAGCCGAAGGTCCCTATGGCGGCGCCATAGCGCACGGTTTTCTGTCGCTCTCGCTGCTGACCCACTTTAGCCGCACCGCCCTGCCCCACCCGGCACCGGGCGTGGTCGAGATCAATTACGGGTTTGAGAAAATACGCTTCCTGGCTCCCGTTCCGGTCGGCGCACGGCTGCGTGGCAAGTTCACCCTGCTCTCGCAGGAGCCGAAGGGGGCGGGAACGCTCAGGCGCTTCGGCGTCGAAGTCGAAATCGAAGGTAATGAAAAGCCGGCCATGATAGCCGAATGGCTGGTGCTGGTTATGGAAGGTGAGAAGTGATGTCGGTCAGCTTCAGGGATCAGGTCGCAATCGTCACCGGCGCAGGCGGCGGGCTCGGACGCTCGCACGCGCTGATGCTGGCCGCACATGGCGCTGCCGTGGTGATCAACGACTTCGGCGGCGCGCGCGACGGGTCGGGCGGATCGACCGAAGCCGCGGAAGCCGTGGTGCGTGAAATCGCCGGGGCCGGCGGCCGCGCCATCGCCGATGGCGGCAACGTGACATCCGAAGCCGATATGGAGGCCATGGCCGCGCGCGCGCTTTCCGCTTTCGGAAGCATCGATGTGCTCGTCAACAATGCCGGTATCCTGCGCGACAAGACCTTCGCCAGGATGACGGTCGACGATTTCCGCGCCGTGGTCGACGTGCATCTGATGGGCACGACCATCGCCACCAAAGCCGTGTGGGCGGCCATGCGCGAGCAGAATTACGGCCGCGTGCTCGTCACCTCCTCGACTTCCGGCGCTTATGGCAATTTCGGGCAGGCGAATTACGGTGCTGCCAAGATGGCGGTGCTCGGCCTCATGAACACGCTGCATCTTGAAGGCGCGAAATACGGCATCCACGTCAACGCCATCCTGCCGACCGCCGCCACCCGCATGACCGGCGACATGATGAGCGAGGAGATGCTGGAACTGCTGGCGCCCGAGCTGGTATCGCCCGTCGCCGTCTGGCTGGTGAGCCGCGATGCCCCTTCACGCACCGCGCTGCTGGCCGGCGCCGGCACCGTGGCGCGTCTGGCCGTGGTGGAAAGCGAGGGCGTATGCTTCACCGGCAAGCCATTTACCCCCGCCGATATCGGCGCGAATTTCGACCGCATCGCCAACCTGTCGGACTCGATCGAGCCGCCGGAAGGCCTGCGCCATGTCGATCGCATCCTCGCCAATGCCCGCGGCGCGCTCGGCCGGGCCTGACGGCAGAGGAAAAGCCATGAGCGAACGCCTCGCCCCTCTCACCCGAAGCGCCTATCCCTGGCATCAGGAAACGGTGCTGCAATGGGCGGATTCCGACATTTACGGCCATCTCAACAACGTGGCCTATCTGAAATATTTCGACACCGCGCTGAACATGTCGCTCATCGAGCATGGCGCGCTGGACCTTTCGCCTGACGCGACCGATCCCATCGGTCTCGTCGTGCAGAACGGCGCGCAGTTCTTCAGCGAGATCACCTTCCCCACGAAGCTGTGGGTCGGGGTGCGGGTCGAGAAGGTCGGGCGCACCAGCCTGAACTGGGGTTTCGGCCTGTTTTCCGCCGAGTCGGAATTGTGTTCGGCGCGCGGCACCTATGTCCATGTCTATGTGGACCGTGCCACGCGCCGCCCCGTACCATTGACCGAACCGCTGCTGGCCTGCGCCCGCGCGCTTGCCGCACCCGCCGATGTCTGAAGATCAGGAGAAGCAGATGAAAGAAGCCGTTATCGTCTCGACCGCGCGCACGCCCATCGGCAAGGCCTATCGCGGCGCCTTCAACACCATCACCGCGCCGCGCCTTATCGGCCACGCCATCGAACATGCCGTCGCCCGCGCCGGCGTCGATCCGGCGGAGGTCGAGGATGTCGTGGTCGGAGCCGCTCTCCAGCAGGGCACCACCCATATGAACATCGCCCGCACCGGCCTGCTGCGCGCCGGCCTGCCGGTCACGGTTCCCGGCCAGAGCGTCGACCGCCAGTGCGCATCCGGCCTGATGGCGATCGCCATCGCGGCAAAGCAGATCCTCGTCGACGGCATGAGGATCACGGTGGGTGGCGGCGTCGAGCAGATTTCTCTGGTGCAGACCCCTCAGATGAACACCTCTCACTGGCACGATCCGTGGATCGACGCGCATCTGCCGCAAACCTACATGTCGATGGTGGAAACCGCCGAGATCGTGGCGGAGCGCTATGGCGTGAGCCGCGAGGCGCAGGATGAATACGCCCTGCAATCGCAGGCCCGCACCGCCGCCGCCCAGGCCGCTGGCCGCCTCGACGCCGAAATCGTGCCGCTCACCACGATCATGCAGGTGGTGGACAAGGCGACCGGCGCGGTTTCCGAGAAGGAAGTGACGCTGGCGAAGGACGAAGGCAACCGCCCCGAAACCACGCTGGAGGGCCTTTCCAGCCTGAAGCCGGTGTTCCGCGACGGGCAGCGCATTGCCGAAGGCCGCTTCATCACCGCCGGCAATGCCTCGCAGCTTTCCGACGGCGCTTCCGCCTCCGTTCTGATGGAACGCAGCGAAGCCGAAAAGCGTGGCCTTGCCCCGCTCGGCCTCTATCGCGGCATTGCCGTGGCTGGCGTCGGCCCCGAGGAAATGGGCATCGGCCCGGTGCCGGCCGTGCGCAAGCTGCTGGCGCTCCATGGCCTCAGGGTCGAAGATATCGGCCTGTGGGAACTGAACGAGGCTTTTGCCGCGCAGGTCATTCCCTCGCGCGATCAGCTCGGCATTCCCGACGAGCTTCTCAACGTCGATGGCGGCGCGATCTCCATCGGCCATCCCTACGGCATGTCGGGCGCGCGCATGGTCGGCCACGCGCTGATCGAGGGCAAGCGGCGCGGCGCACGCCATGTCGTCGTGACCATGTGCATCGGCGGCGGCATGGGCGCTGCCGGCCTGTTCGAAGTGCTCTGAGCATGGGCGGAGATAAATGAGAAAGGGGCGGTGGATATGTCCACCGCCCCTTTCTCATTGTGGTTCATTCAGTTCCGGGAAAGACCGATCCGCCGTTCGATATGGGAAAGCGGCAGGATTTCAGAGCTGTCGGCAGCGGCAAGCGCAAGCCGCGCCGCCACCTCCGCCGGAAACGCCGCCGCCTTCGGCTGTCCGCCCGCCTGCGAGACATGCAGCAATATCTGCTCGTTCCATGCCAGCAGCGCGCCCCCGGCATCGTGCATTTCCAGATAGGCATGCAGGCGTTTTGAATCCGCTTCCAGCACATGCAGCGACAAGGTCAGGGCATCGTCCTCATGGCATTCGCGCAGATAGGCGATGCGCATGTCGAGCGTATAAAGCGTACCGGATGTCGCGGCACGATAGGCTGCGTCGAGACCGATCTCGTCCATATAGGCGGTCATGGTCTCGGAAAAGGCGATGGCGTAGGCGAAGTCGGCCATGTGGCCGTTGTAATCCACCCATTCCCGCCCCACCCGCGCCGCGCGGATGAAGCTTGCGGCAGCTCGCCTGCCGGTCATGCTTTGCCCTGTGCGAACCAGTGCCTGATCTCACCCACCACGCCGCGCCGGAACAGAAGCACGCAGATCATGAAAGTGGCGCCCAGAACGATGGTGACAGGGAAGCCGGAGGTGGCGAAGAAGTTCTGCAACCCGACGAGGATGCCGGCGCCGATCACCGGCCCCGCCATGGTGCCGATGCCACCCAGCAGCGTCATCAGGATCACCTCGCCCGACATGTTCCAGGCCACGTCGGTCAGCGTCGCGAACTGGAACAGCAGCGCCTTGAGACTGCCGGCAAGCCCGGCGAGGGCAGCCGACATGATGAAGGCGGCGAGCTTGTAGCGCTGCACGGAATAGCCGAGCGAGACGGTGCGCGGCTCGTTTTCGCGGATGGCTTTCAGGATTTGCCCGAAAGGCGAATGCACGATGCGCCAGATCAGCATCAGGCTCAGCACCGTCATCACGGCGATGAAGTAATAGAGGTTCATCGTGTCGTTGAGGTCGATGAACCCGAACAGCTTCCCACGCGAAAAACCCTGGATGCCGTCTTCGCCGTTGGTGAACGGAGCTTGCAGGCAGAAAAAGTAGAACATTTGCGCCAGGGCCAGCGTGATCATGGCGAAGTAGATGCCCTGCCTGCGGATGGCGATCGCGCCGATGATCAGGCCCAGAACGATGGCTGTGCCGACACCGGCGAGGATGGCCAGTTCCGGCGTCACCTGCCACACCTTCATCGCATGGGCGGTCGCATAGGCCGCGCCGCCGAAGAAGGTGGCATGGCCGAAGGACAACAGCCCGGTATAGCCGAGCAACAGGTTGAAGGCCGCGGCAAATAGCGCGAAGCACAGAAGCTTCATCATGAAGATCGGATAGACCCAGATGGGCGCGACAAGCAGCGCGGCAACCGCCAGGCCGAGAAGAATGAACCCCGAACGCGTATTGCGACGGGACGGCATGTCGGCGGCTTCGGTAGGAATGGCGCTCATATCAGGTCTCCTTTCCGAAAAGCCCGGCCGGGCGCAGCAGGAGCACGATGGCCATGATGACGAACACCACGATGTTGGCGGCCTCGGGATAGAAGACCTTGCACAGGCCCTCGATGATGCCGAGCATGTAGCCGGTGACGATGGCGCCGAGGATCGAGCCCATGCCGCCGATGACCACGACGGCGAAGACGATGATGATCAGGTTCGAGCCCATCAGCGGGCTGACCTGAAACACAGGCGCGGCCAGCACGCCGGCGATGCCCGCCAGCGCGCAGCCGAACCCGTAGGTCACGGTCAGCAGAACCGGCACGTTGACGCCAAAAGCCTGCACCAGCGTGGCGTTCTCGGTCGCCGCGCGCAGATAAGCGCCGATGGAGGTCTTTTCGATCACCGCCCAGGTGCCGAGGCAGATGACCAGCGAGGCGGCAACGACCCAGCCGCGGTAGTTGGGCAGCACCATGAAGCCCAGATTGGTCGCGCCCCTCAGGGCTTCCGGTGCGGTGTAGGGCTGGCCGGATGTGCCGAAGAAATGGCGGAACGTGCCTTCCAGCAGCAGCGCCAGTCCGAAGGTGAACAGCAGGCCGTAGAGATGGTCGAGACCGTAGAGACGGCGCAGCATCAGCCGTTCGATGGCCATTCCGACGATGCCGACGATCAGCGGCGCAAGGATGAGCGCGCCCCAATAGCCGATGCCGGCATAGGCCAGCAGCATCCAGGCCGCGAAAGCGCCCAGCATGTAAAAGGCGCCATGGGCGAAGTTGATCACCCGCAGCAGGCCGAAGATGACGGCCAGTCCCAGCGACAGCAATGCGTAGAACGACCCGTTGATCAGTCCGATCAGCAGCTGCCCCATCAGGGCAGGCAAAGGCACGCCAAAGATCATCGTCATCTCACACCCCCAGAGCCGTGTTGAGCGCCTCGGTGCGCGCAGGCAATTCCGACACGGAGAAGCTGTCGATGATCCTGCCATGATCCATCACATAGAAATGATCGGCGATACGCGCGGCGAAACGGAAGTTCTGCTCGACCAGCAGCACGCTCAGGCCATGCGATTTCAGAACTTTCAGCATTTCGCCGATGCGCTCCACGATGACCGGAGCCAGCCCCTCGGTCGGCTCGTCCAGCAGGATCATGCGCACGCCGGTTCGCAGAATGCGGGCGATGGCCAGCATCTGCTGCTCGCCGCCGGAAAGCCTGGTGCCGGGGCTGGCGCGCCGCTCCAGCAGGTTCGGGAAGATGTCGTAGATTTCCTGAAGGCTCATGCCGCCTCTGGCCACCACAGGCGGCAGCATCAGGTTTTCCTCGACGGTGAGGCTGGCAAAGATGCCCCGTTCTTCCGGCACGAAACCGAGACCGGCGCGGGCGACGCGGTGAAGCGGCAGGCGCAGGATGGAACGCTGCTCGAATTCGACGTCGCCCTTGCGCTTGCGGATGATGCCCATGATGGCGCGCAGCGTCGTGGTCTTGCCCACACCGTTGCGGCCGAGCAGCGTCACCGTCTCGCCTTGAAAAACATCGAGATCGACGCCGTGCAGCGCATGGCTTTCGCCATACCAGGCTTCGAGATCACGTACTTTCAACTGCGCGGCCGCACCAGCCCCGCGCGGGGCGGTGCTGGCTGCCGGAACCGGATCAGTGCCCGCCATCTTCAGACCCCATATAGGCTTCGCGCACGCGCGGATCGGTGCTGACGGTGGCGTAATCGCCGCGCGCCAGAACTTCGCCACGCTGCAATACGGTGATCTCGTGGCCGATATCGGCAACCACCTTGAGATTGTGCTCGACCATGAGCAGCGCGCAATCGCGTGCGACGGTCGAGATCAGGGAGGCCATGTTCTCCACGTCCTCATGGCCCATGCCGGCCAATGGCTCGTCGAGCAGAAGCACCCGCGGTTCGAGCGCCAGCGTCGTCGCGATCTCCAGCGCGCGCTTGCGGCCATAGGAAAGGTCGGCGGCGCGCCGCTGCGCCATATCGGCAAGGCCGACACGGTCGAGCAGTTCCAGGGCGCGCGGGCGCAGCCGGTCGAGGCTTGAAAGCGGCCGCCAGAACTGCACGGAAAGATTGTTGGCGCGCTGCAAGGCGATACAGACATTGTCGAGCAGCGACATGTCGCCGAAGGTGGCGGAAATCTGGAACGAGCGAACCATGCCCATGCGCGCCACGCGCGCCGGGTCCATCGCCGTGATGTCGGTGTCGTCCAGCACGATACGCCCGGCTGTCGGCGTATAGAACTTGGTCAACAGGTTGAACACCGTGCTCTTTCCGGCTCCGTTCGGGCCGATCAGCGCATGCACCCGGCCATGGTGAATGTCCAGATCGACATTGTTCACGGCAAGGAAGGGCCCGAAGCGCTTGGTCAGCCCCCGTGCCGAAAGAACGGCACGGGAGACGCCAGCGTCGGAACGAACCGCGGCTGGATGGGTGGTCATCGTCGATGGATCACTTCTTGACGAGCGGGCAGGCGCTGTTTTCCACCGGGGCGAAAGCCTCCTTGCCCGGAATGGTGGCGAGCACTTCATAAAGATCACCGGCGGAAGCGGATTCTTCCGGCTTCTTCACCCGCACCAGGAACATGTCGTGGACGACGCGGCCGTCCTCGCGCAGATAGGCGTTGCGGTTGAAGAAGTCGTTGATGTCCATGCCGCGCATGGTTTCCATCACCTTCGAGCCGCTCCTGGCTTCGCCGGCCTTTTCGGCGGCCTTCAGATAGTTGGTGACGGCCGAGTAAACGCCGGCGTGAACCATGGTCGGCTTCTTGCCGTCCATGCGCTCGCTGTAGCGGGCCGACCACTCGCGGGTCTGATCGTCCATATCCCAATAGAAGGCGGTGGTCAGCGTCAGGCCCCTGGCGATGTCGAGGCCAACGCCCTGAACGTCGGTGAGGAACAAAAGCATGCCGGCGATCTTCTGGCCGGCGTCGGTGACGCCGTATTCCTGCATCTGCTTCAGCGCGGTCATGGTGTCGCCGGAGGAGTTGGCAAGCGCGATCACGTCCGCGCCGGAAGCCTGCGCCTGAAGAATGTAGGACGAGAAATCGGTGGTCTCGCGCGGATGGCGCACCGAACCCGCGACCTCGCCGCCAGCGGCCAGAACGGCCTGCGTGGTGTCGGCCTCGAGCGCGTGGCCGAAAGTGTAGTCGACGGTGATGAAATACCACTTCTTCGCGCCTTCCAGCGTCATGGCGCGGCCTGTGCCATTGGCCATGGCGAAGGTGTCCCAGGTCCACTGCGCCGTGGAGGGCGAGCACGCCTCGCCGGTCAGCGCCGAAGAACCGGCCGTCGAGATCAGGAAGGCGGTGTCGGTCTGGCGGGTGATTTCCTGCACCGCCATCGCAACCGACGAGGTCGGCACATCGACGACAGCCACCACGTTCTGCGAATCGATCCAGGTGCGAGCCAGCGTCGAGCCGACATCGGGCTTGTTCTGGTGATCGCCGACGATCACCTCGACCGTCTCGCCCAACAGCTTGCCACCGAAATCCTCGACCGCCATCTGCGCGGCAACGACGGAGCCCTGCCCCGCGAGGTCGAAATTCATGCCCGACATGTCGCTCAGGACACCGATGCGATAGGGCTCGGCAAAAGCGGCCGTCGCCGACAGGGTAAACACCGTCGACAGGATGATGGTCTTCAGGCTCTTCATTCCACTACTCCTCCATCAGGCACACAGGCGTGCCGGAAGCCGGATGCGCGAACCGCCGCGCATCCCCCGAAATCATGATTGGCCGGCATCTTCAAGAACGCGGCGGGCGAGATAAAACTGATCGCCCTCGCTGGCCGCCGCCCAGTTCCGGCGGGTTTCAGCATCGATCGCGGCCTTGGTCATGCGCAGGGCAAGCGAGGGAGCCTCCGCCACCCCGGCCGCCCAGCTTCGCGCTTCCGTCTCAGTCGAACCGTCCGCCACAACGCGGTCGCACAGACCGAGCGACAGCGCCTCTCCGGCGCCGATCTTTTCGTCACAAAACAAAATGCGCTTGGCCCGCGTCGAACCGACGCGCTCGACCAGAAGCGGCAGACCGCCCCAGCCAAGCGTCATGCCGAGACGGATTTCGGGAAAACGCAGATAAGAGGAAGCGCCCATGACACGAAAATCCGCCGTCAGCGCCAGAATTGCGCCACCGCCGATCACCGGTCCTTCGAGGGCCGCGATAACCGGCTGGGGAACCCGCCGCCACGCATCCGTCATGCGCCCGCCGGCATTCATGGCCTGCACGCGCTCGACATCGCCCGCGCCCGGCTTCCACAGAGCATCGTCCTTGAGGTCGACACCCGCGGCGAAGATGGAGGGAGCCCCCGTCAGCACGACAACGGCGATGTCGGCACGCTGCGCGAGCGCCAGCGCAGCGCCCTCCAGACCGGCAATCAGCTCGGCATTGAGCGCATTGGCCTTGCCGCCCCGATCGAAGCGCAGCGTTGCCACGGCGCCTTCCGACACCGTCGTTACTCCAGACATAAATCCTCCCGGAATGGGCATTCTTCGCGGTTCCGTACAGAAACCGCTTTGACATACTACTGAGTATGTTGCATATCCGGTCTGAACTTTGCAAGGCATATTTTCATCGGGCATATTGCGGCGCAAAAGCCCCGCCGCCCCAGGAAGGAGACCCGGATAGATGACGACCGGCCCTGCGCTCGCACCTGAACCCGCGCTTGATCGCAAGCGCGCGGTGCTTCGTTATATCCTTGAAAACTATGCGCAAACGACCCCCGACGCGCCATTCGTTCATTTTTGGCCGGGTCCGGAATGGAGTTATGCGGAAACGCTGAGGCGGGTGCGCATACGCGCCGTGACGCTCGCCCGCGCCGGCGTGAGGCGCGGCGACCATGTGCTGTGCCTGATGGGCAACGGGCCTGACCTTCTGTGCACCTGGTTCGCCATCAACTATCTCGGAGCTGTCTATGTGCCGGTCAACACCGGCGCGCGCGGCCGCGTGCTGGAGCACATCCTCGAAGATGCCGACGCGCCGCTGCTGATCGCCGCCGCACCGCTGGTCGAGCGTCTCGGCGAGGTTTCACCCGGCAAGGTACAGACCGTTCTGGTCTGCGAAGGCGACGCGCCCGCCATCGTGGGGCGCGATATCCGCCCGCTGATCGACGCGGAAACTGAAGACCCCGCCCTGCTGGAGCTTTCACAGCCGATAGAGCCGTGGGACCTCTACGCCATCATGTACACGTCGGGCACCACAGGAAACGCCAAGGGCGTGATGAGCAGCTATACGCAGCTCTACACCATGGGTCCCGACGCCTTCGATTGCGTGGAGGCGGACGACCGCTGCATGATCTGCGGGCCGATCTTCCATTGCGGCTCGACGCTGTTCGTCTATGCGATGCTGGCGCGCGGGCTCTCCATCGGCATGATGCGCGAATTCAAGACCGGCACCTTCTGGCAGGCCGTGCGCGAAACCGGCTCGACCTACTGCCTGCTGCTCGGCGTCATGGCGAGTTTCCTGCTCAAGCAGCCGCCGGGCGAAGGCGAGCGCGACCACCCGCTGCGCCGCGCCTTCATCACCCCCTTCGGCGAGGACGGACCGTTGTTTGCAAAGCGCTTCGGCGTGGATGCATGGACAATCTACAACATGACCGAGATCGCCAGCCCCATGGTGGCCGGCCCCGGCATCACCGAAAAGGGCATCGCCGGCAAACCGCGGCGCTGGTACGAACTGCGCATCGTCGACGGGAACGACATGGAGGTGGCCGACGGCGAAGTGGGCGAGCTGATCGTGCGCACCCATCGCCCATGGGCGCTGATGAGCGGCTACTACAACAATCCCGCCGCCACGGTGGAGGCCATGCGCAACGGCTGGTTCCACACCGGCGACGGCTTCCGCCGCGCGCCGGACGGCACCTGTTTCTTCGTCGACAGGCTGAAGGACGTCATCCGCCGCCGTGGCGAAAACATCTCCTCTTTTGCGCTTGAAAGCGAGGTGCTGAACATCGCCGCCATCCGCGAATGCGCGGCTGTCGCGGTTCCGAGCGAATTCAGCGAGGACGAGGTTCTGATCGTCGTCACGCCGGTCGAAGGGGCGATCATCGATCCCGTCGCCGTCACGGCGGAGCTGGAAAAGGCGCTGCCGCGCTTCATGGTGCCGCGCTATATCCGCATTCTTGACGACCTGCCCAAGACGGCTTCCGGCAAGGTGCAGAAGCATCTGCTGCGCAAGGAGGGCGTGACGTCCGACACCTTTGACCGCGACGTGAAGCGCTGACGAACTGCCGCGTCCCTCAGCTTGCGTCCGGAACCTTGCCCGTCGTGGCTCCCGCGAGCGCAAGCTCGTCGATCAGCATGTTGCGGAAGATGGTTCCGCCAAGACCGAGCGGACGGGCCCGGCGATGGATGAGGTAGCAGGTGTTCGCCGTGCGGCTGCTCTCGGTCCGCACCTCGCGGATATCGCCTTTCTCCACCCAGTGCCGGGCAAAGGAAATGGGCACGACGCCGAGATAGCGTGAAGACAGCACCAAAAGCATCCGTGACAGGATCGTTGGCGCCGCCGCCCTGATCGTCAGGCCCCGGACGAACTCGGAATAAGCCTCCTCCTGCGTGACCTCGGTGGCCACGAAACCGTGCTTGCGCAGTTCAGCCGCGGTGATCATCGCATCGTCCTGGTCAAACAAGGGATGCTCGCGACCGCAGAAAATGCCCATCCATTCGGTGCAGACAGGGGTGGCGGCCAGCGCATCCGTGTGCCGGCTGAGCGCGGTAAAGCCGAGATCGGCCACCCCTTCGAGAACCGACGCATGGATGTGATCGGGCGAACTCATGCGGATGGTCAGACGCAATCCGGGATAGCGGTCGCTGATACGGCCGATGGCGCGCGACATCGGCTCACCGAACTCGAACAGGAAACTGTCGTCCGCGAACAGCGTGACCTTGTCTTCCAGCTTCTGCGTGGCGGCACCGATGAAATCGTTGAACCTGCCGATCTCGCCCAGAAGCTGAACCGCTGCGGAATGAACCATCTGCCCCTGCTCCGTCAGCCGGAAACCGGACCTGCCGCGTTCGCACAGGCGCATCGCCAGACGTCCCTCAAGACGGCTGAGACCAAGGCTGATGGCCGATTTTCCCTTGCCCAGCCGGGCCTGCGCCGCGGTGATGCCACCGGCTTCGACGATCTCGACGAATTCGCGCAGGCTGGCGATATCGGCATCGGAAAGATTACCGCGAAACGGCTTGCTGATCGGGGTCATGCCTCTGTCCTCATTTTGCCGATAGTTTTCATTTCATCAAACTTTGGTCAAGCAAACTGATATCGACGCGCAGCCGCCGATCGGATAGCGCAAGGTAGGGAAGAAGGCGGCGGAGGCGGCGCAATGGCGGCTTTGCGAGGCCGCGCTTCCGCCTGTCTCCGGCCTGGCCGCGCGCCGGAAGGCGCAGATGCGGCGTTGGCCTGCCGAGCCATTTTCCTGACCGGTGAGGAGCCGGCCGGACCACGCAAAAACCAGCCCCCCATGGGGCCGCGGGGCAAACACAGGAACCGAAACGATGACCGACCTGAAAAACTTCGACAAGACGCCGGAAGCCAGCGACATCGCCCATCATTTCCATGCCTACACCGACGCAAGGCGCCATCAGGAGGTGGGGCCGATGATCATCGAGAGCGGTCAGGGCATCCATGTCACCGACAACAGCGGCAAGCGTTACATCGAGGGTCTGTCCGGTCTGTGGAGCGTTGGCGTCGGCTTTCAGGACGAGCGCCTCATCAATGCCGCGATGAACCAATTGAAGCGGCTGCCCTATTATCACAATTTCGGGCACAAGAGCCATCAGGCGGCCATCGCACTTTCCGACCAGCTGGTCGAGCTCGCCCATGTGCCGATGAGCAAGGTGTTCTATACAAACTCCGGTTCCGAGGCCAACGACACCGTGCTGAAGATGGTGTGGTATCGCTCCAACGCGCTCGGCAAGCCGGAAAAGAAGAAGGTCATCGCCCGCACGCGCGGCTATCACGGCGTGACGATCGCCTCGGCAAGCCTGACGGGCCTGCCGAACAATCACCGCTCCTTCGACCTTCCGATCGACCGCGTGCTGCACACCACCGCGCCGCATTACTGGAAAGAAGGCCGCGACGGCGAGACGGAGGAGCAGTTTGCCACCCGCTGCGCCAACGATCTGGAAGCACTGATCCAGAAGGAAGGTCCCGATACCGTCGCCGCCTTCTGGGCCGAGCCGGTCATGGGTGCGGGCGGCGTCGTCGTTCCGCCGAAAACCTATTTCGAGAAGATCCAGGCCGTTCTTGCAAAGTATGACATCATCTTCGTCGCCGACGAAGTCATCTGCGGCTTCGGCCGCACCGGCGAGATGTTCGGCTCGATCACCTACGACATCCGCCCCGACGTGATCGTAATGTCGAAGCAGATCACATCGAGCTACGTCCCCTTCTCCGCGATCATGATGAACGACCGCTTCTACCAGCCGCTTGCCGACGAGAGCCACAGCATCGGCACCTTCGGCCATGGCTTCACCGGTGGCGGCCACCCGCTTGGCGCTGCCGTGGCGCTGGAGAACATCGCCGTCATCAGGGAACGCGATCTCGTCGCCAATGCCCGCGAGGTCGGCACCCACTTCCTGCAACGCCTGGAGACGCTGAAGGCAAGCCCCCTGATTGGCGAAGTGCGCGGCGTCGGCCTGATCTCGGCCATCGAACTGGTCGACGACAAGAAGACGAAATCCGTCGCCACGGTCGGCAAGCTCGGCGGGCTGATGAACGCCGCCATGCAGCGCAACGGCCTGATTTCGCGCAACATGGCCGATGCGGTGGCCTTCTGCCCGCCGCTGATCATCACCAGGGCGCAGGCCGACGAGATGTTCGAAATCATCGCGAAATCTCTGCGCGAGGTCGAAAGCGAAATCGGCGCCGCCTGAAAAGCCTGCACCGACCTCTTTGACGCAGACCCGACGGGCAGCGCAGCCCTGCCGAGGGTTTTCGCAGCCCGTCCGTTTGTGTCACACAGAGCACGCGCCTATATCGTTACCTGTCGACCGCAGCATGGAGAAAAAAATGAGTGAGCTTTTGGACAAGCGCAAGTTCTACATCGACGGCAAATGGGTAGACCCTGTCGCTGCGAATGACCTCGAAGTGATCGATCCGTCGACCGAAGAGCCGGTCGCCGTCATCAGCATCGGCGCACAGGCCGATACCGACCGCGCGGTGGCCGCGGCCAGGGCGGCGTTCAGGACCTGGTCGAAGACCACGCCGGCCGAGCGGCTTTCCTATGTCGAGAAAATCCTCGCCGCCTACAGGCGCCGGGCCACCGACATGGCCGGGTCCATAACGCTCGAAATGGGCGCGCCGAAGGATATGGCGCTTGCTGCGCAGACCGGCGCGGGCATCTACCATATCGAGACCTTCATCGAGGCCTATAAAAATTTCGAATTCATCCGCCCGCTTGGGCCCCATGCCCCGACCACCATGGTCGCATGGGAACCGATCGGCGTCGTAGGCCTGATCACGCCGTGGAACTGGCCGATGAATCAGGTCACGCTCAAGGTCATCCCCGCCATTCTGGGCGGCAACACGGCGGTCCTGAAGCCTTCCGAAATCGCCCCGCTTTCCTCCATGCTCTTTGCCGAAATCGTGCATGAGGCGGGCCTGCCGGCCGGCGTGTTCAACCTCGTCAATGGCGATGGCGCGGGTGTCGGCACGCAGCTTTCGGTCCATCCCGATATCGAGATGATCAGCTTCACCGGCTCCACCCGCGCCGGCATCGCCATTTCCAAAGCGGCCGCCGCCTCGCTGAAGAAGGTGGCGCTGGAACTCGGAGGCAAAGGCGCCAACCTCATCTTCGCCGATGCCGATGCCGGCGCAGTGGCGCGCGGCGCGCGCCACTGCTTCAACAATTCCGGCCAGTCCTGCAATGCGCCGACCCGCATGCTGGTGCAGCGCGAGGTCTACGAGCAGGCGGTGGAGACGGCGGCGCGCGTTGCCGGCGAAACCGCCGTGGCCAGCGCTCACCTGCCCGGCGCGCATATCGGCCCGGTGGTGAGCAAGCAGCAGTGGGACAAGATTCAGGACCTCATCCGGAAAGGCATCGAGGAAGGTGCCCGCCTGGTGGCCGGCGGCCCCGGCCTGCCTGAAAACGTCAATCGCGGCTATTTCGTGCGTCCGACGGTGTTCGCAGACGTGAACAACGACATGACCATCGCAAGACAGGAGATTTTCGGCCCCGTCCTGTCGATCATCCCCTTCGACACCGAAGAGGAAGCCGTCGGGATCGCCAACGACACGCCCTACGGCCTGACCAACTATGTGCAGACGCAGGACGGCGCCCGCCGCAACCGACTGGCGCGCCAGCTGAACGCGGGCATGATCGAGATGAACGGAGAGTCGCGCGGCGCAGGCTCCGCCTTCGGCGGCGTCAAGGCCTCCGGCCGGGCGCGCGAGGGCGGCTGGATGGGACTTGAGGAGTTCATGGATTCCAAGTTCATCTCCGGCTGGAGCCTGAACGACTGATCGTTGGCGGCCGGCGAGCCTCCCGCGCCGGAAACAGACCATAAGCTTTGCGAATCACGGCCTCCGGGCCGTGATTTTTCTGCCACGCCATGCAGGTCAGCTGTCTGAACGAACAAGCGCCTGTGCAACATGCCGTGCGATGGCGAGACATGAGGTCAGTCCCGGGCTTTCAATGCCGAACAGATTGACGAGCCCCGCAATGCCGTGCGTATCCGGCCCTTGAATGACGAAATCGGCATTGGCTTCACCCGGCCCGGAAAGCTTGGGACGAATGCCGCTGTAAGCCGGTTGCAGGCTCTCTTCGGCCAGATCCGGCCAATAGGCACGGATGGCGCCGTAAAAGCGCTGCGCGCGAGCCGGATCGACCTCGTAATCGAGTTCCTCCACCCACTCCACATCGGGACCGAATCGGGCAATCCCGTTCAGGTCGAGCGTCAGGTGAATGCCGAGCCCGCCCGGCTCCGGCACCGGATAGATGAGCCTTGAGAAAGGCGCGCGGCCCGTGACCGAAAAATAATTGCCCTTGGCAAGGCGTTGCCGCGGAACGAAGCGCGGATCGAGGCCGCTCAGGGCGCCGGCAAGAGCCGTTGCGCCAAGGCCTGCGGCATTGATGAAATGCCTGGCGGCGATGTTGAAAACATCTCCGCTTTGCGTGTCGCGCGTCGCCAGCACGATGCGGCGGCCTTCTATGCGACCGCCCAGAATTTCGGTGTTGAGGACTGGCATGGCTCCGGCGGCTTCGGCATCCCCCAGCAGCGACAGCATCAGCGCATGGCTGTCGACGATGCCGGTATCGGGAGAGAGCAAGGCGGCGGTGCAGGCAAGCGCCGGCTCAAGCGCCTGCGCCTCGGCAGCCGTCAGTTTCTGCAAGGCGCCCGCCCCGCTTTTGCTGGCATTGTTGGCAATGGCGTCCAGCGTCGCCGCCTGTCCGGCGTCGGTCGCCACGATCAGCTTGCCGCAGCGCCGATGCGCAATGCCGCGCTCGTGGCAATAGTCGTAGAGGCGGTCGCGGCCGGAAACGCAAAGATCGGCCTTCAGCGAGCCCACGGCATAGTAAAGCCCGGCATGAATCACTTCTGAATTGCGCGAACTTGTGCCGGTGCCGATCGCGTCGGCGGCTTCGAGAACGAGAACATCCCGCCCCGCGGCCGCCAGTTCGCGCGCCACCGCAAGGCCGACAACGCCGGCTCCGGCGACGATGCAGTCGATTTCGTCCATCAGGCATTATCCGCATTGCTGCCGGCGCGCGCGGCCAGCCGCTCCAGAATGATCCTGCCCGCGTCGCCTATATCTTTTTCTATGGCTTGCTGGGCAGCATCGGCGTCGCCTGCTTCCACCGCCTTCACAAGCTCATGATGATGGTCGATCATGATCCGCCCCCCCGGCGCATAGGCTTCCGCGATCAGCGGCCCCATCTGGAGCCAGAGGCGATGGAGAATGCCGCGCAGCAGCGGCAGGCCGGCAATTCCGGCCAGCGCGAAATGGAAGGTCTGGTTGAGTTCCAGCGCCGCTGTCCAGTCTCCTGCGGCGAGAGCCTGCTCATTGGCCTCCACAAGATCGCGCAGCAGCGCGATGTCTTCCGGGCCTGCGCGCAGTGCGGTTTCCCGCGCCGCCAGCCCTTCGAGCTTGAGGCGGATCATGCGGATTTCGCGGTAGCGCTCCGCCGTCATCACCGGCACACGCACCTCGCGCGCCGATTTCTGCACCAGAGCCTCGTCCTGAATAAGCCGCAGAAGCGCATCACGCACCGGGGTGACGCTGGTGCCGAGCGATTGCGCCAGATCGCGAATGGTAAGCCGCGCATCCGGCTCGAAGCGACCTTTCATCAGCGCATCGGCCAGCCGGCCATAAACCGTCTCGCCGAGATTTTCCTTTTCCAGCGCCGCAAGGCTGAAAACTGGCTGCATGCCGCTCCCATCCCGTCATTGAAATTTTGACCGAAACCGACATCGGCACGCAAAAAAACATGATGCATCACACACCGGATGGCAAGGATCAAGATGCCGCTTTCGCGGCCGCCTCTTGCCAGCGATGCTTCGGCAGGCTTCCGCCGAAACGGCGGAACGTCAACCGCCGGCATCGTCATCGGGCTCTGCCGGGTTCACTTTCTCCGAACGGATGCCCAGACCGACGATGCGTCCGGCCAGATGGGCGAGGAACGGCCAGCGGGCAATTCCCTTCACGAAGGAAGGCGGGCCGCTGCGTTTCGTCGCGCTTTCCTGGCGCTTCTTGCTGCTCGACTGCATCATGAGCTGAAGTTTCTGCGTGGCCCTGGTCGGAAAGGCCCGGCGTTTTTCCACCGCTGCGAGATGCCGGTCGGCCAGTTTCCCCTCGCGCAGCGGCGTGGCCAATATGTTGGCCGCCGCCACGGCGTCCTGAATGGCAAGGTTCACGCCGAAGCCGCCGATGGGCGACATGGCATGCGCGGCATCGCCGATGCACAGCAATCCCGGCCGCCACCACCTCTTCAGCCGGTCGATGCGGATCGAAAGCAGGTGAACGTCATCCCACGACCGGATTTCCCCGACACGGTCGGCCGGCAGCGGCGAGACGGCGGCAACCGCCTCGCGGAAGGCCTCGATGCCCTTTTCCCTCACGTCCTCGAAGCTGCCCTTGCGCACCACATAGCCGCACTGCCAGCAATCGCCGCGATCCACCATCACGAACCCCTGACGCGGCCCGCCATGCCCCATCGTGTAGGGCGGATCGCCCGGCTGATGGGAAAGCTTCATCCACAAGACGTCGCTCGGCGCGCCGAAGCTTTCGACTTCCAGCCCCGCCCTTGCCCGCACCGTCGAGTTGCGGCCATCCGCGCCGACGACCAGCGGCGCCCTGATTTCGACGGAACCGTGCGGCGTGCGGGCGACAAGCCCGGCGATGCGTCCGCATTCCTCGATCAGGCCGGTGACCCCGGCCGACATCACGAGGTGGAAATTCGGCAGCTTGCCGGCCTCGCGGGCCATGAAGTCGAGAAAATCCCACTGCGGCATGAAGGCGATGAAGCGGCACTTCGTCGGCAGCCGGGAGAAATCGGCGATGGTGACCTGTCTGCCTCCGATCTCGGCTTGCAGCCGGGGCGCCTGCGTGTGCGGCACCTTGAGAAGCTCGTCCAGAAGCCCGAGCTGATCGATGATGTCGAGCGTCGAGGGATGTACCGTGTCGCCCCGGAAGTCGCGCAGGAAATCGCCATGTTTTTCCACCACCGTGACATCGACCCCCGCCCGCGCCAGCAGCAGGGCGAGCATGAGGCCGCCGGGACCGGAACCCGCGATCACGCATTGGGTGTCGATCGTCCCGGTCGTTATGGGCTGATCCATCGTCGATCTCCTGTCTCTGCGCTCGGAACCGCGTCGCGATGCCGATTTTCAGCGCAGGGCGCGGGACATTCACCGAAACCGCGGCCATGCCCGTTACGTATACCTCATCACCTATGTTTTCCGCGGTGAAATTGAGGTCGGGATCGTCGCTGGCCTTGCAGGCGGCGAACGCAATTATAAATGCCGGTGAGGCTCGACAGCGATTATTTCCGATTTCCGGGGTGTTTGTGAGGCAAATCGCACAAGAACCTGATTGACATAATGCCGGCGGGCTTGTTCATCGCTTCTCTGCCGCTTTGCTAAAAAACGCGCCGGAGATCTGGCGTGCCGAAACACAGGACCGACCAGCCCCGCCATGATCCCCATGATATTGCATTCCAGCGCCGAATTGCGGACCGAGAAAGACATGCTTGGAACCCGCGCCCTTCCTGCCGAATCGCTGTTTGGAATCCATACGCAACGCGCGGTCGAGAATTTCCCGATATCGGGCGTCCGCGTCGGCGATTTTCCGGATCTGGTGCGTGCCCTTGCGATGGTCAAGCTGGCCGCCGCGCGGGCAAACCATGACCTCGGCGTGCTGGCGGCAGCGCAGCTGGATGCGATCGAAGCCGCCTGCCGGCAGTTGATGGACGGCCAGCATCACGATGCTTTCGTCGTCGACATGATTCAGGGCGGGGCAGGCACCTCCACCAACATGAACGCCAATGAGGTGATCGCCAATCTCGGACTGGACAGGCTGGGCCGCGCGCGCGGCGAATACGCCGCATTGCATCCGAACGATCATGTGAACCGGTCTCAGTCCACCAACGACGTCTATCCGACAGCGTTGCGCCTTGCCCTGATACTGGCGACCGGCCCGCTGCAAAGCGAGCTTGGCCGTCTCGTCTCGGCTCTGCGCGAAAGAGCCATGGCCTTTTCCGCCGTGCTCAAACTCGGCCGCACCCAGCTTCAGGATGCGGTGCCGATGTCGCTGGGGGCTGAATTTTCAGCCTTCGCGACCGGCCTTGAACAGGAAGCGCGGCAGGTTTCGGCAGCCCTTGAGGAATTGCATGTCGTCAATCTGGGCGGCACGGCCATCGGCACCGGCATCAATACGCCTGAAGGTTATTCCCTGGCCGCCATCAGCCATCTTGCGGCCATTTCCGGCTTGCCGGTCGCCGCTGCCGCCGATTTCATCGACGCCTCGTCCGACATGGGGGCGCTGGTGTCCTTTTCGGGCGCACTGCGCCGCCTGGCGGTCAGGCTGTCGAAAATGTGCAACGATCTGCGCCTGCTGTCGAGCGGCCCGCGCGCCGGCATTGGCGAGATCGAACTGCCGGCGGTCCAGGCGGGGTCCTCGATCATGCCGGGGAAGGTCAATCCGGTGATCCCGGAAGTCGTGAGCCAGATCGCCTACCGGGTCATCGGCCATGACGTCACGGTCACTTTCGCGGCCGAGGCCGGTCAGTTGCAGCTCAACGCGATGGAGCCGGTGATCGGTCACAGCCTGCTCGACGGCCTGAAACTGCTCGCTGCCGGCATGCGCACGCTGACCGATCAGTGCGTGAGCGGCATTGAAGCGCGCCCCGAACGGTGCCGCGCGCTGCTCGACGCCAGCACGGCGATGTGCACGCCCATGGTGCCCGTCATCGGTTATGAACGGGCAGCCGAACTGGCCGGCGCGACGCTGGCGCAGGGACGGGCACTGGCCGATCTGGCGGTGGAGGCCGGCTATCTGTCGGCCGAGGAATTCAGCGCCCTTGAAAAGGCGGCCTGCGCCGTGCCCCGAACCGAAACCGAAACCGAAACCGGAAAACACGGCTCGTAATCGCCGCGGACAGCCCACCGCCCTAGAGCATGTCGCCCGAAAGCGGGAACCGGTTTCGGGGTAACGAAGTGAATCTGAAAGATAGCGATACGCTTTAGGGCGTTTCCAGGAAAAGTCGAAAACGCTTTTCCGGTTCGCAAACACGGCAAACAAAGACCTGGATCCGTTCGGCGGTTCCGTAAAACCCTGAACGGCTCCAGAATCTGGCGGGCTCAGGATTCGCCGGCTCAGACGTTGCGGCGCTTGCCTTCCATGAGATCGAGCACGGCGCGCGCGGCGTCCAGCACGTTGGTGCCGGGACCGAACACGGCGGCCACGCCATGGTCGAGCAGATATTGATAGTCCTGGCGCGGGATGACGCCGCCGACCACGACGATGATCTCGCCAGCGCCGCGCGCCTTCAGCGCTTCCACCAGTTGCGGCGCCAGCGTCTTGTGGCCGGCCGCCAGAGACGACATGCCGACGACCTGCACCTTCGATTGCAGCGCAAGATCGGCCGCTTCCTCCGGCGTCTGGAACAGCGGGCCGGCGATGACCTCGAAACCGAGATCGCCGAAGGCCGAGGCGATGATCTTGGCGCCGCGATCGTGCCCGTCCTGCCCGAGCTTGGCGACCATGATGCGCGGCGAGGCCCCCAGCGCGGCGGCGAACTGGTCAAGCCGGTCCACCAGATTTTCATATTCCGGCTCGCCCTCGTAGGCGGGGCCATAAACCTTGCTCACGACTTTCGGCACGGCCGAATGGTCGCCGAAGACTTCGCGCATGGCGTCGGAAATTTCACCCAGCGTGGCGCGCGCCCGTGCGGCTTCCACCGCGGCTTCGAGGATATTGCCCTGGCCCGAGCGCGCCACCTCGCGCAGGCGCGAAAGCGTTGCCTCGGCCTTCTTCGGATCGCGCTGGCGCCTGGTGCGCTCGATGCGCGCGATCTGCGCCTCGCGCACCGCCTTGTTGTCGATGTCGAGAATGTCGATCTCGTCCTCGGTTTCGAGGCGATATTTGTTGACGCCGACGATCACCTCGTCGCCCCGGTCGATTGCCGCCTGCTTGCGGGTCGCCGCCTCCTCGATCAGGCGCTTGGGCAGGCCGTCATTGACCGCCTTCGTCATGCCGCCCAGCTCCTCGACCTCTTCGATCAGCTGCCATGCGGCATCGGCGAGCTCCTTCGTCAGGCTCTCGACATAATAGGAGCCGGCCAGCGGATCGACGACCTTCGTCACGCCTGTCTCGTGCTGGAGGATGAGCTGGGTGTTGCGGGCGATGCGGGCCGAAAATTCGGTCGGCAGCGCAATCGCCTCGTCGAAGGAGTTGGTGTGCAGCGACTGGGTGCCGCCAAGGGCTGCGGCCAGCGCCTCATAGGCGGTGCGCACGATGTTGTTGTAGGGGTTCTGCTCCTGAAGCGAGACGCCGGACGTCTGGCAATGGGTGCGCAGCATCAGCGAGGATGGCTTCTTCGGCTCGAACTCCTGCATGATGCGGGTCCACAGCAGCCGCGCGGCGCGCAGCTTGGCCGCTTCCATGAAGAAATTCATGCCGATGGCGAAGAAGAAGGACAGCCGCCCGGCGAACTCGTCGACGTCGAGACCCTTCTTCAGCGCCGCGCGCACATATTCGCGCCCGTCAGCCAGCGTGAAGGCAAGTTCCTGCACCAGCGTCGCGCCGGCTTCCTGCATGTGATAGCCGGAAATCGAGATGGAGTTGAACTTCGGCATCTCCTTTGCCGTATATTCGATGATGTCCGCGATGATCCGCATCGAAGGCTCGGGCGGATAGATGTAGGTGTTGCGGACCATGAACTCCTTGAGGATGTCGTTCTGGATGGTGCCCGACAGTTTTTCACGCGACACGCCCTGCTCTTCGCCGGCCACGATGAAGTTGGCGAGCACAGGGATCACCGCGCCATTCATGGTCATCGACACGGAGATCCGGTCGAGCGGAATGCCCTCGAACAGGATCTTCATGTCCTCGACGGAATCGATGGCGACGCCCGCCTTGCCGACATCGCCGACGACACGCGGATGGTCGCTGTCATAGCCGCGATGGGTGGCGAGGTCGAAGGCGACGGAAACGCCCTGCTGGCCGGCGGCCAGCGCCTTGCGGTAGAAGGCGTTGGATTCCTCCGCAGTCGAGAAACCGGCATATTGGCGAATGGTCCATGGGCGCCCGGCATACATGGTTGCGCGCGGGCCCCGAACGAAGGGGGCGAAGCCCGGCAGGCTGTCCAGGTGAGCGACGCCTTCCAGATCGTCGGCCGTGTAGAGCGGCTTGACCGGAATGCCCTCCGGCGTGTTCCACACCAGCGCATCCGGGTCGCGCCTGACCTCCTTCTCGGCCAGCGCGCGCCATTTCCGGGTCTTGGGATCGGGTTTCGGATCGTTCATCACAATTCCCTGCCTACTCGAATTCGAGGATCAGTTCGTCGACGGCGAGGCTGGCGCCCGGCTCGACGGCAACGCGCCTGACCTTGCCGGATTTTTCGGCGCGCAGCACGTTTTCCATCTTCATGGCCTCGACGGTGGCCAGTGCCTGTCCTTCCTGCACCTCGTCGCCTTCCTGAACGGCGATGGAGGTGACCACGCCCGGCATCGGGCAAAGCAGCATCTTCGACGTATCGGGCGGAAGCTTGACCGGCATCAGCCGGGCGAGTTCAGCGACGCGGGGGCTGCGCACATAGGCAGTCGCATCGATGCCGCGCCAGCGCAGGCGCATGGACGAGCCGTTGAGCGTGACCTTCACGCCCATCGCCTCGCCATCCACCATGAAAACCGCATGCGTGGTTCCCGGCAGCCAGCCGCTCGAAACGGAGACGTTCCCGCCATCCGCGAAGGCCACATGGTCGCCGGCTTCACCCTCCGCCATGGCGAGCGCGAATTCATGGCCGGCCACAGTCGCAACCCAGCCGGTGCCGATGCTGCGCGGATGGTTGGCGAGCACGCCGGAAATACGCGCGGCGCGGCGCGCCACCCGCAGATGGATGAAGGCGGCGACCGCGGCCAGCAGCCGTGCCTGCCCCTCGCTTGCCGTCACCCCGGTAAAGCCGTCCGGAAATTCCTCGGTGATATAGGCGGTTGTCAGCCGGCCCTCGCGGAAACGCCGCTGGTCCATCACCGCCGACAGGAACGGCAGGTTGTGACCTATGCCTTCGAGCTCGAAATCGTCCAGCGCGCGGCCCATCGCCTCGATCGCGCCAGCGCGGTCGGGAGCCCAAGTGCAAAGCTTGGCGATCATCGGATCGTAATGCATGGAAATCTCGCCGCCCTCGAACACTCCGGTATCGTTGCGGATGATGGTGTTGTCCTCGCGGCGGCCCTCCGCCGGCGGGCGATAGCGCGTCAGGCGGCCGATGGAGGGCAGGAAGCTGCGATAGGGATCCTCGGCGTAGAGACGGCTTTCGATGGCCCAGCCGTTCAGCTTCACGTCGCCCTGCGCGATGCGCAGCTTCTCGCCGGCCGCAACCCGGATCATCTCCTCCACCAGATCGATGCCGGTGATCAGTTCGGTCACCGGATGCTCCACCTGAAGACGGGTGTTCATTTCCAGGAAATAGAAGTTGCGATCGCCATCGACGATGAACTCGACCGTGCCGGCCGAAAAATAGCCGACCGCGCGCGACAGAGCCACGGCCTGCTCGCCCATGGCCTTGCGCGTCGCCTCATCGAGGAACGGCGACGGGGCCTCCTCGATCACCTTCTGGTTGCGGCGCTGGATCGAGCATTCGCGCTCGCCCAGATACAGAACGTTGCCATGCTTGTCGCCCAGCACCTGAATTTCGATATGGCGCGGCTGGGTGACGAATTTTTCGATGAAGATGCGGTCGTCGCCGAAAGAGGACTTCGCCTCGTTCTTCGACGACTGGAAGCCTTCGCGCGCCTCGGCATCGTTCCAGGCAATGCGCATGCCCTTACCGCCGCCGCCGGCGGAGGCCTTGATCATCACCGGATAGCCGATACCGGAGGCGATGCGGACGGCCTCATTCGCATCCCCGATCAGCCCCATATGGCCGGGCACGGTGGAAACGCCCGCTTCCGCCGCCAGCTTCTTGGAGGTGATCTTGTCGCCCATGGCCTCGATGGCCTTCACCGGCGGGCCGACGAAGGCGACGCCTTCCTGCTCCAGCGCCTCGGCAAAGGCAGCGTTTTCGGACAAGAAGCCATAGCCGGGGTGAACGGCATCGGCCCCTGTCCTGCGGATGGCTTCGAGGACCCTGTCGATGACTATGTAGGACTGCGACGAGGGTGCGGGGCCGATATGCACCGCCTCGTCCGCCTCGCGTACATGCAGCGCATCGCGGTCGGCGTCGGAATAGACCGCGACCGTCCGGATCCCGAGCCTCTTCGCCGTGCGGATGACGCGGCAGGCGATTTCGCCGCGATTGGCAATGAGGATCTTCTTGAACATCAGCCCGTCTCCAGTCCCCAAATCAGTCTTTGAATTTCTTTTCGTAAGGCATCGTCAGAAGTGCGGAAGCGGTGACCACGCCGCCGAACACGAAGGCGAAGGGCGCAACCAGCAGCAGCACCGGGATGACCGGGTTCGCCGCCCGCCCGATGCGCGCGCCGATGCCGCCGATGTCGAGCCAGATGATGGCGACGGCCGTCAGCGCCCCGATCAGCGCGCCAAGCGCTGCGTTCAGCGCCAGGAAGCGCAGCATCTGCCAGTGGTCCCTGCGGGCCTCCTCCGGCGTCAGCTTCGGCTTGTCCATCGCTTCTCCGGCCCCGTTTTCACCCCGTTCTCACCCCGTTTTCACCCCGTTTTCACAAAGGCATCGTGTCGTGCTTGCGCCACGGCCCTTCCACGCGCTTGTTGCGCAGCGCGGCGAAGGCGCGCGCGATGCGGCGGCGCGAGGAATGCGGCATGATCACCTCGTCGATGAAGCCGCGCTCGGCCGCCACGAACGGGTTGGCGAAGCGCTCTTCATATTCGGCGGTGCGCGCCGCGATCTTCTCCGGGTCGCCCAGTTCCGAGCGGTAGAGGATTTCGGTCGCGCCCCTGGCGCCCATCACCGCGATCTCCGCCGTCGGCCAGGCATAGTTGATGTCGGCGCCGATATGCTTGGAGGCCATCACGTCATAGGCCCCGCCATAGGCCTTGCGGGTGATCAGCGTCACCATCGGCACCGTGGCCTGCGCATAGGCGAACAGAAGCTTCGCGCCATGCTTGATGACGCCGCCATATTCCTGCGCGGTGCCGGGCAGGAAGCCGGGCACGTCCACCAGCGTCAGCAGCGGAATGTTGAAGGCGTCGCAGAAGCGCACGAAACGGGCGGCCTTGCGCGAGGAATCGATGTCGAGACAGCCGGCCAGCACCATGGGCTGGTTGGCGACGACGCCCACCGTCTGGCCCTCGATGCGCATCAGGCCGGTGATGATGTTCTTCGCGAACGCTTCCTGAATTTCGAAGAAGTCGCCCTCGTCGGCGATCGCCGCGATCAGCTCCTTCATGTCATAGGGCTTCGTCGCCGAATCCGGCACCAGCGTGTCGAGCTTCATGTCGATGCGGGCCGGATCGTCGTGGAAGGGGCGGACCGGCGGCTTTTCGCGGCTGTTGAGCGGCAGATAGTCGAACAGCTTGCGCACGCCCTCCAGCGCCTCGACATCGTTTTCGAACGCACCGTCGGCCACTGAGGATTTCTGCGTATGGGTGCGCGCGCCGCCCAGTTCCTCGGCCGTCACGATCTCGTTGGTGACGGTCTTCACCACGTCGGGACCGGTGACGAACATGTAGGACGAATCGCGCACCATGAAGATGAAGTCGGTCATCGCCGGCGAATAGACCGCGCCGCCCGCGCAGGGGCCCATGATCACCGAAATCTGCGGCACCACGCCCGACGCATCCACATTGCGCTTGAACACGTCGGCATAACCGGCAAGCGAGGCGACGCCTTCCTGAATGCGCGCGCCGCCGGAATCGTTGAGCCCGATCACCGGCGCGCCGTTCTTCACGGCCATATCCATGATCTTGCAGATCTTCTGCGCATGGGTTTCCGAGAGCGAGCCGCCAAGCACCG
Organism: Alphaproteobacteria bacterium; assembly: GCA_036678505.1. Taxonomy (GTDB): domain Bacteria; phylum Pseudomonadota; class Alphaproteobacteria; order Rhizobiales; family Rhizobiaceae; genus Mesorhizobium. The sequence goes on from JAZIHP010000004.1 coordinate 28,963, forward strand.
TGAAATCCTGCGAAAACACATAGACCAGCCGGCCGTTGATGGTGCCCCAGCCGGTCACCACGCCGTCGCCCGCCACCTTCTGGCTCGCCATGCCGAAATCGGTGGCGCGGTGGGTGACATACATGTCGAACTCCTCGAAGGAGCCCTCGTCCAGCAGAACCTCGACGCGCTCGCGCGCCGTCAGCTTGCCCTTGGCATGCTGGGCGTCGATGCGCCGCTGGCCGCCGCCGAGACGGGCTTCGGCGCGCCGCGCCTCCAGTTGTTCGAGAACGTTGCGCATCAGCGGTCCTCTCCAAAGCTGCGGAGAACGGGCACGAAAAGCAGTGTCGGCATGGTCTCTCCCTCACCGGCAGCTGAGCCGGCTTCGTTTTCATTCCGATAAAGCGAAGCGCTCGCCAAGAAAATGCTGGAATGGGTGGATTTGCATAGTATAGGATTATGCAAATTGCGAATTGTGAAAATGCGAACATGTCAACAGGCAAGCTTTATATCGGCCGCAAGGTACGCGAATCCCGCCTCGCCCATGGCCACACGCAAGCCGCCTTCGCCGAGCGCCTGGGCATCTCGACCAGCTATCTGAACCAGATCGAGAACAATCAGCGTCCGGTTTCGGCCACGGTGCTGCTGGCGCTGGCCGAAAAATTCCAGATCGAGATGTCCGAGCTTTCCGCCGGCAGCAGCGACCGGCTGTTGTCGGCGCTTTCCGAAGCGCTGGCCGATCCGCTGTTTGAAAACTATTCGCCCGGCATGCAGGAACTGAAGCTTGTGGTGCAGAATGCGCCGGGCCTCGCCCATGCGCTGATTGCCTGCCATCAGGCCTATCGCCGCAACAGCGAGCAGCTTGCCGGCTTCGACCAGATGTCGCGCACCAGCGGGCTGGCCGACCCCACCCCTTACGAGGAAGTGCGCGACTTCTTCCACTTCATGGACAATTATGTCCATGAGATCGATATGGCCGGCGAAAAACTGGCGCAATCCATCGGCATTCCGGAAGCGGACACGGGGGCCGCGCTTGCCGCCCATCTGGAAACGCGCCATGGCGTGCGCATCCTCAAGGCGGCGGAAGGCGAGGACGTTCTGCGCCGCTACGACCCCGCCTCCAGGCTTCTCTATCTCAATGCCTATTCGCCTTCGCCGACGCGCCATTTCCAGATGGCCTACCAGATCGCCTCCCTGGAGCTGAAGACGGAAATCGACACCATCGCCCGCCGCGCCGAATTCCGCTCGCCGGAATCGGTCGAGATCTGCCGCATCGGGCTGCGCAATTATTTCGCCGGGGCCGTGACTTTGCCCTATCGGGCATTCCTCACGGCCGCGCGCGAGTTGCGGCATGATCTGGAACTGCTCGCCGCCCGCTTCGGCGCCAGCCTCGAACAGGTGGCGCACCGGCTCTCGACCCTGCAACGGCCCGGCATGAAGGGCGTGCCGGTCTTCTTCGCCCGTTTCGACCGGGCCGGCAACATCACCAAGCGCCACAGCGCCGCCAGGCTGCAATTCGCCCGCTTCGGCGCGGCCTGCCCTTTGTGGAACGTGCACCAGTCGTTCGAACTGCCCGGCCGCATCATCAGGCAACTGGCCGAGACGCCGGACGGCGTGCGCTATCTGTGCGTGGCGACGGAAATCGCCAAGTCGGGCGGCGGCTTCAACGCCTCGCGCCGCCGCTACGCCATCGCGCTCGGCTGCGAGATCACCTATGCCGGCGACTTCGTCTATGCCGACGGCCTCGATCTCGCCAACCGGGCCGCTTTCGATCCGATCGGCATTTCCTGCCGCATCTGCGAGCGCGCCAGTTGCGACCAGCGCGCCAGCCCGCCCTTCAAGCGACGCCTGCATATCGATCACGACCTGCGCTCGCCGGTGCCTTACCGGCTGGAATGAAGACGTTCCGCGCGCGCTGCGCGCGATATCGAACGCCCCGGATCCTTGCGCCACGCATGCGGGTGATCGATTTTCCGACAATCGCCGACGGCAAAATTCCGGATCCGAAGGCTTTGCGAGTCGCGGCAGGGACTCCGAACCGGATTTTTGTCAATTCCTATTTGATGTAGGATTCAACTGAGGCTAGATTAACCGCGAATCAGTCGATCCCGCGGGGGCGAGGCGAGCTATCCGAAGTCTGAAGCAGCAGGCGAAATGCCGGCTGCAAGGGCGATGGCCTTCGCACCCTCCGATGGTGTCGCCCGGTCGGGCATTGCCGGTGCCCAGTACGTTTCCGGCAGCATGCGTTTCCAAACCTCAAGCGTTCCAACGTGACTGTGATGCGTATCCGCCCGCCACGGCCCCGCCATGGCGAACGATCGATTCTGGCCAGAAGACCGACATGAACAAAGCCGCTGCATCTTCGGAAGCCGATACGCTGAACGGCCGCATCGCTTCGCGCGGAGAGCTGACCGGCTTTCTCATGAATGCCGCGGCAAACACCGGCGCCGACAGCTACATGCTGGTGGCCATTTCCCATGGCGAGGCGCGCAATCAGGCACGCATCGTTGCCTCCAACTGGAAATTCGACGTCATTGAGCTGATCGGCCGGCAACTCATCGCCACTCTGGCGCAGGGGCCATGGACGGCGGCGCCCGGAATGCGCCCGTCGGCTCTGGTTTCCGCCGCCGCACCCGGCACCGGCGCCCTGATCAACGGCGAGGAAGCCAGGCTGCTCACCGTTCTGGGGCATGCGGAAATCTATTCGCTGACCCTCAATGTCGGCAGCCAGCGCCTTTTCATCCTGTTCTCCTGCGAACAGCCGGGCCAGATCGATCTTGCCGCGCTGGCGCGCACGCAGATGGAGTGTTGCTATGCGCTGTCGCGCGCCGCCCATCTCGTCACCGGCGACGCCGCGCAGGACCCGCTTTCCGACCGCGAGCGGGAATGCCTCTTCTGGGTTTCCGAAGGCAAGACGACCGATGAAGTCGCGGTCATCCTCGGCGTGTCGTCCAACACGGTCAACAGCTACATCACCAACGCAATTCAGAAATTCTCGGCCAGCAACCGCGCGATGGCGATCGCAACGGCGATCAGGAGCGGCATCATTTGATCCATCCGGCCCTCAACGACCTCGACGCACAGCCCCTCGACGACCAGCCCGGCCATCGGTCGGCCGTCTGGCCGCAGGGCGGCGAACATGCGCTGACGATTTCCGATGCGGCGCGGCGCTGCCGATGGATGGCGCGGGAGATCGGCGCCGCCTCGTTCGCGGTCTTTCTCGCCCCGCTCATGCAGGAGCGGGCGAAACTGGTCCCCTGCCTCGATTCCGATTATCCAGGCGCCGGCTTCGCGAAAAGCATTACCGGAAACATCGAGCATCTGGTGCGCCATGTCCGCACCTCCACCGAACCTCTGTGGTGGGACAAGGGGCCGGAAGACCCCGGCGGGCAACGTCTCGGCGCGCTTTGCTGGGTTACGCAGATCGAGCCGCTCGTAGCCGGCACCTCCGGCATCGCCTTTCCCGTCCACGCCGAACGGAACCAGTGCGGACTGGTGGTGTTTGCCGGATCCTGCACGGCCATCGATCAGAACCTGCTGTTCGAGGTTCACGGCAAATGCTTTTCGCTGTTTTCGGAAGTGGCGCGCCTGCGCCCCGCCTGCGCCAGCCTGACCCGGGCCATGACCCGCCGCGAACTGGAATGCCTGAAGCTCACCGCCAACGGCTATACGAGCGAGGAGATCGCCCGCATTCTCAGGCTTTCGGTGCACACCACCAATCAGTATCTCACGCAATCGGCGCAGAAGCTGAACGCCGTCAGCCGCACCCAGGCGGTGGCCAAGGCCCTCAGGCTCGGCCTTATCGAATAGCGCGGCCTTCTTCCGCGCCGACGGCCATCGCAGGCCTGATGCGCGCCTGCTCCACCGCCTTGCCCAGCATTTCCGTGTTGAACTGCGGATCGTCCGCCGGCGCCTCGAAGGCGACGTAGTTGACCACCACCGAAGCGTGGTTTTCCTCAAGCGTGAGCTGGAAATACACGGTTATCCCTGCCGGCCTCAGCTCCAGATCGAGCACGATGCGCGGACTGCCGCTCCAGTCGACAAAGGCTTCGCCGCCATGACCGAGCCGGAGCGTTCCGGGCATGAAGTAAAGTTCGGCAGCCGAATCCACGAGATCGGAAATGCAGGCGAACTGTTCCAGCCGGATGAAGGCGATGTAGTCGGCCACATCAACGAGGCGCAGTTCGCCGACGACCTGCTGGATCGCTCTGGCGACGATGCTTTCGCGGATTTCTGCATGCGGCTGCCTGATCATGTCACCTGCCGGGGTCTGGCCTTGTTGGAATAGACGATCCGCACCAGTTCGGCGACGGCCTGATAGAATTGCTGCGGGATCACGCTATCCACTGAAACTTGCTTGTACATGGAGCGGGCGAGCGCGACGTCCTCAAACACGGGAATGCCGCTGGCCTCGGCCAGCTCGCGGATCTTCAGCGCCACCAGATCCTGTCCCTTGGCCAGGACCAGGGGGGCGGAATCCTCCTCGCGCACATATTTCAGGGCAATGGCGTAGTGGGTCGGGTTGGCGACGATCAGCGTCGCGTGCGGCACGGCGGCCATCATACGCCGCCGCGCCCGGTCGCGCGCCACGGAGCGGATGCGCGACTTCACGATCGGATCGCCCTCGGACTGTTTCAGCTCGTCCTTGACCTCCTGACGCGTCATGCGCAGATCCTGCTTCCAGTGGAAACGCTGCCAGATGAAGTCGGCTGCCGCGATCGCCCCCATCACGAAAACGATCACGACGAGAATGTCGACGGCGAAGCCGCGGATCACCGACGCGAACTCGACCGGATTGGTGAGCATGCCCGACAAGATCCGGCTGACGCTGTCCGAGAGCACGATGACGAGAACGAGAATGACGAAGCCGACCTTGGCGACCGATTTCAGGAACTCCACGAAGCCCTGAACGCCGAACATGCGCTTCCAGCCCTGAACGAGCGAAATGCGCGACGCCTGCGGGCGGATGCGTTCGCCCACGAAACGCGGCATGTTCTGGCCGGCGGAAGCGACGATGCCGGCCACGACAAGCAGCACCAGAAGTGCGGCCACCGCGCGGCCGATTTCCATCATCACGCTGCGGTAAAGCTCGATGACATCCGTTTCGGTGGCCAGCGGCCAGGCGTCCGGCTTTTCCAGAAACATGGACAGGAACATGCCAAGTTCCATCGCCGCATCGCGCGCGTAGAACACGGTAAAGGCAAGTATGGCGACGAAAGACGCGAAGATCGCCGTTTCCTTCGAATGCGGCAGCTTGCCCTTTTCGATAGTGTCGCGAATCTTCTTTTCGGTCGCTTCCTCGGTTTTGGAATCCTTGTCGACGCCCTCGGCCATGGCTCAGCCGGTCATCTCTCTTGCCCGGCGGCCTCTTCGCCCGGGATCTGCGCGGCCGGAAGCTCGAACGCCCCTTCCCGCGACAGGCGCACCGTGGCGGAGGCGATCGTCTTGCGCGCCTGCATGATGTCGGCCAGCGCGATGCCCTCCGAACCCAGCGACAGCTCGGATTCGATCATGCGCCGCGTGCGCGCGCCGATCGACGACAGCACCGCCTCGGTCAGGTCTTCCGGCGCGCCGCGCAATGCCAGCGTCACCACATCGCTCGACAATCCGTCGAAAACCAGCACCCGCGCCTTCTGAGCAAGCAGGTGCATGTCATCGAACGAGAACACCCGCGCCTTCACGCCAGCGAGATCGGGCGTGCCTGCCGCTTCCAGGTCCTGGATCACCTCGTCGAGCTGGGCCTTGTCCATCTCGTTGAGCACGCTGGCCAGCCGGGCCTGCCCGCTCGAAGTGTCCTTGCCCGACACTCCGTCGAGCAGACGTGCGCGTATCTGGTTTTCCACGATCCGCATCGCCGCCTGCGGTGCGCTTGCCATGGTGACCGTGCGCTTCATGATCTCCGAGCGCAGGGGTTTTTCCAGCGTCAGCAGCACCTGGGCGGCAAGCGGCGACGACAGCCGCGAAAGCACCAGCGCGCCGGTTTGCGGATGCTCGCCGGCAAGGAAGGCGCCGATGCGCGCGGCGTCCAGCTTCTCCACCTGCGGCCAGACCGGCAAGGGCCCGGCAGGCTTTTTCTCCTGCCTGCCTTCCATGATGGCACTCACCTCTTCGGGCGACAGCGTCTCGTTGAGGAGCATGTCCATCTTGTCGGCCGAATCGAGCAGGCCAGCCCCTTCGGTGAATTCCGCCTCGAATTCGGCCACGATTTTTTCGAGGTCGGCCTGCGGAATGGTGCTCAGAAGGCGCGCGGCGTCGATCAGCGACTTCAGCTCTTCCTGCTTGAAGAATTTCAGCAGCTTTCCGGCGGCGGGCTTGCCCATGGCGACGAGTATGGCCGCCGCCTTCTGGGGCCGGGTCAGCGTCAGCGACATCGTCATGCGGTCCCTTCCTGCCTGCTGTCTGCGCAGCGCCCCATGCCCGTCCTCACGCGCTCCTGGCGGTGACGATCTCGGTCAGGCGGATCGCGAAACGCGCGGAATCGTTTTCCAGAACGGTGATCTCACCGCGTGCGACCCGGCGTCCGTTGACCACCAGATCGATCGGCTCGCCAATGCGCCGGTCGAGCGCCACGGTGGAGCCCTTTTGCAGCGTCATCAGTTCGGAAACGGACATCTCGGTGCTGCCGAGCACGATCTGCACCTCGACCGGAATGTCCATGATGACGGCGCTGGGAGCGGCGGCTGCGGAAGACGTCTCCCTCGGTTCCGTCTCGTCCTGCTGAAGCACGCCGCGCAGCTCCTCGATGGCGCGGTCGAGCTGCTCGTCCTCGACGGGGTTCAGGGCTTCGGCATTGGCCTTCGTCATACTCGTAGTCTCCTGCTGCCGGCGCGGATCAGTCCCGCACGAGCCCATCCATGAAATCCTGCGCTTCATCGTGAGGCCGCTTGATGCGCACTGTGTAATTGTGCCCGAGCTTGCCGAATTCGCACACGAAAAGGGTGCGGTCGCGCGTGGAAAGCCGCGCCTGCGTCTGCGCCATATCGCCAAGCTCGATGACATCGCCGACACGCCAGCCCGCGAGCTGGCCCAGCGTCAGGCGCGCCAGGGGCATTGTCGCCTCCAGCGAAATGGTCGAGCGCTTCACCTCTTCGGAGAAATGCGCCTGCCAGCGCGAATTGTCTTCCGCATCGACCTCGGCCGGGTTGCGCGACAACAGCACCCGCTGCGGAATGGTGATGGCGACCGTGCCATGCTCCGCCGGCGTGGAAAGCCCGAACACGATGCGGACGGCCGGCCCGTCGCGCAGCACCCGCCGGCTCGCCTCCAGCCCGGTGACGGCGCGCGGCACCGGCAGCTTCAGTTCCAGCGAACGCCGTCCCGTGCCATTGAGAACCGTGGCCAGCTCCTGAAAAACCAGCGTCGCGACATCGATTTCGACAGGGGAAAAATCCCTGTCGATGGTGGCCACCGGCTGCTCGGGATCGCCGCCGAACAGCGTGCAGACCAGAACCGAAACGGCCGCCGCATCCATCACCATGGTCATGGCATCGGAGGAAATCGTCGATGCCACCGTCGTCATGGCGTAGCAGGCGCCCGAAACGGCGCGCGCTTCCGCCACCCGCGCCACCTCCACCGATTGCAGATCGACCGTCACCGGCGCGCCGATTTCCTCGGCCAGCCGCTTCATGACGAAGGGCAGCGCCCGCTCGGCCATCGAGCGGCCGGCGCCCATGACCTGCCCGGCGTCGCCGCTGTCGCCGAGCAACCGCTCCAGGATCAGCGCGCGGGTGCCGGCCGGACTTGCCGGAATCACCGGGCCGCTCATGACGCCGTCTCGTGCGGAAAGCCGTTCATCAGGCCGCTTTCTTCTCGGCAATGACAGCGTTCATGGTGCTTTGCTCCACTGCATCGATGGAGGGGCGGTCGTAGGAGGAAATCGTCTTGCGGCCGAATTCGATGGCCACCTGCGGCAGCGAACCGTTCATATAGGCAAGAAGCGTCTGCTTGACGATGACGTAGAGACGGTTCTGCTTCTCGCGCACGGCCTTGATCTTGGAAGCCACGGGGCCGACCACGGCATAGGACAGGAAAATGCCGAGGAAGGTTCCCACCAGCGCCGCGCCGATCAGCCCGCCCAGAATCTCCGGCGACTGGTCGAGCGCGCCCATCGCCTTCACGACGCCCAGCACGGCTGCGACGATGCCCAGCGCGGGCAGCGCATCGCCCACCGCCACCATCGAGTGATAGGCCTTGAGCTTGTCGGCCCGGATCGTCTGGATTTCCTCGTCCATCAGCGCTTCGATTTCGTAGGAGCGGGCATTGCCGATGATGATGATGCGGCAATAGTCGCAGATGAAATTGGTGAGATCCCGGTTCTTCAGAACGGTCGGGAACGCCTGGAAGATCGCCGATTCCTCCGGGTTGTCGATATGGGCCTCGACCTCGCTGCGCGATTTCGAGCGCAGTTCGCGCATCAGGCTGTGCAGGACGCCCAGCGTCTCCAGATATTCGCGCTCGTTGGGCACCGACTGCCGGAAGGCCTCCATGATGGCGCGGCCGGTATCCTTGACCGTCTTCATGGGATTGGCGACGAGAAACGCGCCAAGCGCGGCGCCGCCGATGATGACCAGTTCCCACGGCTGCATGAGCACATGGAGATGACCGCCCATGGCCATGAAGCCGCCCAGAACGCAGCCGAGCGTGACCACAAATCCGATCAGAATGCCCACGTTTCGTCCTTCCGCCTCTCACATCAGGCACACTGATTAGCGCGCGGGCCTTGTGTGAGGCTTGAATGCGCGAGGCTTGAAGAGCGCATCGGACGCACGGCAAGGGCAAAAAACCGATTCAGCTTCGCGCAAGGAAGTGCGCCTATCCTTCAGGTCATGCAGCTTCGGCCGGAGGCATGTCGTGTTGAGCACTTTCGTCAGTTACAAGCTGATTGCGCGGGACATCCCGAAGGCGATCGATCGCATCGAGCGTCAGCCGACGGTCGACCGCGAAACGAAATACTATCTGGAAAACATCGGCAAGGTCAGCTCGATCGACGCGTTCGTGAAGAACGACCGGCTATTCAAATACGCCATGAAGGCTTTCGGCCTTCAGGACATGAGCTATGCCCGCGCCTTCATGGTCAAGGCGCTGAAGGAGGGCGTCACCGACCCCGACAGCTTCGCCAACAAGCTGACCGACAAGCGCTATGCGGAATTCGTCTCCACCTTCAACTTCGCCAGGCACGGCGATGCGGCGATGATCTACAACAAGGCGCAGCAGGCCACGACAGGCAATTACGCCATCCAGGCCAGCATCGACAACGTCGATCCCGGGATCGTCAAGGCGGAGACCGCCTACTATATGAGCAGGATCGCGGGCGTGAAGTCGATCGACGATCTCTTCGCCGATGCACGGCTCTACGACTATGCGCTGCGCGCCTATGCGCTCGACCCCGAAACCGAGAGCAGGGACACGATCCGCAAGGTGCTGGAAGGCGGCGCATCCGATCCGGCGAGCTTTGCCAACACCATGGAAGACAAGCGCTACGCAGCCCTTGCAAGCGCGTTCGACTTCGCGGGTCTGGGTGAAAAGGCGACCACCTGGGTGCCCGCGCAAAAGAATGTCGTCGACAAATATCTGCGCCAGACGCTGGAGGAAGACGCCGGCAACAGCAATGAGGGCGTGCGGCTGGCGCTCTATTTCCAGCGCAAGGCCCCCGGCATCGCCGACTGGTATCAGGTGCTGGCCGACAAGGCGCTGGCGAGCGTCGTGCGCACGGCCTTCGGTCTGCCGGAATCTTTCGCCAGGGCCGATATCGACAAGCAGGTGAAGCTTTTCGAATCCCGAATGGACATCGGCGACTTTGCCGACCCGGCCAGGCTGGAGAAGTTCCTCACCCGCTTCACCAGCCTGCACGACGCCGCCAACCCCTCTTCCGCGGTCAATGCCGCCAGCATCCTGTTCGCCCAGCCGGCTGCCATCGGGGTCTCGACCGATCTGCTGATGGCGATGCAACAGCTGAAGTCGAGATAGAACGCCCATGCAGGACAGCCTCTATGTCGCCCTTTCCTCGCAGGTTGCGCTGGAACGGCGGCTCAACACCATCGCCGACAACGTCGCCAATGCGTCCACGGTCGGCTTCCGCGCCACCGGCGTGAAATTCGAGGATGTCGTTTCCGGCACCGGTCCCCGGTCGGTCTCCTTCGCCTCCTCCGGCACCACCTTCATGTCCACCTCCAATGGCAGCAAGGTCGAGACCGGCAATCCGCTGGACTTCGCGATTCAGGGCGACGCCTGGTTCGGCATTGCAACGCCGTCCGGGACGGTGATGACCCGCGACGGACGTTTCACCCTCGCCAGTTCCGGTGCGCTGGTCACGGTGGAGGGCCATCCGGTGCTCGACGCCGGTGGCGCGCCGATACAGCTCGATCCCAATGACGGGCCGCCCGAAGCCGGCGCCGACGGCACCCTCACCCAGAACGGGCGTCTCGTGGCGGCGCTCGGCCTGTTCGCTTTCGAGCCCGGCGCCGACTTCATCCGCGCCGGCAATTCGGGAATTCTGGCCCGGACGACGCCGCAGCCCATCGTGGACAGGCAGGATGTGGGCGTGGCGCAGGGCTTCGTGGAACAGTCCAACGTCAATCCCATGCTGGAAATGATGCGCCTCATTCAGGTGCAGCGCGCCTTTGAGAACATGTCGGCCATGATCCGGGAGGCGGGCAGTTCCGTCGACGAGGCCATCAAGGCCCTCGGTCCCAAGTAACGGCCGCCGGACAGGATGCAGGACACGATGCAGGACCATGCACTCGTCAGACGCTCCGAACGCGGCTCCTCGCCCGTCGGCAAGCTGGCATTGCTCGAACACGTCTGGAAACGCTTTGAACAACCGTCGGAGCTGATCCGCCATGGCGGGCGCATCAGCGAGGTCTCGTCCACCCATTACAAGGTCGGCGGCCTGAGCGAACTGGCCCGGCTCGGCGACCTGGTGGAGCATCGCGGCCGCCACGGCAGCTCGCTTGGTGAAGTCGTCCACATCGCGCGCGGCGAGGTGGTCGTCGCTCCCTTCGAGCGCAATGCCGATGCCGGCATCGGCGATGCGGTGTTCCGGCGCGGGCCGCTCGCCATCGCGCCCGATCCGTCATGGCGCGGACGCGCGATCGACGCCCTGGCCCGTCCCATCGACGCCGGCGCTCCCCTGTTGCGCGGTTCCGAAGACGCGGGCGGCGCCGAACGCACCCCCGGCGCCATGGAGCGCCAGCGCGTCGGCACGGGTTTTCACACCGGCGTGCGCGTCATCGACATCTTCACCCCGCTCTGCTTCGGCCAGCGGCTTGGCGTGTTCGCCGGCTCCGGCGTCGGCAAGTCCACTTTGCTCGCCATGCTGGCCGGCGCCGACGCCTTCGACACCGTGGTGGTGGCGCTGATCGGCGAGCGCGGGCGCGAGGTGCGCGAATTCCTTGAAGACACGCTGGGCGCAACGAACATGGCCAAGACCGTGGCCGTTGTGGCCACCAGCGACGAAAGCGCCATGATGCGCCGCCGCGCGCCGGACACGGCCATGCGCGTGGCCGAATATTTTCGCGATCGCGGCGACCGCGTGCTTCTGATTCTGGATTCCATCACCCGCTTCGCCCACGCCTTGCGCGAGGTGGCGACCGGCACCGGCGAACCGCCCGTGGCGCGCGGCTATCCGGCTTCCGTATTTACGGAACTGCCACGGCTTCTGGAACGCGCCGGACCGGGCGCGGAAGGCAGCGGCTCCATCACCGCCATCATCTCGGTGCTGGTCGACGGTGACGATCACAACGACCCGGTCGCCGATTCCGTGCGCGGCATTCTCGACGGCCATGTCGTGCTCGACCGCGCCGTCGCCGAACAGGGCCGCCTGCCCTCCGTCGATCCGCTGGCCTCGATCTCGCGGCTTGCCGGGCGGGCATGGACGCCCGAGCAGCGGGTGCTGGTAACCCAGTTGAAAGCGATGATCGCCCGCTTCGAGGACACGCGCGACATTCGCCTGCTGGGCGCCTACCAGGCTGGCGCCGACCCGGAACTGGACCTTGCCGTCACACAGGTGCCGGCGATCTACGAAGCCCTGCGGCAATCGCCGTCCGATCCGGCCAGCGCCGATGCCTTCGCCGATCTTGCCCGCCATCTGAGAGATAACCATGCCCAGTGAGCGCCAGCGCGCCGAAGCCCTGCTGCAAAACCTGCTCTCCAGGGCAAGGGCCGAGGAGGAAGCCGAAGCCAGCCGGGCCTCTCTGCTTCACGGCCTGTTTTCCCGGCGCAGGAAACAGGCCGTGACGCCCGTCGAGATCCCCGAGAGCTGGCCCGCGCCGCCGCCCGCTGTCTTTCCCAAAATCGAACGGCCCGACCGGCGCGGCGATATCGTCATCGCCGCGCTGGGCGCGGCGCTCGGCCTGACCTGCGCGCTGTTTCCCTGGTACATCTTCTTCAATCAGGAACAGTTTGGCGTCCGGGCCATGAAACTGGGCGGACAGGGCAGCAATTCCGGCCGCCTCGTCGCCGATGCCGGCACCGTCGCGCCTTTGCGTGAAGCCGTCGAACTGCCGGGCGACATCGACATGTTCAGCACGGCCACCGTCGCTTCCGATGCCGTGACGGACCCGCCCGGCCCCGATGAGCAGCCATATCCTGGCGCAGCCACGGAATTCCGGCTCGTCCATGTCGCCAACGGGCGCGCCATGATCGAGGACGATGCGGGCCTGTGGGTGGTGCAGGCCGGTTCCCGGCTTCCCGATTCCAGCCGCGTCGCCTCCATCGAAAACCGTGGCGGCAAATGGGTGCTGCTGACCAGCAAGGACCGGGTGATCGAGCTTTCCAACTGATCCCCGGGCGCAAGGCCCGCGCAAGACTGGATGCTTACCATGGGCAAGAATAGCGGAGAGCCCCATGGAGCCCGTCAACCTGTTCGATCTCGCTATGAGGCAGTCGCAATGGCTGGCCGTGCGCCAGACCGCGATCGCCGGCAACGTCGCCAACGTCAACACGCCGGGTTATCTGGCGCGTGACGTCGAGCCCTTTGAAAAAGTGCTGGACCGGACTGGCACCGTACCCGGTTCGACCCAGCCCGGCCATATGGGCTTCGGCGCGACCGAAGCTTCCTTCCGCACGCAGGCGCAGGAATATAACGGCGCGATATTGCCCTCGAAGAACACCGTGGTCATCGAAAACGAGCTGATGAAGGCGGGCGAGGTGCGCCGGGCCTTCGAAATGAACACGGCAATCGTCAGGGCCTTCCACGGCATGCTCCTGTCCGTCTCGAAGGGTTGACGAACATGGATGCCCTCACCGCCAGTCTCAGGATCGCCGCATCCGGCCTCGGCGCCCAGTCGGAGCGTTTGCGCGTCGTTTCGGAAAACCTTGCCAACGCCCAGTCGACCGGCAATTTCCCCGGCGCCGACCCCTATCGGCGCAAGACCGTCACCTTCGTTTCGGAACTGGACCGCATTTCCGGCGGATCGCTGGTGGATGTCAGCGCCATCGACCGCGATCCGAGCGCCTTCCGTCTGGAATTCGAGCCCGGCAACATAGCCGCGGACGAGAACGGCTACGTCAAGCTGCCCAACGTCAACGTGCTGATCGAAATGGCGGACATGACCGAGGCCAACCGTTCCTATGAAGCCAACCTTCAGGTCATCCGTCAGGCCCGCGACCTGATCTCCATGACCATCGACCTGATGAGGACATCGTGATGCTCGGTCCTGTCGGGGCGCTTCGCCTCACGCCCGCACTTGCTTCCCAAACATCCACGACCTCGCTTTCGCAGTCCGGCACGACCGCCGGCGCTTCCTTCGCCGACGCGCTGGCCAAGGCCGCGTCCGGTTCCGTGGACAAGCTTGAAAACGCCGAGGCGCTGTCGGTCGAGGCACTGAAGGGCAATGCCGACACGCGCCAGGTGGTGGATGCGGTGATGAGCGCCCAGCAGACGCTGCAAGCCGCGGTCGCCATCCGCGACAAGATCGTCAGCGCCTATCTCGAAATCAGCCGGATGAGCATCTAGGAGCCGCACCGTGAAAGCACTCGCCATCGCCGCCACCGGCATGAACGCCCAGCAGACCAATCTGGAAGTCATCGCCAACAACATCGCCAACATCAACACCACGGGCTACAAGCGCGCCCGCGCCGAGTTCTCGGACCTGCTCTATCAGGTCGACCGCGCCCCCGGCGTGCCGAACCGCGCCAATGCCTCCATCGTGCCGGAAGGCGTTTCCGTCGGTCTCGGCGTCAAGACCGCGGCGGTGCGCAACGTTCACATACAGGGCCCCCTCACCAGCACCAACAACAACTTCGATCTCGCACTGGTCGGCAAGGGCTGGTTCCAGATCGAGGGCAGCGACGGCGGCACGCTCTATACCCGCGCCGGAGCCTTCAACACCAATGGCGAGGGACAGCTCGTCACCCTCGATGGCGCTGCGGTCATTCCCGCCATCAACGTGCCTTCGGATGCCCTCGAAATCATCGTCAACAAGACCGGGCAGGTCTTCGCCCGGTTCGAGGATGCCGCCGCTTTGCAGGAACTCGGCCAGCTCCAGATCGCCAATTTCGCCAATGAGGCAGGCCTGGCGCCGCTGGGCGACAACCTCTTTCAGGAGACGCCGGCCTCGGGACAGGCCATCACCGGCGTTCCCGGCGATCCGGGTTTCGCCACCATCGAACAGGGTCATCTGGAAAGCTCCAACGTCGATCCGGTCAAGGAAATCACGGAACTGATCTCTGCGCAGCGCGCCTATGAGATGAACTCCAAGGTCATCCAGGCCGCCGACGAAATGGCTTCGACCGTTTCAAGGAATCTCAGGTAAGCCGCCATGCCTGCCACGCGCGCCTCGTCCGTCCTTCGCCGCACGATTGCCGCCGCCGCCCTGGCCGCGGCGGCCTGCGCGCCTGCATGGACGGCGGCGTGGGCGCAGGAGGTCGTGCTGATCCCGAACCGCGTGATCTATCCGGGCGAGACGATCACCACCGGCACGCTCAGGCAGGTGACGCTGGTTCCGGGCAAGGTCAAGCCCGCCGCCGTCGCCACCACGCTGCCCGAACTCGATGGCAAGGTCGCCCGCCGCACCTTGCTGCCCGGCCGCTACATTCCCGTCGCCGCCGTGCGTTCCGCGTGGCTGCTTGAACAGGGCGCCACGGTTCAGGTGAATTTTGTCGCGGGCGGGTTGACGATCTCCATCGCCGCGGTGACCTTGCAGCCCGGTTCGCCGGGCGATGTGGTCAAGGTCCGCAACATCGACAGCGGCAAGGTGCTGACCGGCACGGTGATGGAAGACGGCAGCGTCAGGGTGGACGCATGAAGCGCGCCGTCATCCTTGCGCTCGCAGCGCTGATGCCCTTGCAGCCGCTGATGGCCGACGGCCTGACGCGGGAGCAAAAACGCGCCATCGCTGCCGAGAAGGGCGGGCCGATAGATGACGATTACGATCCGGCCGAAACCGCCCGCATGTTTCAGGTGGCGCCCGTTCCCGGCAATCTGCCGCCGGGACAGATCGCGGCGCGCATCAAGGATGTCGCGCAATTGCAGAGCGCCCGCGACAACCAGCTCGTCGGCTATGGCCTCGTCATCGGGCTTGCCGGTTCGGGCGATACGCTGCGCAACTCGCCCTTCACCGAACAGTCGATCCGCGCCATGCTGGAAAATCTCGGCATCGCCACCGAAGGCGGCAGCGCGCGGGCGCGCAACGTCGCCGCCGTCATCGTCACGGCCAACATGCCGCCCTTCGTGCAGTCGGGCGCGCGCATCGACGCGACGGTCTCGTCCATGGGCGACGCCACCTCGCTGGCCGGCGGCACGCTGATCATGACCCCGCTGAAAGCGGCGGACGGCGAGATCTACGCGGTCGGCCAGGGCCCGGTGATTGTGTCCGGCTTCAACGCGCAGGGACAGGCCGAGCAGGTGACGCAGGGCGTTCCGACCGCCGGCCGCGTGCCGAACGGCGCCATCGTCGAGCGCTCGGTCGCCGCCGAATTCGGCGATCAGGCCGTGCTTACCCTGCAATTGCGAAATCCCGATTTCTCGACGGCGGTGCGCATCGCCGATGCCATCAACGCCTATACGCGCCAGCGTTTCGGGGCCGGGGTCGCCGCCGAGCAGGATGCGCGCACCGTCTCCATCCGCAAACCCAAGAACATATCGGTCGCCCGCTTCTATGCGGAGATCGAAAATCTCGTCATCCAGTCGGACACCCCCGCCCGCGTGGTGATCGACGAGCGCACCGGCACCATCGTCATCGGCAATCAGGTGCGCATCTCGCGCGTCGCCATCAGCCACGGAACGCTGACCGTGCGCATCACCGAAGCGCCGCGCATCGTCCAGCCCGAACCCTTCTCCAAGGGTGTCACGGCAGTGGAACCGGACACCGCGATCGGCATCTTCACGCCCGATGCACGGGTCGCCATGCTTGACGGCCCTGATCTGCAAACGCTCGTTTCAGGGCTCAATCGCCTCGGCGTGAAGCCCGACGGCATCATCGCCATCCTGCAGGGCATCAAGACCGCCGGCGCCCTTCAGGCCGATCTCGTGGTGCAATGACGATGTCCGTGATCGAAACCCGCCCCGCTTCGCTTTTTCTCGCAACTTTCATGGCCTTGACCATTGTGCCGGCGACTGCCGCCGAAGTCCGCCAGGTCCTGCCGGGGGCGCCGGAAACGGTCGCCCGGGATGAGTTGCAGCGCGAGGCGCCTCCCGCGCTCGACGACAATGCAAGCGAAGTGCAGCGTTTCTGCTCCAACATCGCCGATGCCGCGCGTGATCGCCGCTACGCGCTGCAAGCCGAGGAGCTGAAGCAGTTGCAGGACGAGGTCGACAAGCGCATCAAGGCGCTGGAAGACAAGCGGGCCGAATACGAGACCTGGCTCAAGCGCCGCGAACTGTTCCTCGCCCGCGCCGAGGAAGGCGTCGTCCTCATCTATGCCGGAATGAAGCCGGATGCCGCAGCCGAACGTCTCGCCATGGTCGAGACCGATCTGGCCGCCGCGATCCTGATGAAGCTGGACGCCCGCAAGGCCAGCGTCATCCTCAACGAAATGAACCAGAAGGCCGCCGCCATTCTCACCAGCGTCATGGCCAGCGCAGCACGCAGGACGGATCCCTCATGATGCGAAGGCTCGTACTCATCCTTGCATGTTCGGCGCTGGCCGGCTGCGCCGCGGACCTGCGCGAGGTCAACAAGGAGCCGGCCCTGTCGCCGGTCGGTTCCGGCATCGAGGGCGGCAGCGTCTCGGTCTATCAGTATCCCGAAACGCCGGCCAGGCCGGTCAAGCGCTTCTCCCTGTGGGACGACCGCCAGAGCCGGCTGTTCACCGATCCGCGCGCATTGCGGGCCGGCGACATTCTCACCGTCAACATCAAGATCAACGACCGCGCCCGCTTCAAGAACCAGAACGACCGCAGCCGCACCGCAAGCCGGTCTCTGGGCTTCGACGCAAATGTCGGCTGGGACGGCTCCACCACCGGCGGCTCCGGCGACGGCAGCCTGAAATCGAAGACCGTCACCAATGCGGACGGCGCGACGGAGCGCTCGGAGACCATCGCGCTCAACGTCGCCGCCGTGGTGACGGAAGTGCTCCCCAACGGCAATCTGATGATCAAGGGTTCGCAGGAGGTGCGCGTCAACGCCGAGCTGCGCGTGCTGCATATCGCCGGCATCGTGCGCCCCTCCGACATCGGCGCGAAAAACACCATTTCCTATGAGCGCATCGCGGAAGCCCGCATTTCCTATGGCGGGCGCGGGCGCATCTCGGAGATCCAGCAACCGGCCTATGGCCAGCAGGTGCTGGATCGGGTCCTGCCATTTTAGGGAAAAACACCATGGCGATGGCAGAGACCACGGCCGCACCGATGCAGAAAGGCCCCTCGATCGTCATCCAGATCGCGATGCTGGCCGGCCTCACCGCGACAGCGCTCGGCATCGGCTGGGGCGCCGGCGCCTATCTGAAGAGCCTGCAGCCGCAGGCTCCGCAACCGCCTTCGGCCCAGACGCCATCCCAGCCGGTCATCGCCACCTCCGGCCTGAAACTGATCACGCAGGACCTGCCGCCGATCACCACCAACATGGCCGCCCCCGTGGACACATGGATGCGCATGGACGTGTCGCTGCTGATCGACAAGGAGCTGCCGGCTGAAGCGGTTGCGATGGTCCATCAGGATCTTCTGGCCTTCATGCGCACCGTGAAGATGCATCAGGTGGAAGGCCCGAGCGGACTTCAGCACCTCAAGGCGGACCTGCGCGAGAGAGCCATGCTGCGCACGGACGGCAAGGCCCGCGACGTTCTGATCAGGACGCTCGTATTCGAATGAAGACCCCCGTCCGAATAAAAAATCCGGCGCTTGCGGGCGCAATTCTTCTGGTCGTCACCGCCCTTCTCGGCACGACGGGCGGCGCGCTGGCGCAGCAGTTCGATCTCGGCGGCATCGGCCAGATGAGCGGCTCGACCGTCGGCACCATCATCCAGATGTTCGGCCTGATCACCGTGCTGTCGGTCGCGCCCGGCCTGCTCATCATGGTGACGAGCTTCACCCGCTTCATCATCGCCTTCTCGATCCTGCGCGCCGGCATCGGCCTGCAATCCACCCCCGCGAACCTGATCCTGATCTCGCTGTCGCTGTTCATGACCTTCTATGTCATGTCCCCGACCTTCGACCGGGCCTGGAACGAGGGCGTCCAGCCGCTGATGGAAAACCGGATCGGGCAGACGGAGGCCATGGGCAGGATCGCCGATCCGTTCCGCGCCTTCATGCTGGAGAATGTCCGCGACAAGGATTTCGACCTGTTCGCCGACCTCGCCCGCGAGCGCGGCCAGACCGTTTCGCGCGAGGCGGTCGATCTGCGCATCCTCGTTCCCGCCTTCATGATTTCCGAAATCAGGCGCGGTTTCGAGATCGGCTTCCTGATCGTGCTGCCCTTCCTCGTCATCGACCTGATCGTGGCCACCATCACCATGGCGATGGGCATGATGATGCTGCCGCCCACGGTGGTGTCTTTGCCGTTCAAGCTCATGTTCTTCGTGCTGATCGACGGCTGGAACCTGCTGGTCGGCTCGCTGGTGCGTTCGTTCAGCTGAGCGGCGCGCGCCGCCATTTACCATCCGCTAACCACGTTGCTTATGCTTTTCGAAGCAAGTTTCCGCCATAGTTCAGGAAATGGCGGGTGATCGCGCTTGGCGGATCATTGGCATGATGCCGTACCGTCATACCGGTCGATCCGGTATGTCAGATTTTCAGTAAAATCAGGGTATGTGTATCCATGGCCAGTATCATGACCAATTCCTCGGCTTTGACCGCGCTTCAGAGCCTGAACGCCACCAACAAGGCGCTCGAAACCACCCAGAGCCGCATCTCCACCGGCTACCGCGTCGCCACCGCTTCCGACAACGCCGCCTACTGGTCGATCGCCACCACCATGCGCTCCGACAACAAGGCGAACTCCGTCGTGCAGGATTCGCTCGGCCTCGGCGCCGGCAAGGTCGACACTGCCTATACGGGCATGAACAAGGCCATCGAGGTGGTCGACAAGATCAAGGAAAAGGTGCTGCTGGCCAAGACCGCCGGCACAGAGGACCGCGCCAAGATCCAGGCCGAGATCGCCACCTATCAGGCCCAGCTCAAGGACAATATCGGCGGCGCCAACTACGCCGGCTCCAACCTGCTGCAAACCAATTCCGCAGGCACCGCGACCCAGCTGAACGTCATCACCTCCTACAACCGTGATGACACCGGTGCCGTCACCACCGGCACGATCGACGTCGATTTCAGCAAAACCCGCCTGATCGACAGCAACCCGACCGCTGCGACCGCGCGCGATGGCATCCTCGACAAGGACGGCGGAGCCTCGACCAAGAGCATCCTCAACCTGAGCGTTTCCGATCTGACCGGAGTCACAGGCTACACGGCCGGCGACAGCTCGACCGAATCGGCAGCCTTTGACAACATGCTGACCGACATCGAAAAAGCTCTCAGCTCCATGTCCACCGGTGCTGCCGAACTCGGCGCCGCCAAGGCCCGCATCGACCTGCAGTCGTCCTTCGTGTCGAGCCTTTCCGACTCGATCGACAAGGGCGTTGGCCAGCTCGTCGACGCCGACATGAACAAGGAATCGACCCGTCTGCAGGCTCTTCAGGTCCAGCAGCAGCTCGGTATCCAGTCGCTGTCGATCGCCAACGGCAACTCGCAGCAGATCCTGTCGCTGTTCCGCTAAGAACGGCCCGGCTCCGGCCGAAAACCTGAAAACTGAAAGGCCGCGCCTCTTTTGGGGCGCGGCCTTTTCTTTTTCTGCCGCACCCTCCGCCGGCTTTAATCGTCTGTTAACCACGAATTCGTAATTATGGTTAACCGAAGGTTTCGCATGTGGCGAACCGAACGCTTGTTGACCGAGGGGTGGCACCAGTGTCGAGCATCATGACGAATGCATCCGCAATGACGGCTTTGCAAAGCCTGAGCGCGACGAACAAGGCTCTGGAACAGACACAGGCGCGTATCTCGACCGGCTATCGCGTGGCGGACGCCAGCGACAACGCCGCCTACTGGTCGATCGCCACCACCATGCGCTCTGACAATCAGGCCAATTCCGTGGTTCAGGATGCACTAGGCCTTGGCGCCGGCAAGGTCGACACGGCCTACACCGCGATGAACTCCGCACATACGGTTGTCGACAAGATCAAGCAGAAGGTTCTGCTGGCAAAAGCTGCCGGCGTTGAGGAACGCGCCAAGATTCAGGCTGAGATCGACACCTATGCTGCCCAGCTGCGCGACAGCGTCGGTGGCGCGTCCTATGCAGGCGCCAACCTGCTCCAGACCACTGGCGCCAACGGCAAGGTTTCCATCATATCCGCCTACAACCGCGATTCCAGCGGTGCGGTCTCCACCACCACCATCGACATCGAATTCACCAACATCAGGCTGATCGATTCAGGTGTGACGCCGCCGGCCACCGGAACGGGCATCCTCGACACGACGGGCACCGCCTCCGGCATCTCTATCCTCAACATCGACCTGAACGATCTCTCCGGAGTGACCGGAGCCGACGAATCCACGAAATTCGACAATCTGCTCACCGACATCGAATCGGCTCTGGGCAAGATGACCAACGCCGCTGCCGAACTTGGTGCCGCCAAGGCCCGTATCGACATGCAGAAGGATTTCGTCTCCAAGCTGATGGATTCGATCGAAAAGGGCGTCGGCCAGCTGGTCGATGCCGACATGAACAAGGAATCGACCCGCCTTCAGGCGCTTCAGGTGCAGCAGCAGCTCGGCATCCAGTCGCTGTCGATCGCCAACACCAATTCGCAGAACATCCTCGCCCTGTTCAAGGGCTGACGGCAAGCGCTCCCCCGGCATGAACGGGCCGCCGCACAGGCGGCCCGATTTCATTTTCGCACAAGCTTCGGCGGCTAGGCTCTGAACGGGCCAACATGCGGGAGCCGTGGGGCAGTGCCGGAACAGATCAGGACAATCATCGAAAACCTCAAGGGGTTCGGCACGAAGCGCCTCGCCCTGATGGGCGCCATGGCGGCCGCGATCATGGCCACCATCGTCGTCGGCTCCATCTATCTGAACCGCCCCGCCTTTGAGACGCTCTATGTCGGGCTGGAACGGCAGGAGGCGAGCCAGATCGGCATGGTTCTGGGCGAAGCCGGCATCGCCTTCGATGTCGGCGCCGATGGCACCAGCGTTCTGGTGGCGTCCGGCAACACCGCGCGTGCCCGCATGATCCTCGCCGAAAAAGGCCTGCCCAACAGCGCCAATGCAGGTTACGAGCTTTTCGACAATGTCGGCTCGCTCGGCCTCACCTCCTTCATGCAGCAGATCACCCGCGTGCGGGCGCTGGAAGGCGAAATCGCCCGCTCCATCCAGTCCCTGGCCGGCATCAGGGCGGCGCGCGTCCACATCGTCATGTCGGAGCGCGCCAATTTCCGCCGCGAGGAACAGCAGCCCTCCGCTTCCGTGATCATCCGCTATACCGGGACCGACGGTGGCAAAACCGCGCGTTCGATCCGCCATCTGGTTGCAGCCGCCGTGCCCGGCCTTGGCGCGGAAAAAGTGACCGTTCTGGATTCCGCCGGCAACCTGCTGGCCGCCGGAGACGACCCCTCCAACACCAGCGCCGTGCGTTCGCTCGGCGTGGAGCAGACCGTCGAGGCCCAGATCGAGGACAACATCCGCCGCGCGCTGACGCCCTATCTCGGCCCCGATAATTTCCGCGCCAGCGTCAAGGCCGACGTCAACACGGACACCCGCCAGATCGAGGAGACAACCTTCGATCCGGCATCGCGCGTCGAGCGCTCGGTACAGAGCGTGCGCAACAACGAGGCCAGCAGCCAGCGCCAGTCCGCCACCCCGACAAGCGTCGAGCAGAACCTGCCCGAAACGCAGGCAGCGGCCTCCGACGGGCCGCAATCCAGCTCGCAGAACGACCGGCGCGAGGAAACCACCAATTACGAGATCAATTCGCGCCGCGTCGCCACCATCTCGAATGGCTATACCGTTGACCGCATGTCCGTTGCCGTCGTCGTCAATCAGCACCGGCTGCTGTCGATTCTGGGAGAGAATGCGACGCCACAGCAATTCGAGGAGCGGGTAGCGGAAATCCGCAAGGTCGTCGCCTCGGCCACGGGTTTTGATGAAAAGCGCGGCGACGTCATCGACGTGTCGGCGGTGGAATTCATCGACGGCCTCGATGGCGAAGCCCTGCCCCAGCCCGGCGTCATCGACGCCATGGGCAAATATGCCGGCACTCTCATCAACGCGGGCGCTTTCGTGGCCGTTGCCTTCCTCGTCGCCTTTTTCGGCCTCCGGCCGATGGCGGCTGCCCTGACGGCAAAGCCGGTTCCGGCCCTCGATGCGCCGAGCTTCGAGGACGTGCAGCGCTCGCTGCCGACCCCCGGCATGGCCGCCAATGCGGAAGCGACGCCCGCGCTCCCCGGGGCAACGGCCTCTCAGGACCCGATCGACGATATCGGCCGCCGGCTTCGCCCTGCCCCGCAGGAGCGCCTGGCGCGCATGGTCGACCTCAATGAGGAGCGCACCGCCCAGATCCTGCGCAAATGGGCTGCCGCTGAACCTGTTTCGACCGTTTCAGAGGCAGCCGCCTGATGTCCGCAGCCGCTCTATGGGATTTTCTGCCCGATTTCGGCAGATCCAGGGACAACGATCGGCGCGACCCTGTCGTCGCTCCGGCCGAGACGCGAGCGGACGCGCCGGATGTCGATGCGCTGATCGCGCAGGCCGTCCTGCGGGCGGAAGCGGAACTCGCAGCGCGCATGGCGCAGGAACATGCGGCCCAGCTGGCGGCGGAACGCGAAAACGCAGCGCTTGAGACGCAGGCCCTCATGCAAGGCCTCGGCACGGATCTCGGCGAGCTCGTTTCGGCGCGCATGGACCGGTTGCAGGATCAGCTGAGCGAGGCGATAGGCGCCGCCGCCGCCCGCACCATCGGCGGCGTGCTCAGCCAAACGCTGCGCGAGCGTTCGCTGGCCGAGCTTGCCGCAACGGTCGCGGCCACGCTTGCCGATACCGAAACCATGCGCATCGAGGTGCGCGGCCCCGCCCATTTGTTTGAGACCTTCAGCCGGATGCTGGGAGAACGCGCCGGCCGGCTGTCCTTTACCGAGGCTCCCGGCTTCGACCTTGCCGTTTCGATCGACGAGACGGTCATCGAAACCCGCATGAACGAATGGTCTGCCGCCCTCTCCGGGATGCTGGCATGAGCGGCAACGAAACCACCGAGCCACGGCAGGAGATCATCATCGTGCGCCGCAGGCACGATGAGGATGAGGCGCATCACGGCGGCGTCTGGAAGATCGCCTTTGCCGATTTCATGACCGCGATGATGTGCTTCTTTCTGGTCATGTGGCTGATCAATGCCGCCAATGAGCAGACCCGCGCCGCGGTGGCGAGCTACTTCAACCCCATCAAGCTGATCGACCGCAACGCCAATCCCAAGGGCCTGGAAGACCTCGGCGCCGGGCCCGGCTCTTCCGGGCGGGCGGAAAACGAACCTCTCGAAGCCCGCGCGACGACAGGCGCCGAAGGTGTGGGCAACCCCGGTTCGGCAGCCGAGAAAAATGACATGGAAGGTCCGGGTTCCGCGATACTTTCACCCGACGAGGCCCTGTTTGCCAACCCCTATGCCGTGCTGGCCGAAATCGCCGCCGAAACCGGGCAGATGCAGAATGTCAGCGAAAAAGGCGATGGCGGCAGGCAGAATGCGGGACCGGCTTCCGGCGCTTCCGGCGGCGAATTCTATCGCGATCCCTTCGCTCCTGATTTCTGGTCGCAGGAAATGACCGATCCGCTGGCCGAGGCCAGCGCCGAGGCTCCGAAAGCTGAAACCGCGCGGCGCGAAAAAACACCGCCTGACGCTGCTGTCCGCAAGCATGGCGACGACGCTCCCCCCGAAGCTCCACCCGAAACTCCAGTCGAAGCCGCATCGAAACAGGCGCCGCCGGAAACGGCAATGCCGGCGGCTGCGGCTGAAGCCCGGCAGGAGCCTGCCGGGCAGGCTGAAAAGGCGGCCGCCGAAATCCGCGGCCAGATCGAGCAGGCCTTCGGCCTGGGCGACAAGATCGGCGACGGCATTTCCGTGGAGGCGACCGGACGCGGCGTGGTTCTCACCATCACCGACCAGCTCGACTTCGGCATGTTCGAGATCGGCGCGGCAACGCCCCGGCGCGAACTGGTGATCGCAATGGACAAGATCGGCAAGATCCTCAACGCGCAAAAGGGAAAGCTTTCGATACAGGGGCACACCGACGCCCGCCCTTTCCACAGCGGCTCCTATGACAACTGGCGCCTTTCCACCGCGCGCGCCCATGCAGCCTACTACATGCTGCTGCGTGGCGGGGTCGACGAGAAACGCATCAAGGAGGTGTCGGGCTTCGCAGACAGGATGCCGCGAAACGGCGCCGATCCCTTCGCTGCCGTCAACCGCCGGATCGCCATTCTTCTGGAGCCTGAGGGGTGAGCCGGTTTCGCCTGCCCCCCTGGCTGGCCTGCGCGGCGGGTATCGGTCTTGCGCTGCCGGTCCAGGCAGCGCCCGCGAGCGAAAATTTGCAGCCCTTTCAACTGGTGCGTTCCTTGCAACTGGTGCAGGACAGGATAGCCGGCGGCGATCATGCAGCACTGCCGATGCAGGCCAAGCTGCTCGAACTCACCGATGCGCGCCTGCGCCAGGCCGGGACGGACGCGTATTCCGAACCGCGCAACTTTCGCGCGCTTCTGGTCTACGGCATGAGCGGCGGCAACCCCGCCACCTTGCTGGAGGCTATCGCCCGCCTCACTCTCGACAAGCCCGATCAGGCGCTGGCGGATGCGGTGATTTCCTATCTGGAAGGCGATCCGGCCGCCGCCCTGAAAGCCTTCGACGGCATCGAGCTGAACGCGCTTTCCGATGATATCGTCACCTTCGTCTGCCTTGTCAAAGGTTCGCTGCTGGCGCGGGAAGCGCCGCAGACGGCGCTTGAACTGCTCGACCGGGCCCGGCTTCTGGCTCCTGGCACCCTGGTCGAGGAAGCCGCATTGCGGCGTTCCATCGCCATCGCGGCGAGCCTGTCCGATGCCGACCGTTTCACCCGCGCCTCCACCCAATATGTGGCGCGCTTCCTGCATTCGCCCTATGCGAGCCAGTTCGCGGACAGCTTCGTGGCCGGCGCGGTCGCCCTCGATGCAGCCATCGGCCGCGACAAGCTCGATGACATCGTTTCGATGATGGATGCGGAACGCAAGCATGTCATCTGGCTGCGCATCGCGCGCGGAGCCGCAATCGAAGGGCTTGCCGGACTGTCGGCTTTCTCCGCCGCGAAAGCGAAATCCGGCAAGGGCGAGGCAGGCGGCAACGATGCGCGCGCGCAACTCTATTCCGGCTTGTCCAAAGTGGCGGACGAACCGATGGAGGATCTGGAAAAAAAATTGCGCGGCATAGATCGAAACCAGCTTTCCCCCGGCGACCGCATGCTGCTCGACGCCGTGCGCACCGTCACCAGCGAAGTGATCGCGCCGCCGGCCGGTGTCTTTGCCGCCCCCCCTTCCGCGTCGGCCAGGCAAAGCCCTGCTGCGGCCGCCGCACCTGATGCGATAACCCCGCAGGACGAGGCCGAACTGCCCCTGGTCGAAGGCATGATGCCCGAGCCGGATTCTGCCGCAAGCACGCCCTCTCCCGCATCGCCTGCGCCGGCATCCCCCGCCGTTGCCGCCGATGCGCAGCCGCCTGCAAACCCTGACCAGACGGACGAGGCAATCGCCAAAACGCGCCGCGCTATCGGAAAGATCGACCAGTTGCTTGGAACAGCCCCGCTATGAATGCCGGCATAGCCCGAACCATGGTTGCGCCGTCGGCTCAGCCCGCCATGACGCCGCGAAAAGGTGAAACGAGGGATTCTGGCCCCTTTCAGGACCTGATTGCGGCCGGACATGGTTCGACGCACGAGGAAACCGGCTCTTACGCCACGGTCGGGGTTGTCCGGGACAGGGAAGAATCCGAAGCGGCGCAAGACATTCCAGACAGCGGCACAAACGGTGAAGCCCCCACGGATGCAGCCCCTGCCGCCGAACAACAGGATTATTCGCCTCGCACCGGAGCGCCAGGCGACAGCCTGCCATTGCTCATCAGCCTGCGGGAAATCGAACGCGCGGCGGCTGCCGCCATGGACGGCGTCCCCGCAGGCGACAGCGCCGGGGAGCCTGTGCCGGAAGGCAGTATCGAGGCGACCGACGCGCCACGGCCCGGCCAGGCGGACATCAGGATTTCCGGCGCCCGCGCCGAGCCCGGACCCGATCGCGCCGGGCTCATCGTGGATGGCGGCACGGCTGACGACGGCATTCCGGCCGTTCCCGAAAAGCCGGCGCGGAAACTCTCCGCATCGCTCCCGGATCATCCGAACGAGGAAACCTCGCCCGAAAACCTGCCCGAAAACCTGCCCGGGCGGGTGGCGGTAACTTCGGTGCAGAATTTTGCCGCCCCGGCTTCCGTAAACGTTAACCCCACAATTGCCGCCCTGGTCGAGGTTCTGGCGAACGAGGAAGGTGCCGGGCAGACCCGGTCCGTGCAATCGCCTGCGGCTTTTTCCGCTCCAAATCCTTCAGGCCCCGCCCAAAGCCTCCGGATCGAACTGCATCCGGCCGAGCTTGGCATGATCAGCGCCCGCCTGCACCTGTCTGGAAATCAACTCATGGTTGAGATCACACCCGATACGCAGGAGGGCTGGCATCGGCTGTCGTCGGACAGCGAGACCATCGCGCGCGCCATGCGCGGTCTCGGGTTCGACATCGGAAAAGTGACTATATTGCAGCCCTCCGCAACGGCGGCCCCTGCCGGCCGCCCTGCGGAAATGAACATGCCGGATCGGCAAACTCCTGATTTTCAGTCCGGTCAATCCGGCCAGGACAGCTCCCGGGGGGAACGACATGCATTCGCAAACCATGAGAGTGGAGAGGAAAAAACCCGTGCTCCGGCTGCGGCTGTTCGCGGCGGCGCTGGCGGCGATCTCTACATATAGCCTGTCGGCGGCCCCGGCGAACGCAGCCGCGAACGCCTGCGAAAAGGAGATATTGCGGGCGTCGCAGCGCTACGACATTCCCGCCGGCATCCTCTATGCCGTCGGTTTGACCGAGACGGGAAAGAAGGGCAGTCTTCAACCCAACGCCTTGAA
This sequence comes from Alphaproteobacteria bacterium, assembly GCA_036678505.1. Taxonomy (GTDB): domain Bacteria; phylum Pseudomonadota; class Alphaproteobacteria; order Rhizobiales; family Rhizobiaceae; genus Mesorhizobium. Next base: position 56,533 of record JAZIHP010000004.1, read on the forward strand.
TATAGAAGGCAAAACCCTGTTTCCGAAAAATCGTTCCGAAGCCCTTGCGGCCTTTCACGAGGCAAGGCGCGAGGGGCGCAAGCTGATCGATCTGGGCTGCATGCAGATCAATCATCACTATCATGCGAACCAGTTCGGAAGCGTCGAAGACATGCTCGATCCGCGCCGCAACGTGGATTACGCCGCCCGCTTCCTGCTCAGCCTCCATGCCCGCCATTCCACCTGGTCGATGGCCGTGGCGCGTTACCACGCCGGCCCCGATAACGATCCGGCGCAAAAGACCTATGTTTGCCGCGTCATCGCCAACATGGTGGCGGTGGGCTTCGGCAGATGGACGGACAACGCCCGCAGCTTTTGCCGCCGGTAACCGCAGCTTTTGCCGTCGCTGACCACAGCTTTTGCCCTGAGTTGTAGCCGATCGGGGCCTTCTGGACGGAAACCTCCCGAACCGGGTTGAAACTTCAGGAAAATACCACAACCACAGCGTTTATCACTCCCCAAAAACATGGACGCAAAAATTGAAGGTTGGTCAGGATTCCGGCCTGCCATTAACCCTTTTTTCCGGGGTTGTTGAAATTGATTCGGAAGGCGGGCCGATGATCGTTGTCGTGGACGAACGCGAACTCGTAACTGCGGGTTTCAACTCACTTTTCGACAGGGAAGGCGTAGCCTGCACGGGCTTTGCGCCCGACGACTTCGACGAGTGGGTGACGAGCGCGCGGGAAGACGACCTTCGCTCGGTCAGCGCCTTCCTGATCGGCGATTGCCGCGAGGGCAGCATATCGCCGCGCCAGATCCGGGGCCGCACCGGCGCGCCGGTGATTGCGCTGAGCGAACACAACTCGCTGGAAAACACCCTGAAGCTGTTTGAATCCGGCGTCGACGACGTGGTGCGCAAGCCGGTCCACATCCGCGAGATCCTGGCGCGCATCAGCGCCATACGCCGCCGCGCCGAGACCGAACCCGATTATGCCGAGGTCGGCCGGATGCGCATCTTCATGGACGGACGCGATCCCGAGATCGACGGCCAGCCGCTGCCGCTGCCGCGCCGCGAGCGCCGCATTCTGGAATATCTGGCCGCCAACAGTGGCCGGCGCGTCACCAAGGCCCAGGTGTTCAACGCCATCTACGGCATCTTCGACGACGAGGTGGAGGAAAACGTGGTTGAAAGCCATATCTCCAAACTGCGCAAGAAGCTGCGGGAAAGGCTGGGGCACGACCCGATCGAGTCCAAGCGCTTCCTCGGTTACCGGCTGGTCCTGTGAGGCAGGAAGGCGCGGGGGCCGGTCGGGCTCGCGCCAGCCTCGCGCAAGACAGACGGTCTATCCTGCCCGCCACACAAGGTGGACCTGAGGAGACGTCTCAATGAGCCTCTACGGAATGATGCGGACCAGCGTTTCCGGCATGGCGGCGCAGTCGAGCAAGCTGGCCACGACCGCCGACAACATCGCCAATTCCGACACCACCGGATACAAGCGCGCCTCGACCGAATTCTCGTCGATGGTCATGCCCAATACCGGGCGCAGCTACACCTCCGGCGGCGTCACCACCACGGTGATCAATTCGATCAGCCATCAGGGCATCCACAAATACACCACCTCCGCACTGGACCTTGCCGTTGACGGCAACGGCTTCTTCGTCGTGCAGGATCCGGGCGGCACCAAAGTCCTCACCCGCGCCGGCGCCTTCGTGCCCGACGGCCAGGGCCGGCTGGTCAATGCGGCGGGCTTCCAGCTCATGGCCTATCCCTACGGTTTCACGCCCGCGGCCGGTTCGGCCGACTATGGCAGCCTCGTTCCCGTCGCCGTTCCGCAAGGCGAGATCCCGGCGAAGGCAACCACCGAGGGCGCTTTCCAGGGCAGCGTTCCTGCCGGCGCCACTCCCGTGCCTGCCGCCAACCTGCCATCCGCGAACGGCGTCACGGCGCAGAGCACGGTGAGTTCCTCGCTTGTGATCTATGACGCACAGGGCACCCAGCGAATACTCGATGTGCATTTCACCAACACCGGCGCCGGCACATGGGAGGTGGCTGTCTTCGACCGCGCCGATGCCGCTCCGGGCGGCGGCTTCCCCTATTCCTCCGGTCCGCTGGGAACCGCGAACCTGACCTTCGACCCGGTGACGGGCGCGATCGACCCGGCTGTCGCGCCGCTGTCGCTGTCCCTGCCGGGCGGGCAGGCAGTCGATCTCGACTTTTCCCGGATGACCGAGACCGGCACCCAGCCATCCGTCGTGCAGAACGCGGATGGCTACGCCGGCAGCGCCATCGAGAAGGTCGAGATCAGCAAGGACGGCATCGTTTCGGCCATCTACGGCAACGGCACGATAGAGAAGCTGTTCGCCATTCCGCTGGCCGAGGTTCCGAGCCCCGACCGGCTGACGGTTCTTCCCGGCAACGTATTCGCGGCCAATGGCGAGTCCGGCGATGTCAGCATCGGCCTTGCCAATCAGAAGACGCGCGGGGCCATCATTTCGGGCGCACTGGAAAACTCCAATGTCGATATCGCCGAGGAACTGACCGACATGATCGCGGCGCAGCGCAGCTACACAGCCAATTCCAAGGTGTTCCAGACCGGCTCGGAACTCATGGACGTCCTCGTCAACCTCAAGAGATAAAAAGGCCGGCGCCAGCCGTAAAACCGCAGCATGTCACTTTCATCCGCACTCAGCATCGCCCAATCTGCGCTTCTTTCGACGTCGCGCCAGACCAGCGTTGTCACGCGGAATGTGGCGGATGCGTCGAACCCCGATTATGCCCGCCGCACCGGCGTGGTCGTCAGCACCGCCCCCGGCGCGCGCATGGTCACGATCCAGCGCGCCGTCGATCAGCAGCTTTTCCGCCAGAACATAATTGCCATTTCGGCATGGAGCGGCCAGAGCACGCTGGCCGGCGGGCTCGACCGGCTGCAACTGGCGGTAAACGGCGTCGACAATGCCTCGTCCGCCTCCACCGCCATCGGCAAGCTGCACAACGCCCTGCAACTCTATGCGACGACGCCCTCCAACCCGAATGTCGGCGCAACGGTCGTCGATGCGGCGAAGCAGGCGATCCGCTCGCTGAACGACGGCACGCAGGCCATACAGGCCTTCCGCGCCGAAACGGACACCCAGATCGCCGCTTCGGTTTCGGAGCTCAACCAGTTGCTGGCGCAGTTCGAGGACGTCAACAAGACCATCGTTTCAGGCACCCGCACCGGAAGCGATGTGTCGGATGCGCTCGACAAGCGCGACGCCCTGCTGAAGAGAATTGCCGCGCATGTGCCGGTGACGACGCATATGCGCGCCGACAACGACATGGTGATCACCACCACGAACGGCATCACCATGTTTGAAACGGTAGCGCGCCCCGTTTCATTCGCCCCATCCGCCGCCTATTCGCCGGGCATGGCCGGATCGACGGTCTATATCGACAATGTGCCGGTTTCAGGCGGCGCGAACGAGGCATCGGGCAAGCTGGCCGGGCTGCTGCAATTGCGCGACACCACCGGCGCGACCATGCAGGCGCAGCTCGACGAGATCGCCCGCGGCCTCATCAGCGCCTTTGCCGAAAGCGCGCCGCCCCTGCCCGACGCCGCCGGGCTGTTCACATGGAACGGCGCACCGGGTGTCCCCGCAAATCTGGTCAATGGCCTTGCCGGACGGATTTCGGTCAATGCCGCATTCGATCCCGAACGGGGCGGCAACGTCACCCTGTTGCGCGATGGCGGAGCCAATGGCGCCGGCTATGTGGCCAATGCGGCGGGCACGGCATCCTTCTCCGACCGGCTGATCGCGCTTGGCGACCGGCTCGACCAGCCGATGGCGTTCAGCCCGGCCGCGGGCATCGCGGCGTCTTCGAGCGTCACGGCCTATTCGGCCAGCGCCATCGGCTGGCTCGACCATGCGCGCCAGCAGGCAACCACGCAGGCCGACACGAAAGAGGCGCTGGCCTCGCGCACAGCCGAAGCGCTCTCCAACGCCACCGGCGTCAATATCGACGCCGAAATGTCGCTCATGCTCGATCTTGAGCACACCTATCAGGCATCCGCCCGTCTGCTCACAACGGTGGACGAAATGCTGAAAACCCTGCTGAACGCGGTCTGACCATGAAAGCCGTTTCCGTCTCGTCAGCCGCCATCTCCAATGCGATGCGCTATTCGCAGATGCGCATGCAGGTCGATCTGGTCAAGGCCCAGAAGGAGATGGACACCGGCAAGGTGGCCGATACCGGACTGGCGCTGGGGGCCAGAAGCGCGCAGGCCGTGAATTTCCATCGCGACCTCGACCGGCTGAATGCGCTGGTCGATTCCAACGCGCTGGTTTCGGCCCGCCTCAAATCCACGCAGGATTCGCTCGGCCAGATCGTATCGGCAACGCAGAACCTCGTGAACGTGCTGACCGTGGCCGTGGCCGGCGATGCATCAGACAGCGTAACCTCGAAGAGCGGCAGCACCATGCTGCAATCGCTGTCCACCATGCTGAACGCCAGCATGAATGGCGAATATCTGTTTGCCGGCACCAATACCGACGTTCGCCCCCTCGACGACTACACGTCACCCGCCTCGCCGGCCAGGGCTGCCTTCGACGCCGCCTTCCTCGGCCATTTCGGTTTTTCTAAGGACGATCCGGCCGCCGCCGGCATTTCCGCCGCCGACATCGAGACCTTCATGACCAGCGTGGTGGAACCGCAGTTTATGGGCGCGGGCTGGGAAGCGAACTGGTCGAGCGCCACGGACCAGGCGATCGTCAGCCGCATCGCCCTGAACGAGACCACGCAGACCTCGGTGAGCGCGAACAACGAGGGCCTGCGCAAGGTCGCCATGGCCGCGACGCTCGCCTTCGAGGCTTTCTCGGGCAACCTTTCGGCAGAGGCCAAAACGGCCGTCGCCAGGCGCGCGCAGGCCCTTGCCGGCGAAGCGATCGCCGATCTGGGCCAACTGCAATCGCAGGCCGGCATCGTCCAGAATCGCGTGTCGGACGCCAGCGCCCGCATCAACACGCAGATCGATCTGTTCGAGAAGCACATCATCGCGCTGGAGGGCGTCGATCCATACGAGGCCGCCAATCGCGTGAGTGACCTGATGAGCCACATCCAGACATCCTTCGCGCTGACGGCGCGTATCCATCAGCTCAGCCTGCTGAACTACCTCACCTGACGGGGCGAATTCGCGATGTATCAATTCTCCTACGCCGACATTCAGACCGACTCGGTAGCCGATGCGAGAGACCGCGAGCGCCAGTTGCTCACCCGCTCGATCGACATGCTGACGGCGGCAGCGGCAGCCGGCGTGGAAACGCGCGAAGCCGTGGAGGCGTTGCATTTCACCGCGCGCATCTGGACGACGCTGCTTGAGGACCTGGGCTCCAGCGAAAATGCCCTGCCAAGGGAACTGCGCGCCAACCTCATCTCGATCGGCATGTGGGTGCTGCGCGAGGCCGAGGATATCCGGCAGGGCCGCACCGGAGATTTTCAGGGCATCATCGAGATTTCACAGATCATCCGGGATGGCATCCAGTGAAAAGCACGCTCAAGCTGTCCCTGAAGGCGAACGAGAAGCTCTACATCAACGGCGCGGTGATCCGTCCCGACCGCAAGGTCTCGATCGAGATCATGAACGACGCCCAGTTCCTGCTGGAAAATCACGTTCTCCAGCCAGAGGATGCCAGCACGCCGCTACGCCAGATCTATTTCATTCTTCAGGTCATGCTGATGAACCCGCAAGGCGCGCCGGAAGCGCGCGACATGTTCCGCAAATCGCTGCCGCTCCTGCTGGCCAGCTTCCGGGACGAGCACATCCTTGCCAGCCTCAAGCAGGTCGACCGTATGGTCGGCGAAGACAACGTCTACGGCGCGCTGAAAACCATACGCTCGCTCTATCCCGCCGAGCAGGCTGCCCTGAAGGGCGGCAATGACCGGGACGGATTCTCGGATTTCGAACCGCTGGCCATGGGAGCACGCTGACATGAACGTCGATATGACCACTAAAATCCCCCCGGGCGCCAACCAGGCGTCCTCGGCCCGTTCCAAGGCCATGGTGGACTACAATTCCTTCCTGAGGCTGCTGATCGCGCAGATGAAGAATCAGGACCCCACGCAACCGATGGATTCCACGCAATATGTGGCCCAGCTCGCCACCTTCTCGCAGGTCGAGCAATCCATGCAGGCCAACACCAAGCTGGACCAGATCCTTCAGGCATCCAGCCTGTCGCAGGCGACCAGCCTGATCGGGCACTCCATCAGCTCGCTTGACGGTGAAGTTTCCGGTATCGTCAAGGAAGTGCGGGTCTTCAGCGACGGCATGGTGGCCGTTCTGGAATCCGGCGAACAGGTTCTGGTCGGGCCCGGCATCAGCATCACCGCACCGCGGGCGGGCGACGCCGGTGGAACCGCGACCTGAACGGATCGCCCTCATGACAGGGCCCTTGCAATGAACGAAGCCGATGCGCTCGACATCATGCAATATGCGGTGTGGACGGTGCTTGTCGCCTCCGCGCCCGTGGTGCTTGTCGCCATGGTCGTCGGCATCGGCATCGCGCTGGTTCAGGCCCTGACCCAGATTCAGGAAATCACCCTTACCTTCGTGCCCAAGATCGTGGCCATCATGCTCGTGGTGGCGCTCTCCGGCCCCTTCGTCGGCAGCCAGATTTCGGCCTTCGCCAATGTCATTTTCGAGCGCGTCGAGAACGGCTTCTAAAGCAGGCCGCCCGAAAGCGGGAACCGGTTTGGGGACAACGACAGGCGTGAAAACAACGGCCTGAAGCGCCGGAAGCTGCACTGAAGGACCGCGACGCGCTTTGGAGCATTTTGCAGCCGGGCAAGATCGTCCGGCGCCGGGAAAATGCGGCTGGAAAAAAGAAGCCTGAGCAGCGCTCCTCGCAACGCCCGCGCTCTGGACACGGCCGCGCGATGCGCCCATGTTAAAGCATGCCGCCTGAAAGTGGGAACCGGTTTCGGGCAACGACATGCGTAAAAACAAGAACTTAAAGCGAGGAAGCTGATCTGAAAGATCGCGACGCGTTTTAGAAGCATACTTCTCCGAAACGATTTGCGCCCGATATATTCGGCCATGGGCAATCCCGATTTTGAAAAGGCCCGCCTCGAAGCGGAACATAACGAGTGATCGACGACGAACACGACACCCACCGAAGCTCAACTCTCGCCCCTTTCAGGCACGGAATATTCCGTGCGGTATGGACTGCCAGCCTCGCCTCGAATTTCGGCGGCCTGATCCAGAGCGTGGGCGCCGCCTGGCTGATGACCTCGATCACCACCTCATCCGATATGGTGGCGCTGGTTCAGGCGTCGACGGCGCTGCCGATCATGCTGTTTTCGCTCGCCTGCGGCGCGATTGCCGACAGTTTCGACCGGCGCAGGGTGATGCTGGTGGCGCAGAGCTTCATGCTCGTCATCTCCGTGCTGCTCACCATCTTCGCCTATAACGGCCTGATCACGCCGTGGCTGCTGCTGTCCTTCACCTTCATGATCGGCTGCGGAACGGCGCTGAACAACCCGTCATGGCAGGCCTCGGTTGGAGACATGGTGCCGCGCGAGGATCTGCCGGCGGCGGTCGCGCTGAATTCGATGGGCTTCAACCTCACCCGCTCGGTCGGCCCCGCCATCGGCGGCATCATCGTTGCGGCGGCCGGTGCGGCGGCGGCCTTCGCCGTCAACGCCGCCAGCTACATCGCTCTCCTGACGGTTCTCGCCCGCTGGAGGCCCAACCTGCCCGCCTCGAAATTGCCGCGCGAGACGCTGGGCGCCGCCATGGGCGCCGGCATCCGCTATGTCGCCATGTCGCCCAATATCGGCAAGGTGCTGCTGAGATCCTCCGCCTTCGGCTTTACCAGCGGCTCCATTCTGGCGCTCCTGCCGCTGGTCGCGCGCGATCTGGTGCAGGGAGGGCCGCTCACCTTCGGCATCATGCTGGGTGCATTCGGGCTTGGCGCGGTCGGCGGCGCGCTGATCAGCGGCCGCCTGCGCCAGATGCTGTCGAGCGAGGTGATGGTGCGCTGGGCTTTCGTCGGCTTCGCCGTCTGCGCGCTCACCGCAGCACTCAGCTCCCATGCCTGGCTTACCGCCTCCGGCCTGCTGATCGGCGGCGCCTGCTGGGTTCTGGCCCTGTCGCATTTCAACGTGACGGTGCAGATGTCGACCCCGCGCTGGGTGGTCGGCCGCGCCCTTTCCATCTACCAGATGGCCACCTTCGGCGGGATCGCGCTCGGAAGCTGGATCTGGGGCGTGGTCGCCGAGACGCACGGCGTCGAGGCGGCGCTGATCGTCTCGGCCATCTCCATGCTGGCCGGCGGCGCCGTTGGCTTTGCGGTGCCGCTGCCGCAACTGACGACGATGAACCTCGACCCGCTCAACCGCTGGACAGAGCCGCTGCTGTCGCTCGACCTGAAGCCGCGCAGCGGCCCCATAGCGATCATGATCGAATATGTCATTCAGGAGAAGGACCTGCCGGAGTTCATCGAACTGATGGCCGAGCGCGAGCGCATCCGCCGCCGCGACGGGGCGCGCAACTGGGCGCTGGCGCGCGATCTGGAAAATCCCGACATCTGGCTGGAAAGCTACCATACGCCGACATGGCTGGAATATGTGCGCCACAACACCCGCGCCACATTCGCCGATGCCGCGATTTCGGAACGCATCCGCGCCCTGCACAGCGGCGCGCAGAAGCCGCGTGTGCGCCGTCTGATCGAGCGGCAGACCAGCCAGCAACAGGCGATCGTCACGCCTAAGGGTCCGATCGACCTGCACTGACCTTCCGCCCCACCCTCGCGCAAGTTTGAGCGGCTAGAGCGTTTCCAGGAAAAGTGGAAACGCGTTTCCGATTCGGAAATGCGACAAAACAAAGACCTGGAGCCGTTCGGCGATTCCGTGAAACCATGAACGGCTCTGGTTTCGCAACGAACCTGCGCAACGGTGGCAACAGCGGACCATGGCGATCAGCGAAAGCATTTCGACGGGCGGCACGGCCCGCAACGGGCGTGACGTTTTCTTCGCGCTCGGCATCGTCGTCATTCTGGCCGTGCTGTTCCTGCCCATCCCGGCCTTCCTGATCGACATCGGTCTCGCCTTCTCGATTGCCCTGTCGGTGCTGATCCTGATGGTTGCGCTGTGGATTCAGCGCCCGCTCGACTTCTCGTCGTTTCCCACCATCCTGCTGATCGCGACGATGCTGCGCCTGTCGCTCAACATCGCCACCACCCGCGTCATCCTCTCGCATGGCAATGAGGGCACCAACGCGGCCGGCCACGTCATCAGCGGCTTTTCGAAACTCGTGATGTCGAGCGATTTCGTCATCGGCCTGATCGTCTTCCTGATCCTGATCGTGGTGAACTTCATCGTCATCACCAAGGGCGCTACCCGCATCGCCGAAGTGGGCGCTCGCTTCACCCTCGACGCCATTCCCGGCAAGCAGATGTCGATCGACGCCGATCTGTCCGCCGGCACCATCGACGACAAGACCGCCCAGCTTCGCCGGCGCGAACTGGAAGAGGAATCCTCTTTCTTCGGCTCCATGGACGGCGCGTCGAAATTCGTGCGCGGCGACGCCATCGCCGGCCTCATCATCACCGCCATCAACATCGTCGGCGGCATCGCCATCGGCTATCTGCGCCATGGCATGAGCATGGGCGAGGCAGCCGACGTCTTCATCAAGCTTTCGGTCGGCGACGGTCTCGTCACCCAGATACCCGCGCTCATCGTTTCGCTGGCCGCCGGTCTTCTCGTTTCCAAGGGCGGCACGCGCGGTTCGGCCAATCAGGCGGTGTTCGGCCAGCTCGGCGCCCATCCGCGCGCGCTCTACGTCGCCGCCTCTCTTCTGGCTCTTCTGGGCGTGATGCCCGGCCTGCCGCTGTTTCCGTTCATGGTCCTGGCCTGCGCCATGGCCGGTCTGGGCTACGTGATCCCGATGCGCCGGAAGCGCGAGATGGCCGCCGAAGACGCCGCGCGCAAGAGCGAGGCGGCCGCCAGGGCCGACGAAGAGAAGAATTCGGTCAAAGCCTCGCTGGCCACCGCCGAGATCGAGCTGCTGATCGGCAAGCAGCTTTCGACGCGCCTGCTCACCTCGCACCAGGAACTGGCCTTCCGCATGGGCAAGATGCGCAAGAAATTCGCCACCCAATATGGTTTCGTGGTGCCGGAAATCCGGCTCACCGACGACTTCGCCATTCCGCCGAAAAGCTATCGGATCAAGATCCACGGCACGGTGGTGGCCGAATACGAAACCCGCGTCGGCGAGATCATGGTGCTGCTCGGCAATCGCGAGCTTCCCGAAATCCCGGGCGAGGAAGTGAAGGAGCCGGCCTTCGGCATGCGCGCCTATTCGGTGCTGGAAACCTTCGCCGAAGATCTCAAGCGCGAACAGTTCCCCTTCGCCGACAACATGTCGGTGCTGCTCACCCATCTGTCCGAGGTGATCCGCAACAACCTGCCGCAGCTTCTGTCCTACAAGGACATGAAGGCGCTTCTGGAGCGGCAGGACCCCGAATATCGCAAGCTCGCCGACGAGATCTGCACCACGCACATCTCCTATCCGGGCCTGCAGGCGGTGCTGAAGCTGTTGCTGGCCGAACGCGTGTCGATCCGCAACCTGCACCTCATCATCGAGGCCATCGCCGAGATCGCCCCGCATGTGCGCCGCACCGAACAGATCGTCGAGCATGTGCGCATCCGCATGGCGCAGCAGATTTGCGGCGATCTCACCGAAGGCGGCGTGCTGAAGGTGCTGCGTCTCGGCAATCGCTGGGATCTCGCCTTCCACCAGAGCCTCAAGCGCGACGCCAAGGGCGAGATCCGCGAATTCGACATCGATCCGCGCCAGCTTGAAGAATTCGGCCAGGACGCCACCAAGGCGATCCGCAAGCATCTGGAAGCCGGCGAGCGCTTCGTTCTGGTCACCGCGCCCGATGCGCGCCCCTATGTGCGCATGATCATCGAACGCCTGTTCCCGACCCTGCCCGTGCTCAGCCATGTCGAGATTGCCAGAGGCGTCGAGATCAGGGTGCTTGGAACCATATCGTGACGGCTCTGGCCGAGACGACGATTCTGGCGGGCTTTCTCGCCTTTTGCCGCATCGGCGCCTGCATGATGCTGATGCCCGGCCTTTCGAGCGTGCGCGTGCCGGTGCAGGTGCGCCTGTTCACGGCCGTCGCCGTCACCATGGCGCTGCTCGCCTTCCTGTGGGACCGCATCTATCCCTTTGTCGATGCCCGTCCGCCGGTGCTGGCGCCGATGATCGTCTCCGAACTGCTCGTCGGCGGCCTGATCGGCGCGCTGACGCGTCTGTACATGGAAGCCATGCGCTTCATCGGCACGGCAATCGCCATGCTGATGGGCTTCAACAGCATGGGCGGCACGGCCATCGAGGAACCCGACCCGCAAGGACCGCTCGCCGCCCTCATCTCGCTGTCGGCCCTGCTTCTGCTGTTCGTCTTCGATTTCCATCTTGAAGTGATCCGCGCGCTCGTCGCCTCCTATTCGATCGCGCCGGTGAACGTCTTCTTCAATCCGCAATCGGCGCTGGTCGACGTGGCGGACACGGTTTCGGAAAGTTTTTTTCTGGTGCTGCGGCTGGGCAGTCCCTTCATCGCCTATGCCATCCTGGTCAATCTCACCATCGGCTTCGTCAACAAGCTGACGCCGCAGATTCCGATCTACTTCATCTCGCTCCCCTTCGTGGTCGCCGGCGGGTTGATCCTGTTCTACTTCGCCTTCCCGACCATGCTGTCCCTGTTCGCCGACGGCTTCCTCGGCATGACCCTTGCAAGGTAACAAGCATGACACCGCGAACCCGGCGCCTGAAAAAGCTCGTCAAGGTGCAGGAGCAGCTCACCGCCCTGCACGAAATGCGCCATGCCATGCATCTGGCGGCAGCGTCGGCGGCAACGCGTGAGGCGCAAGAGCTTGCCGCCGGCTTCGATGCGCCCGGTTCTTTCTCCGCCCTCTTCCCCGAGGTCTACAACCGCAGGATTTCCGACGCTTTGGCGCGCGCCGGCGAAGAGCGCGGGAAGGCCGGCGACGAGGCAGCACGGCTGGCCTCGGCAACCGCCCGCGCCAACATGGTGGAACGCGCCTACCGGCAGGCGCGCCGGGCGGACGAGCGCCGGATGGAAGAACACACCCTGCTCGATCTCATCGAACAGAAGCAAACCCGCGGCTGAACGAACGGCACGTCAGCCTGCGGCAAGGTTTCGGCGGCATGATCTTTTGCAGGAAAACCGGTGGAAGGCTCTTTTCTTGGCGATCTCCCCCCCCAGCGACATAGTGCTCGACGTGGCGCGCGCGGCCGACCCCGCCGACATCCGCAAGGCGCATGCCGAACTGCTCGGCCGCGCCGGGCAAAGCGATGCGCCGTTCCAGGCCGCCGGCCTCGCCAACGCCCGCGCCTCGCGGCCGGCGGCCGGAGCGGAGAGTTTCAGGCGCTTCGAGGCCATGGTCTTGCAGACCTTCATCCAGAACATGCTGCCGAAGGATGCCGACGGCGTTTACGGCAAGGGCCTGGCCGGAGACATGTGGAAGGCGCGCATGTCCGAACATATGGCCGACGTCGTGGCCGAGCGCGGCGGCATCGGCATCGCCCGGTCACTGGCCTCGGCCCATTATCTGGCCGCGGGTCGGCCCGATGCAGCCGGCCCCGTTTCGGCCAATCCGCGCAAGGCCGAACTGGACGCCCAGCTCAGCATGTCGTCGTCGCTTGTCCACCAGCTTCAGATGCGGGTGATGCGCTCGCTCGGCGACACCGGCCCGACCCAGACCGAAACCCTCAGCAAGTAAGGCAGGGTCATGAACGAGTATTCCGAATTTGGTCCCGGTCTTCCCCGTTCGGCGGACATGGGTGCTGCGGGCGCCGCACCCGGCAGCCTCGCCGCCATCATCGGCCGCATCGAGGAGGCCGTCGAGACCGAGACGGAAGCGATCCGCTCCGATCCCTCCTTCGACATCAAGGCCTCGAACGCCCGCAAGAGCCGTTACCTCTACGAGCTGAACCGGGCGATGAAGGCAGGCAGGCCCGAAACCATGGCCGAACACCGGGACGGATTGTCGAGGCTGCGCCAGAAGCTGGCGCGCAACGAGGCCGCCATTCTGGCGCATCTCAACGCCGTGACCGAGGTTGCGAACCTGCTGAAGGATGCGATCCAGCACGCGGAAGCCGACGGCACCTACTCTGCCGGCCAGTTCGGCTGGGCGCAATCATGACGATGACTGGCCGGCTGCCATGATCAAGTTCGTCGTCTCGGCCCTGTGGATAAGCGCTGCAACCGTCGGCGCGGTCTTCTGGTCGTTTCAGAATGCCGGCAAAAGCGATGAGGCGGCGCCCGCGCCCGCCATGTTCGGCGGTCTCGACTATGTGAAAACCGACATCATCACCGTGCCGGTGGTGCGCGATGCCAGGGTCGATGGCTATTTCATCGCCCGGCTGGTTTTCACCGCCGAACCGGCCAGGCTGAACAAGCTTTCCGTGCCGGCGCCGGCGCTGATCGCCGATGAGGTCTATTCCTACCTCTATTCCACGCCCCAGCTCGACTTCATCGGCCAGGCCCCGATCGACATCGACAAATTCCGGCAGGGAGTGCGCGACGCCGTCAATGCAAGGGTCGGTGAAAAGCTGATCCATGAAGTGCTGGTGGAACAGGTGGATTTCCTCACCAAGGACGAAATCCGCGACCATCCCAAGCGCCGCCGCAACGCCGCCGCGCAAGGCAGCCCGGCGCCGGACACCTCCCCGTAAGGCGATGCGCGACGAAATCACGTTGACGTAAACGTCAATATCGACCTATAAAACCCGCAACCGGCGTGGAGATCTGCGCCGCATGGAGGCCTGGCACAGTCCAGGCAAACGCAACCGCGCACAGGCGCAGAATTACGGGAAGAGAATCATGGGCGTTCAGGACATCGCGGACAGGCTGAAGTCTCAGGTCGAGAGCGCCGGCTTTAACCGGTCGGTGAAGTTCGATACCGGAAGCGACGGCGTCATCCTCATCGACGGCACCAGCATCTCCACCACCGACGGCCCGGCCGATTGCACCATCAAGCTCTCGCTCGACGATCTGGAATCACTCATCGCCGGCGATCTGAACCCGACCATGGCCTTCATGAGCGGCAAGCTCAAAATCGAGGGCGACATGTCGATCGCCATGCAGCTCAGCCAGCTCATCGGCTGATCTGCCGCCCCTTAAAGCGTGCCGCGATCTTCCAGTTTCGCTCCCCTGCGCTTTAAGCTCTTGTTTTTACGCATGTCGTTGCCCCGAAACCGGTTCCCACTTTCGGGCGACATGCTTTGAATATCCGGCCGCGTAAATACAGAAGACCCCGCCCAACCGGGGTCTTCTGTATTTTCAAGCCGATATGGCACGGCGTTCGCCCGCGCCTTTCGGTTCAGCCGTCAGCCGGCCTTGCGCAGACCGGAAGCTTCGCGCGCCAACTCTTCTATCCGGCTCCAGTCTTGCTTCGCGACCAGATCGTCCGGAGCGACCCACGAGCCGCCGACGCAGATGACATTCGGCAGGCCGAGATAGCTGGCCGCATTGGCTGGTCCGACGCCGCCTGTCGGGCAGAACCGCACATCGGCGATCGGCGCGGCCATGGCCTTGAGGAAGGCTGCGCCACCCGCCTGTTCGGCCGGGAAGAACTTCAGGAAGTTCAGCCCCGCCTGTCTGGCCGCCATGACCTCGCCCGGCGTGATCGCTCCGGGCAGGAACGGCACATCGCTGTCGGCCGATGTCTTCAGCAGTTCCTTGGTCAGGCCGGGGCTGACGATAAACCGCGAGCCCGCCTCGACCGCCTCCTGATACTGCGCGGGATCGAGAATGGTTCCCGCCCCGACGACCGCTTCCTCGACCTCGCCGGCCACACGCCGGATCGCCTCGATGGCATCGGCCGTGCGCAGCGTGATCTCGATCGCGGGCAAGCCGCCCCGCGCCAGCGCGCGCGCAAGCGGCACCGCCCGCTTCGCATCCGCGATGCTGAGCACGGGGATGACGGGCTGACCATCAAGCAGGGCAACCAGCTTCTCAGACTTGTTCGACATGGCGATCTTTCAGTGAAATCAACAATTCAACCGATTTAGCATGAGAGATTTATCAAGTCTATGAAGCTGGAGCCATTCAAGGTTTCACGGTCTCGCCGAACGGCTACAAGTCTTTGTTTTGTCGCGCTTCCGAACCGGAAAAGTGTTTCCACTTTTCCTGGAAACGCTCCACAACCGTTCATGGTTTCACGGTCTCGCCGGACGGCTCCGGGTCTTTGTCTTGTCGCGTTTCCGAACCGGAAAAGTGTTTCCACTTTTCCTGGAAACGCTCCAGAGCCTCAGCTCACGGCGAACAAGCGGGCCAGCGCGGCTTTCATGCCGGACCACCATCCCGCCTTCTCAGGCGCAATGGCCGCGTTCAGCGTCGCGCGTGTTTTTGGCCCGGCGATCCCGTCCACGACGAGCCCGCGATCTTTCTGGAAACGGCGCACCGCCGCCTGTGTGGCGGGGCCGAAAATCCCGTCCGCCCCGATGCGATAGCCGAGACCGGCGAGCCGCTGCTGCAACTCTTTCACGGCTTCGCCTCTTGAGCCCGCTTTCAGGACAGCAGGCGCCGCGCCTGCGGCATGACGCCGGTAGGCGGCGGCCAGCTTCCTGTCATAACCGTTCTTTGCGTAGGAAGGGCCATTGTAGCCGCGCGCGAAGGCCTGCCAGTCCTGCGCGTTCAGCACGCAGATCAGGCCGGCCTTGTCGATATAGCGCACCATCAGCCGGATCTGGCCGGCAGCGCCCGAGCGCGCCTCGGCAACCAGGGCCTGCACATGCGGAAAACCGAGCCACAGCCAGTGCGCGCCCATCACCTGCCCGATCCCCCATGAGGTCGATTCATAGGCGGCATTGGCGTCGATCCGCACCGCCTTGCCCAGCAGTGCCCAGCGGGCGCTCTGGGTGGAAGGGTTGGCGACCGCGCCCGCTTTGGGAGAAGCGAGCCCCAGTTCGCGCGCACGGACCTGCTTGCCGCCTGTGAGGCGGCGGTCGAAATAGTGCCCCTCGAAGCGGATCGGCGGTTCGTTGCGGCCCTTCACGACAGCGAAAAGACGCCCGCCGCTTTCCACGTCCATGACAGCCAGAAGAGCCGCCGGTTTTATCCCCGCCCGCTGCGCTGCGGCCTGTGCTTCGCGGATGACGTCGTGACTGAACATTGGCTTGCGCGCTCCCTGAAAATTCCTTTTTGGCAGGCCCGATTTTCGGCGCGATTGCGGGGATGGGGATAAACGGGCCGGACAAATGCGGCATTCGCCTTCCCGAATGCCGGAAACCGTTGGCGCTTTTGCCCTGCCGCGGCCCGGGCGGAATATCTTGAATCCACGCGCGGGAAGCGTTAGGCCCTGCGCATGAACGAAAATCCTGATCCCCAAAGCTTCCGGGTCGCAGCGCTCTACCGGTTCTGCCGGCTGGACCGGTTTGAGGACATGCGCGCGCCGCTGGCCGCCTTCTGCTGCGCACGCGGCATCAAAGGCACGCTGCTTCTGGCCCGCGAAGGCATCAACGGCACTGTTGCCGGCACTACGGAAGCCATCGCCGAACTGATCGGCTATCTGAATACGCAACCCGAGCTCGCCGGCTTCGACGTCAAATACAGCCAGGCCGCCGAAATGCCGTTTCACCGCATGAAGGTGCGGCTGAAGCGCGAGATCGTGACCATGGGCGTCGAGGGCATCGATCCCCTGGAAAGCGTCGGCGCCTATGTCGGGCCGGCCGAATGGAACGAGCTTATCGCCGACCCGGAAACCGTGGTCATCGACACCCGCAATGGCTACGAGGTGGCGCTCGGCACCTTCAGGCGCGCCATCGACCCGCAAACCGACAGTTTTCGCGAGTTTCCGCAATGGGTGGAGGCCCATCGCGGCGAACTGGAAAACCGCAGGATCGCCATGTTCTGCACCGGCGGCATCCGCTGCGAGAAGGCGACGGCCTTCGTGAAGTCGCTGGGCTTCGACGAGGTGTTCCACCTGAAGGGAGGCATCCTGAAATATCTGGAGGAAGTTCCAGCCGGACAGAGCCTGTGGGAGGGTGAGTGTTTCGTCTTCGACGAGCGCGTATCCGTTGCCCACGGGCTGGTGGAAGGCGAAGCCGAACTGTGCCGTGCCTGCCGCCATCCGCTGACGCCGGCCGAGCGGGCCTCGCCGAAATACAGCCCCGGCATTTCCTGCCACTACTGCCACGACAGCCGCTCCGGCGAAGATCGCGCCCGCTATGCCGAGCGCCAGCGTCAGGTGGAACTGGCCGCGAAACGCGGCAGGGAACATATCGGAAGCTGACCGCCTCTCTTTGGCATCGGCGCCCGCCTTTCGCATCGGCGTCCTGCCCCCGCGGTCCTGCCCCCGTGGTCCCCCGTGTCGTTGTTCGGCCCGTGTCATTGTAATGACAAGGTTGCCGCCCTACCTGTTCGCGACAGGAAACGCCCGTTCAGGGCCATAGCGGAGGTGCCGATGTTCGACCCCAGGAAACTTCTCGACGACCTGCTCGGTTCGCAGATCCCCGGTACGACCGGAACCGTTCGGGAAAAAGCCGGCCAGGCCGTGCAGATGGCGAAGGACAATCCTCTGGCTGCCGGCGCGCTGGCAGCGGTGCTTCTCGGCACCGGGCCCGGCCGCAAGGTCAGCGGCGCTGCCGTCAGGCTTGGCGGCCTGGCCGCCATTGGCGGCCTCGCCTATAAAGCCTATGAGAACTATCAGAACGGCAAGCAGCCCGATGCGGCCGCATCCGCCGGGGAGCAGGTTCTCCTGCCCCCGCCGGACGACACCGGGTTCCACCCGTCGCAGGCGCCGCAAGGCGAGGCTGAATTCGCCCTTACGCTGGTGCGCGCCATGATCGCCGCCGCCAGGGCTGATGGCAGGATCGATGAGGACGAGCGCCGCCGTATCGGCGAGAAGCTCAGCCTTTCGGGGCTCGATACGGATTCTGAAAACTTCCTCAAGGCGGAGCTGGAAGCGCCGCTCGACCTCGACGCACTGGTCGCCGCCGCACGGACCGAGGCGCAGAAAGTGGAACTCTACACCGCCTCGCGCCTTGCCATCGAGGCCGACACCCGCGCCGAACGCGGTTATCTCGATCTGCTGGCCGGGCGCCTTGGCCTTGCCGACCAGCTCGTCGATCACATCGAGGCGACCGTCGCCTCCTCCGGCGCACCCCAGCCGGCCCCGGTTCCCGGCTCGCCCTGGTGAGAAGGCGGCCATTGGAGCGTTTCCAGGAAAGGTGGAAACACTTTTCCGGTTCGCAAACGCGACGAAACAAAGACCCGGAGCCGTTCGGCGATTCCGTGAAACCATGAACGGCTCTAAGGTCTTGTTAACCTTTCCGGCGCAGCATCGGATACAGACGGACGCGTCTTCCTCCTCCCGGACGTTGTCTGCAAATTGGGGCGGTCGCGAATGATCGCCCCTTTTGTATGCTTGCCTTGCGTCATCGGTTCTGCGAACCCTCTGCCTGTCGGGAGGAAGACGCATGACAATCGAGGGAACGGCAATCAGGGGAACGGCGATCGTCACCGGCGCGGGCTGGGGCATCGGCAAAAGCGCGGCGCAGGCACTGCTGCGTGACGGCTGGAACACGGTATTCTGTGGCCGCCGGAGGGAACCGCTGGAAGCGGCCATATCCGAAACAGGGAACGCCGAGGCAAAGGGACTTGCCATTTCCTGCGACGTAAGCTCGCCGGAGCAGGTTGAGAACCTGTTTCACACGGCCGCTGAAACCTTCGGCCGCATCGATCTTCTGTTCAACAATGCCGGAACCGGCTGCAAGGCGGCCCCGATAGATGAAATCCCGGTCGAAAGCTGGCAGCAGGTTCTCGGCGTCAACCTCACCGGATCGTTCCTGTGCGCCCGCGCCGCCTTCCGGGCGATGCGCAGGCAAAAGCCGATGGGCGGGCGCATCATCAATAACGGCTCGATCTCGGCCCATGCGCCGCGCCCCGGCTCCGCTCCCTACACCACCACCAAACATGCCATCACCGGGCTCACCAAAACGCTTGCCCTCGACGGCCGCCCCTTCGACATTGCCTGCGGACAGATCGACATCGGCAACGCGCTGACCGAAATGACGGCTCCGATGGCGGCGGGGATTCCGCAGGCCGATGGCGGCCTCGCGGTCGAGGCGGTGATGGATGTGCGGCGCGTGGCGGAAGCGGTCGTCTACATGGCCGGCCTGCCGCTCGACGCCAATGTCCTGTTCATGACGGTGATGGCGACAAAGATGCCGTTCGTCGGCAGGGGCTGACCTTCTCTTTTCTGGAACACTTCCCGCATGGCGCTGGTTCTTGCCGGCCGTGTTCTTTCCTGTGAGCCTTTCTGCAAAGCGGAAGGAGAACGATCATGACCGACGATCTGAGCAACTGGCAGCCCCGGCCCCGCCCGGAGCGCAGGGTTCTGGAAGGCCGGACCGTGCGGCTGGAGCCGCTGGAGGCCGCGCGCCACGGCGACGAGCTGTTCGAGGCGTCCTCGGTCACGGATGCCGGTTCGCGCTTCGCCTGGCTGCCGGAATTTCCGCCGCAGGATCGCGCCGCGTTCCAGCCATGGCTGGAAAAGGCCGAGGCCAGCCCCGATCCCTTGTTCTTCGCGGTCATCGACAAGGCCAGCGGCAAGGTGGCCGGCCGCCAGACGCTGATGCGCATCGACGCCAGCAACGGTGTCGCCGAAATCGGCAATATCTACTGGGGGCCGCTGATGTCGCGCAAACCCGCCGCCACCGAAGCGCAGTTCCTGTTCGCGTCCTATATTTTCGATGAACTCGGCTATCGCCGCTACGAATGGAAGTGCAACAACGCCAACGAGCCCTCCAAACGCGCGGCCGGGCGTTTCGGCTTCCGTTTCGAAGGCCTGTTTCGCCAGCACATGGTGGTGAAGGGGGAAAATCGCGACACGGCCTGGTATTCGATCATCGACACGGAGTGGCCGGCGCTGAAAAACGCCTATATCTCATGGCTCGACCCATCCAATTTCGATGCGGATGGACAGCAGATTCGCCGGCTGGAGGAGTTCCGCTCCGCCGCCTGAGCCTCGAAAGGCAACGAGCATGGACCATTCGCACAAGGCAGGCGAAGCAGCGCACGACCGCAAGGCTCACGATCGTGCCGCGCATGACCATGCGCATGGCCATGGGGGCGCCACCGACAAGCGCCGCGTCATGATCACCGCCTGCCTGACCGGCGGCTTCATGATTGCCGAAGCGCTGGGCGGCATCCTCACCAATTCCCTGGCTCTGCTTGCCGATGCGGGCCACATGCTCACCGACACGCTGGCGCTCGGTCTGGCCTGGTATGCGTTCCATCTGGCCGAACGCCCCGCCACGGCCCGCATGTCATACGGCTTCGGGCGCGTGAAGACGCTGGTGGCCTACACCAACGGCATCGCCATTTTCGTCATCGCCATATGGATCGTCTATGAGGCATGGCAACGCTTCCAGCAGCCGCCGCAGGTGCTGGGCGCACCGATGCTGGTGGTGGCCACGCTCGGCCTGCTGGTGAACATGGCGGGCTTTCTCATCCTGCATGGCGGCGACCGTGAAAGCCTCAACATGCGCGGCGCCATCCTGCATGTGCTGGGCGATCTGCTGGGTTCGGTCGCCGCGATCGCCGCCGCGCTCGTCATCCTGGCCACCGGCTGGTATCCGATCGATCCGATCCTGTCGGTGCTGGTGGCGGTCATCATCCTGTCCACAGCCTGGCGGCTGATGCGCGAGGCGGCCCATCTTCTGCTGGAAGGCACGCCCGAAACGCTGGACCGCGATGCGATTGCAGCCGATCTCACGGCCAATATTCCCGGACTGCGCAATGTACACCATGTCCATTTGTGGTCGCTGGACGGCTCGAAGCATATGGCCACCCTGCACGCCCGGCTGGATCGAGGAACCGACGCGCATGTGGCCGTGTCCGCGATCAGGGCAAGGCTGGCTTCCGAACATGGCGTGGACCATGCGACGGTCGAAACGGAATTGCGCGACTGCGCCGGGCGCGGCGGCGAGGACGAACACCATGGCCATTCGCCGCGCGACGTGGCAAAGCAGGAGCAAGACGTTTGACTGGAGCCGTTCATGGTTTCGCGGAATCGCCGAACGGCTCCAGGTCTTTGTCTTGTCGCGTTGCGGGAACCGGTTTCGGGACAACGACAGGCGTAAAAACGAGAAGTTGAAGCACAGGGCGCGAAGCTGAAAGATCGCGACGCGCTTTGAAGCATGTCGCCCGAAAGTGGGAACCGGTTTCGGGGCAACGACAGGCGTAAAAACGAGAACTTGAAGCACAGGGCGCGAAGCTGAAAGATCGCGACGCGCTTTAAAGCATGTCGCCCGAAAGTGGGAACCGGTTTCGGGGCAACGACAGGCGTGAAAACGAGAACTTGAAGCACAAGGCGCGAAGCTGACAGATCGCGACGCGCTTTAGAAGCGGCCATCGGCCGCCGCAGTCCAGACGAGGAATGACCATGAACCGCGAAACCAGACAAACGGCGATCGCCTCTTTCCTGATTCTGGCCGTGTTCGGAACGTTCCTCTATTTCGTCCCGACCATAATGCTGGCCGTCGGCAACGTCTCGCCGATATTCGGTGCGGTGTTCATGGGGCTGGTGCTGATCGCACCCTTTGTCTTTTTCTGGCTCCGGTCCAGGACCCGTGACAAGGACTGATCGTCAGGCAGCCAGGCTGGCCGACAGCAGCGTCAGCCCGACGAGGAAGATGAAAGCCGCCGCGCCGATCTCGATCGCGATATGAATGCGGTTGCCGAGCCTGCCGCCGCCGGCCAGCAGAACGGCCCAGTTTTTCGCAGTCACGGCCACAACCGCAAGGGTTGAGACGGTGATGGCCGTGCCCAGCGCCATGGCCAGAACCGACAGGATGCCCGCCATCCACAAGCCGTTCAGCAAGGCGAAGGTCAGGACGATCAGCGCGCCCGAGCATGGCCTCAGGCCAACGGCCGCCATGGCCGACCATGCGCTGCGCCAGTCGAAGCGTTCGGCTGAAAGAAGCGCGGGGTCCACGGCATGCGAATGGCCGCAGCCGGAACACGCCATGCCCTCATCGTGATGATGATGAGCATCGTCATGGGCATGGCGTCCATGGCTGCAATGCTCACCGTGATCATGATGTGCGTCGCAGTCATCATGATCATGGTGTCCGTGCGGAGCGCCTGCCGCCGAAAGGCTGTAGGCGGGAGCAGCGCCGATCATGCGCCCGACAACGGGACCGGCCTTCCTCCACAAAAGCCATGCGCCAAAGCCGGTGACGAAGACATAGCTTGCCGTTTCGAGGAATTGCGCGGCATCGGTCATCGATATGGAGGTGCCGCGCAGCACGAAAAACGCCAGCAGCATCACCGCGATGGCCGTTGCCGCCTGCAGGAACGCGGAGATGAAAGACAGGATCACGCCGCGGCGCAGCGCGATCTCATTGGCCAGCATGTAGGATGAAATGACCGCCTTGCCGTGTCCCGGTCCCGCCGCATGGAAAATACCGTAGGCGAAGGACAGGCCAACCAGCATCCACGTCTGGCCGCCCCAAATTTGCCCACCATCGTCGCGCAGGGCTTTCATGGCCGATGACAGCGAGCGGTAGAACGCCTGCTGATGCTGGTTGATCCACATCAGCAGCCCCGAAAACATGCCGCTGGAAGGGATGACGGCTTCGTTGGCGCCGATGCCAAGCGAGCTTTGCGCATGGGCCTGGCCGGCAAAATGCGACAGCACATAGGACATTGCCAGCAGTGCGAACGTAACGCGTATGAAAATCTTGCTCAAAGGACGGCCCTCATGCATGGCATTTGAGCTCCAGCCTGGTCGCGAAAATCCTGCTCATGTCGGTCCCTGCCGGATCGTTGAAGAACGCGTCGGTCAGGGTCTGCTGATTTTCCGCCAGAGCGGCGTCGGGATCGGGGCGCACCACCGTGCGAACACAGGCTGGCGGCAGGCCCTCCACCGTCATATTGGCATCTTCGACGAAGTCGATGGCTGTGTAGAAGGTCGGATCGTAAACGCCGAGGCGGATGTCTCCGGCAAGCCCGATCGGCGTCTCCGGCTCCGTCTCGAAGAGAACGATGAGCTGGTTGTTCTCGAAATTGGCCATGAGGGCGGGCGGCGGCTTCATCTTCACGTCCTTGCCGTTCACCGTGACCATCTGGAAATAGTTGAAATCGGCAAGCGAGGCATGGATGGTGTTGGCCACCTGCTCCAGTTCCGCGTCATCGAGCTTCAGGTCGGCATTGGCGTCGAATTCCATCAGGACGGTGGAGGAAAACAGGTCGTCGAAGCGCCACAGATGACGCAACGCCTTCACCGTCTGGCGCTCGGGGCCGAGCACCACATCGAGCCGCGCTTCGGCGAACACATGCGGATGCACGCTGGCGGGAACGGTATGTGCGAGCAAGGCGGCGATTGCGGCCACGGCCTTCAGCACTGTGCGTTTGAAGGACATTTGAAGGTTCGTATTCCCTGACTTGCTGCCTGCCCGAGAATTATCACAAACGAGGCGAAAATGGGACGATGCCACGGAACCATCGCGGATGCGTCATGGCGCCTCGCGCGTTTTGAACCAGTTGGCGAGATAATCCACCAGAACGCGCACTTTGGCCGGCAGGTAGCGCCGGTGCGGATAGACCGCAAAGATGCCGCCACCCTCCAGCATCCTGTCCTCCAGCACCGGCACCAGCCGGCCGGCGGCGATCTCGGGCTCGGCGATGAAATCGGGCAGACCGGCGAAGCCGAGGCCCGAAACGGCGGCCGCCCGCGCCGCCATCGGACTGTTGACCTCGATGGGGCCCGCAACCGACACGCTGATCGTGTCGCCGCTCTCGCCCCTGAACGGCCAGTTCGACAGCCATCTTCCATTGGTGTCGACGATGCAGGGCATGCCGGCGAGATCCTGCGGCTTCACCGGCGCGCCATGCGCGGCAAGCAGTTCCGGCGAACCGCAGATCGTCACCCGGAAGGGGGCGAGCTTGCGGGCGATGAGCGACGAGCTTTCCAGCCGCGAGATGCGGATGGCGAGATCGAAGCCTTCCTCGACCAGATCGACGAAACGGTCGTCGAGCCTGATTTCCAGAACGATGTCGGGATGGGCCTTGGCGAAATCGATCAGCGACTGGCCGATAGGCGCGTCAGCGAGAGTGCGCGGCGCCGAGAGCTTGATTCGCCCCCGCACGTCGCCGGATGATTCGCGCACCGAATCAGCGAGGCTGTCGATTTCGCGCACGATCTCGGAAGCGCGCCGGTAATAGGTGTGGCCGGCCTCCGTGAGGGAGAACTGGCGCGTGGTGCGATTGAGCAAAAGCGCGCCCAGCTCGTCCTCCAGCTCGCGCACATATTTGGAAAGCAGGGCCTTGGAACGCCCTATCTTGCGTGCGGCGGCCGAAAACCCCTCCGCTTCCACCACATCTATGAAGGCGCGCATGCGCGTCAGCGTGTCCATGAGGCTTCCTTCCGCCGGATAACAGGAGCAGCCATCGTCTCCAAAAGTGAAACGATGATGGCAGGATTGTTCGATGCCGGAATTTTTTCAAGGCGTTCAAAGATTTGAGTTGATTGTGACATGCGCTGTTCCTATATCGCGCTTGCCCAAAGTCGCACGTGCCTGTGGGCGTCCCCCGGCCCCTCGAATGGCGAGGACAGTCGGGACGGTACCCGGGAAGTAACTAACCCGGTCGATCAAGTGGCCAACCACATGATCGAGGACGTCTTGAAGCAACGACGGTGCGGGCCTTTCTGGTGTCTGCCGATCGTCCATAGATCGGGGTTACTGAAGAGGCACACCTTCATTGCCGGCAGTGCGGTTGGGATTTCCCATCCAAGCCAAGGCAGACAAAGCGAGCCGGAGCCGGGCAAGGCTTCAGCTCACCGCCGCGGAAAGGCGTTTCGGGGTTCCGGTGTCTCCACCGGCCGGTTCCCTGCAAATTCCCTTCCGCCTTTGTCCACCGCGTTCAGGCGAGGCCGCGCGCCCGCTCGACGCAGCCTTTGTGCGCGCCTTGTCCGGCGCGATGGAGAAGTTTCATGGCCACTCAGCGTATCCTCGACTTCCTCGCCACCCGTCGCCCGAGCGGCCCTTGCCTCGTCGTCGATCTCGACGTCGTGCAGGAGAATTATCGCGCGTTCGAGAAGGCGCTTCCCGACGCGCGCATCTTCTATGCGGTGAAGGCAAACCCCGCGCCCGAGATCCTGCGCCTGCTCGCTTCGATGGGCTCGTCCTTCGACACCGCCTCGGTCGCCGAGATCGAGATGGCGCTCGATGCCGGCGCCACGCCCGACCGCATCAGCTACGGCAACACCATCAAGAAGGAGCGCGACATCGCCCGCGCCTGCGAGCTGGGCATCCGGCTCTATGCCGTGGATTGCGTCGAGGAGGTGGAGAAGATCGCGCGCGCCGCGCCCGGCGCCCGTGTGTTCTGCCGCGTGCTGACCGACGGCGAAGGCGCCGAATGGCCGCTGTCGCGCAAGTTCGGCTGCGCCCCGGCGATGGCCGTCGACGTTCTGCGCCACGCCGCCGCACTCGGCCTCGACGCCTATGGCGTGTCGTTCCACGTCGGCTCGCAGCAGACCGACCTCACCTCGTGGGATCGCGCGCTGGCCGATGCCGCCAATGTGTTCGGCAAGCTGGCGGCCGAAGGCATCGTGCTCAAGCTCGTCAACATGGGCGGCGGCTTCCCGACCCGTTACCTGACCGACGTTCCCGCAGCTCAGGCTTACGGCCAGGCGATCTTCGAAGCGCTGTCGAAGCATTTCGGCAACCGCATTCCGGAGACGATCATCGAGCCGGGCCGCGGCATGGTCGGCAATGCCGGCGTCATCAAGTCGGAAGTCGTGCTGATCTCGAAGAAGGCCGACAACGACAACATGCGCTGGGTCTATCTCGACATCGGCAAGTTCGGCGGTCTGGCCGAAACCATGGACGAATCCATCCGCTATCCGATCGTCACTCCGCGCGACGGCGATGCGGTGGAGCCCTGCGTGCTGGCCGGCCCGACGTGCGATTCGGCCGACGTGATGTATGAAAAGAAGCCCTATCCCCTGCCCCTGTCGCTGACCATCGGCGACGAGGTGCTGATCGAGGGAACGGGCGCCTACACGACCACCTATTCGGCGGTCGCCTTCAACGGCTTCGAGCCCCTGCGATCCTACGTGATCTGACGGGCTCCGGGCTCGTCAGATCGTCCGTGCGCCGGTGAAGTTGTCTCCGGCGCGCGGGCTCGCTCGTGGAAAAA
>JAZIHP010000005.1:0-76351 GCA_036678505.1 Alphaproteobacteria bacterium
GGCCGCTGGTCAGCGCAATGCGAACCGCATCCCGCTTGAATTCATCGCTGTGCATTGATGTCATATCCCGTCTCCTTTGAAGAGAGCATCGCTCTCAAAAGACCGGAACGAAACCGCGACAGGTCCAAAAAATCCTTGACCCGGGTATTTCCGGCTCCGTGTTCGATCATGGCGTAGAGCTTGTCGGCCAACTTGTAGGCGACGGGCTGTGTCCGGACTCGGAACTCCGGAAGACTCCTGTAGACCGCCGGATACGTGCGGACTTCGACTGGATCGGGCTCCGAGCCGCCAAAGGCGAAATCCATCTTCATGCTCACCCTCGTGTTGCCGAGCGCGCACTCTAGCTTGAATTTCAGCCCGAGTTCGTCGAACGCCCGCAGCTCCTGGCACTTGACGGCGCGGACTTCCAATCCGTCCTCGATCGTCCCACGATCATCATAGAACGTGCGGCCAAGGGTGTCCTCAATGAGGAGGTCTAAATCTTCGGGCCGTTCCGGAAGATGGAAATCGAGATCGGGCGAAAACCGCGCTGTGCCAGGCAATCGGATGTAATCTACCGTGCCGCCCTTCAGCATCAGGGTCGGGAAAACCTCGTTGAGTCGGAAGGTTAGCCTCTCTTTCACATAGAGCTGTTGCATGCGATCGGTGCGCAACCCCCAATTTTTCGCTTTGTCGCGCAGGCTGCTAGCGACCTTGTCCCCGATCGAAACCATGATGAACCTCCCATTCGGGAGGAGGTTCGGTTCGGGCTATGCAAGGGACAAAAGGCGGCCTTGTCCTCTATGGGTGAGGCCGCTCAGTCGTCGGTATCGTCCTCTTCTTCGGGGCCAGACTCGACCTGGCTTTCGCCACCGAGATTCTGGAAGCGGCGTTCGGCGAGCCAATTCATGCGCTTGGTCTGTGTGAGCAGCACACGGCGCAGCCCCATCTTGACCTCACGTTCGGAAATCAACTGCGCCAGCTTTGACACGATCAGAGCGCGCCGGGCGAGACGGGTGTCAGGGTGGCTGCGCAATTCCCTGATTTGATCGGACACGATCGATCCGCGCTTGGACGGCGGCTCCTTGATCTTCACCGTTGGCGCGGGCGGGTCCTTCTCGTTCAGGATGGCTTTGAATTCGCTGTCGTCACGAAGTCTCAGGAAGACGAGATGCTCGAGCGCATCTAGGTGGGCCTTGGCCTTGGGAAAATCCGGATGCCGGCTGTTCACCTTCTCGTATTCCGGAAGCGGCCACACTTCGATTTCAGCCACCTCAAACGGGTCGAGGACGGACATGGCAACCGCGTCGGTGCGCTGGTTGGTGAGGTGACGCCCGACCCGGCCGCTCAGTTTTTCTTTGGTCTGCCCTACGTAGATCGGCTCGCCGTCGTAGTCGTAGAAAGCGTACACGCCCCAGCGATAGCTGCCGACGGGGTGCTGCGTCCCGTCGGGGTCGTCATACATGGTTTCCCGGAAGAACTTCCGGATGGCCTTACGCAGCTCGTCCGTTTCGAACGGCGGCGTTCTTGTGCTGTCCGCCGTTCCTTTGGGTATCTTCGCCATTCTGCTGTCCCCCGCTGGCTTGGAGGACTGGCTCGAACAGGTGCTGCGCAAGGAAGCGAACGACCGGAACAGCTACCCCGTCCCCCGTGAGGTGGTAGCTTTCATTGTATGCCCGGGGGAGCTTGTACTCTTCCGGAAGGCCCATGAGCCTCGCGGTCTCCCTCGCGGAAATGAGCCGCGACCTGACCTTCTGGCCGTCGACGACGATGATGGTCTGGCGCGACGAGCCTCCCGTAGGCGTGCGCAGGCAGCCTGCGATCTCGTCGAAGCGGACCTCGGCCCTGACCACCCTGCCCCCAGAGCCGTCAGGACGCGTCCTCTTGTAGACAGTGCCAACCATGCGACGGCCGGCGCGCTTGGCGGCGTCGAGCTTCGCAAGGTTCACCAGGGACATCTGCGCGATCAGGCGTGCAGTCTGGTCCAGCGTGTGCCACTCAACGCTGGCCGGGTTCTCTTCGACGAGATCGGCAAAGCAGCTGTTGCGGCGCGGCGGAGTCGGCAGGTTCCACCAGAGCCAGCTCTTCTTCGCCTTTTCGGGAATGCGCGAAACGGCGTGCTGCAGGCCACGAGTGTGGAACGGCTCAACAGCCTCCGGCGAGGTCATGCCCCTCTCGATGACGACGTCTTCGCGCACGCCGATGACGAACAGCCGCGGCCGCGACTGCGGCACGAACGCCTTCGCGTCGATCACGAGGGCGCCATAGCGGTAGCCCGCCTCGGCGAAAGTTTCGGCGATCGCGACGAAGTCCGTGCCGCCGTGGCTGGTCAAAGTGCCGTTGACGTTCTCCAGCGCAATGATCCTGGGCCCGCGGCCTTCCTTGATCAGCGCGTTCATGATGTCCCAGAACGGATAGAAGGTGCCGCTACGCTCACCCTTCAGCCCGGCGCCGCCTCCTGCGAGAGACAGGTCCTGACACGGGAACGAGCCCCATGCGAGATCGGCCGTCCCGGCCAGCTTGTCCGCCTTCACCTGCCGGATATCGCCGACATGCAGGTTCTCGCTCCCCCAGTTCGACTGGTAGGCAGCAGCCTTCTTGAAGTCGAAATCATTTGCGAAGGCGCAGGTCCAGCCGTCGCCCAGTCCGGCTCGTGCCATACCCCCGCCCGCGAAGAACTCGTAAAATTTAGGCATGTTCTCCCCGCGATTCGCGCTCAATGCTAGCATATGCTTCGGCAAAAAAGGTTTACGATTTGTTCTCATCTAGGGCAAGCTCCACAGGTTTCTATGATTGATCCAGTCCGCAGCAGGACGATGGCTGCCGTCCGTTCGACGGACACCAAGCCCGAGATGCTTGTGCGCAGGCTCGCCCATCGGATCGGCTATCGTTTCCGTCTTCACCGGAAAGACCTCCCAGGCAAACCCGACCTCGTGTTCCCCGGTCGCCATGCTGTCGTCTTCGTGAACGGCTGCTACTGGCATGGACATAACTGCAAGCGCGGCGCGCGCATGCCGAAGACGAACATCGACTACTGGACAGCGAAGATCGGCCGGAACCGGGAGCGCGATATCGCGAGCGTCGCTGCGCTCGAAGCCGACGGGTGGCGGGTGTTGACGGTCTGGGAGTGCGAGATGAAAGACGTCGACACACTCGCCAAAAAGCTGCAAGGGTTTCTCGATCAGCCTTCGCCTCCGGGCGGTTCGTAGCCGCCAAAGGACTTCACCAGGATTTCCGTCCGCCGGGCATACAGGCTTCGCCTGATTGAATCCTTGGCCTTCTGATCCCGCCACTCCCGTAGCGCATCCTCGGCTTCCGGAACTTCCTTCAGCAGTTCTCCAAACCGCTCATGCAGGTCATCATCCATTTGCGGCCAGCCTCCGGATGAGCGTGTCGCGGGAATTCACGGCCCGCCTCAAGGATTCGATTTCCGCCTCGAGCGCCTGGACCCGAGTAACGGCCTGCCGGGCGATCACAACGGCATTCGCGGCCGTCACCCGGGACGATGCCAGCCTCTGGCTCCAGAGCTGGGCGGCCTGGTCATCGCGGGCTTGCCGCATCGCTGCCATGCCGTCCCGGTGCGTGTTAACCGCGATGACCGCCCCAATCGCTCCGATAGCGGCGAACTGGCCTGCGACGGCCTGAGCCGGACAAGGCACGCTTCTGTGTTGATGGTGTCCCATGACTGCCTCCTTGGGACATCTCATTTGGCAGGATCCCGGCTCGGCGTCGACGCCTGCGGGAAGTTTTTCGTCGAACACCCCTGGCAGAGATCTAACGGCAGGATTCGCAGAGTCGGTTGTGCGAGCCTTCCGAAAAGAACACCTGCTCGCAGCACATGCAAGGTTTCATGCGGCCAGCGGCCCCCTTCCGGATTTCTCTGAGATTCGGGAGACCGAGGTGCCCGGCCGCCGTCGCGATCGCGCCGATGCCGCTCCGGAAATGCCGGGCGATCTCGGCGCGGGGAAGCCCGGCCATCCACATCTCGCCGAGTTCGATCCGCCGTTCAGCCGTCCATTCCATGAAGCATCCTCCCATTCCTGAACATGATGATGTGGCGCCGATCCCGCCGGCGCAAATCCTTCGAAGGGAAATTTGCTCTTGATCTGTTCCTTCGGCTTGGCGTAGGTTTCCGGCATGGATGACCACGACATCATCCTGCACCTGAAGTGGCGGCAGACCTGGGCCGACAAGGAAAACGACTTCACGGCCGAGGCTCCGACATATCAGGGCACGGTCGGCCGGATTTACCTTCACGAAGTCGGGCCGCAGCAGGGGCAGTGGTTCTGGTCGATGGTCGCCCATGGGAGCGAGGTCAGCCGGAACGTGGGCGCCCTGTCCGGCTTCCAGTCTTCGCCCCGCCGCGCCGCCAAGGAAGTCGAAGACTCATGGGCCGCCGCCATCCGGGGTACGGTCCACGAGCAAGGATCAAAACCTTTGTCGCCGATGAACGCCTACGCCGCCGCTAAGGGCATCTGAGAACTCCAAGAACTCGATCCTTGGACCGGCGTCAATTTCCCGTTGACGCCCCGGTGGACCACCGGCTATCTCACCGTCATCGACGTCCTGAGCCTATCCTCCGGGGTCTGGTTAGTGGGGCTGTCAGCCGCCCGGTATGTCCGGGGCCGCTGTGAGCGGCATGCAGGAATCCTGCACAGGTTTCACCGACAGCATCTATTTGAAGGCGACCGCCCGGTCGCTTGCAGGACAGCCATGACCGTACACATTCGCCCTTCCACGATCTTTCTCCTGATGGCCCAGTTCAACGGGAAGGCATTCGTGCCGCTTGAAGACCTGTGCCGGGAATTCTTCCCACACCTCACGCCCGAAAAGCTGTGGCGCAAACGGATGGAGATCGCGCTGCCGATGCACCAGATCGAGGGATCACAGAAGAGTCTGAAAGGCGTCCACCTGACGGACCTAGCCGACTACCTGGACGCACGGGCGGCCGAGGCACGGGAGGACTGCCGGAAGCTGCACGGGCGGATAGGTGCGTGAATGCGCAGCCAGTCAGCTATACGGACAGGCCGCCGTCCAAGCCCTTTTTCGCATAAGGTCCTTGCCCTCCATCGTCGCGTACATCCGATCCAGCAGGTCGGTCGGCACCGAGATGTTCGTGTTGGAGATGACCTGGACGTCGAGCCGCTGCTCCTTGGTCAGATTGAAGTAGACCTTCAGCCCATGGTGGACGTCGACCCCTTCCCCAGCCGCCATCGCTATCGCTATCGCTTCGAAGCGATGCTGGCCGCCGATTACCTCGAGGCTCTGTGGTTTCGAAGGCGCGTACTCGCAGACGATGTTGCTGAACTTGCGCCCTTTGAGCGCGTCATCCTTCATCTGTTCGAATGCGGCGTGGCTCGTCGCGACGTCGCGGTTCGCCCGGTATTCCGGAGACTCGTCCGGATCGAGCGGGACGTCCGTCGTCCCTTTGGATACGATCAGGCCGGCGGATACGTGGCATTCCGTGAAAGCGGCGCCCGTCAGATCATCGACCAGGACAACTATTGCTTCGCGCTCGATGGGTTCAAATTGCTCGCAGAAGGACAGGACTGCCTCTTCGAGATCCGAGCCAGACATTTCGTCTTCGAAGCCTGAAAATACTACACCGTCCAACTGATCCCCCATCGCCCAATGGTTCCGCATTGCTACAGCGATAGCGCAGCAGAGCGGCTAATCAAAGGGTTCCGTTGCCCAGTATTCTCGTTTTCGTTTGTCGATCTCGCCGCCGACAGAAATCCTCATGAGGCAAGCATGGGGGAGCGATCATGGGGACCAACTATTACGCGCAGGAAAAATCTTGCCCGCACTGCGGCAGGGGCGGCGATCGGCTGCACATCGGAAAGTCCTCGATTGGCTGGGCCTTCATCCTAAGAACACATGCCGACCGGGGCATCGAGAACCTGACTGACTGGATCGCCTACCTCGCCGACAAGGAAATCGTCGACGAGTACGGGCACGAGCATTCCTTGGGCGAACTGGTGGAGACCATCGCGCAATGCCATTACCCGCAGCTTCGACGTTCACGAGATATGTGGACAACGCAGGGCAAAGGGACGTGGGAATACTACAGCCGGGAGTTCTCGTGATGGACATGAGCAACATCGGCCTCTGGCGTCGCGACGGCGAACTGAACGGCTGGACGATGCCCACCGCCCCTTGGTGGAAGCGCCTTCCGATCATCCGACATCTCAGGGCCGTGCGGGCCGCGGTCGAAGTCGAGACTTGGTACGTATATGGCCCGGGGCGTTTCGGCGTCCGGATGGGACTCGACGAGTGGATCGTCTACGGCATCTGGAAGGGTCAGGAGAAAGCATGATGGCCCAAACGGATCGTCACCTTCCGACCGCGCTCGCCGAAATCGAACTGCAGAAATCGATGAGTAAGGCATACCGCGACCACCTGAACGGCGCACGGTGCCATCGGCTTGCCGAGCAAACCGTCACCGATGAAATGGTGACGGCCGAAATGGAGCGGCTCGGGGTTTCCGGAATGGTCGCGCACGTACAGACTCATGTTCGCATGGTTTTCGAATACGCCGACAGATTGGAGAAGGCGTGATGGCCGACCATGTTTTCGAGCCAGATACCAAGTATCCGTGGTTCTGCGGGCGCTGCGGATATGGAGAGCGTGAGCGCCTCATGCACAGAAAGACTGCGCAAGAAAGTATAACGCAGAAGCCCTCCCCTTGGCCGCTGATGGGTTACGCCCCCGGCAAGTACTGGCATCGAGCCTGCAGCGCCTGCGGTGACAGCTACGACGGCGACAAATACTCATGGCACTGCCTGCCCTGCGCGGTGCGCGCGGCCAACGCCGAGATGGAGATGCCGCGGCGGTCGGGACGGGAGGGGTGACGCTGTGGACCTGAAGAAGCTGACTGACGGCGAGTTGCACGAATACTGGGTCGTCGCAAAAAGGGCATCAGAGGCGGCCGACATGGAGGAGCGTCGTCGATTCCAGAAACGACAGCGGGATGCCCCAGGGAAGCTCCGTTGGGAGCGATCGCGCATGATCACCGTTGGACCCGATGGTACCTTCGTACGACATGAAGATTGGGAAGCCTACGTCGACAAGCATTTGGTCGGACGCGTCTACTGGCACGCTACGAAACAGCGGTGGAAATGGATAGTGTTTCAGTGCGGTCCGAGTCTGCTCAGTGATGGGTCAAGTTCTCGGCGGCTTGCAAATGCCGCCGTCGAACGTCGCGTTAGCAGGTGTTTCGATCTGTCAGGGATGCCCCTCGCAGCCTGATTCCAGCGATACCAAGTGCAACCGGATTCTAACGAAGCCTCTGGACCCCTTGCAATATAAGGCGCAGCGGCTCTAGTCCGTCCAGTCGAGCATGGGGACGACGGAGAATTTTTTATCATACTCAAACATTTACGGGTTCTTTTGGGCAAAAAACAAAATCGGACGTTCCGGTTTCACCCGTCATGTGGCGCATCCGGTGCGATTTTTCAAAGCGTAATTGCGCTGTGCCGCAGCGCAACCGATGCCGAACCTTATCCCGATACGGGTTTCGTTTCAGCCGGAAGGGACTTTTGCGGCACCGGCGGCGGTGCTAAAGCATGTCGCCCGAAAGCGGGAGCGGTTTCGGGACGACGACAGGCGTAAAAGCAGGAACCTGAAGCGCAGGGAGCGAAGCTGAAAGATCGCGACACGCTTCAGGAGCGTTTCCAGCAAAAACTCACAGCGGTTTTGCGTTCGGAATTACGTCGAAACAAGGGGCTGGCGCATTTCTGCGATTCGCAGAAAAGCAAAAACGGGCCAGCCGTGGAGCGCTTTCCAACAAGGACGGATTTTCATCGTGACAAGCCAGCCTCCGCCGCCCATCGAGCCCGTGGACAGAAACCGCGAGGCTGACATTCTCAGGCTGAACAATCTTCATGCGCAGGAGCTTTCCTGGCTGGAACCGGAGCGCTTGTCGCAGCTTCTGGACAATGCGGCCCACGCGCTGAGCATCGGGGACACGGAAGCATTTCTGATAAGCTTCGACCAGAACGCCGATTACGACAGTCCGAATTTTCTCTGGTTCCGTCAAAAATATCCGCGCTTCATCTATGTTGACCGCGTTGTCGTCAGCGAGGAGGCGCGCGGGCGCGGTCATGCCAGACGGCTTTATGAGCATCTGTTCGCTCTGGCCCTGAAAGCCGGACATGACACCATCGTATGCGAGGTGAACTCCGATCCGCCCAATCCGGCATCGGATGCGTTTCACAGCCGGCTGGGTTTTCGCGAAGCAGGCGCGGCGACCATTCATGGCGGCTCGAAAACCGTACGGTATTTTGCGCGAAAACTGGACAAGGGCAGCGCAATCCCCTCGCTGGCGCCATCGAAGGACATTTCCCGGCTCATCGAGATCATGGCGGCGTTGCGCGCGCCGGCGGGCGGATGCCCATGGGACGTGGAGCAGACTTTTTCCACCATCGCGCCCTATACGATCGAGGAAGCCTATGAGGTCGCCGACGCTATCCAGCGCGGCGATTTCGACGATCTGCGCGAAGAGCTCGGCGACCTGTTGTTGCAGGTCGTCTACCACGCCCGCATGGCCGAAGAGCAGGGCGAATTCGCATTTCCCGATGTGGTGGAGGCGATCACGACCAAGATGATCCGCCGCCACCCGCATGTGTTCGGCAACGACGATGCGCGCAGCGCCGGCATGGCGAAAGACATGTGGGAAAAGATCAAGTCGGAGGAAAAAGTGGAGAAACGCGCAGCCAGAACGGCCCGCGGACAGGATCCGGAAGATAATGGCGAGGGCTATCTGGACAGCGTTCCCCTGCCCTTGCCGGCCCTGACACGCGCGCTCAAGCTACAGGAAAAAGCCGCGCGCGTCGGCTTCGACTGGGGTGCGGCGGCGCCCATCCTCGACAAGATCGAGGAGGAAATCGGAGAGTTGCGTCAGGCGCTGGCAGCGGGAAAATCGGATGCCATCACAGACGAGTTCGGCGACACGCTGTTCGCGTTCGTCAATCTTGGCCGTCATCTCGGCGTGGATCCGGAAGCTTGCCTTGCCGGAACCAACGACAAATTCCGCAACCGATTCCACTACATAGAGCGTTTCCTCGATAAAAAGGGAAAATCGCTTGAAGATGCCAGCCTGGAAGAAATGGAAGAGCTTTGGCAGCAGGCGAAGAATAAAGTCTAGAGCCGTTCAATGTTTCACGCAATCGCCGAACGGCTCCAGGTCCTTGTTTTGTCGCGTTTCCAGGAAAAGTGTTTCCACTTTTCCTGGAAACGCCCTAACCCTCGTCCGGAGTCATTCCCTTTGCCGCGCCGCCACGCAGGCGGTTGCGGATTTCCTCGCGCGCGTTCTCCGTCGCCTGCAACACCAGCGTGAGGCTGCCATCCTCATTGTCCGTGCGCCGGGTGACGTCGCCATTGCGATAGAGCCAGTCGAGCAGGCTGAACTGGTCGGGCACAAGGGTGACGGTCATTTCCGCAAGTTCGCCCGAGACATAGGTTTCGATCGCTCCCAGAAGGCGGTCCAGCCCCTCGCCGGTAATGGCCGAAATGGCGATCGGCCCCTGCCGCCGGTCCTGACAGGCTTCCCCGAGAAGCCGCTCACGGTTGGCGTCGTCCAGAAGATCGATCTTGTTCCAGACCTCGATCACGCGGCGGTCGTCATTCGCATCGACGCCGAGATCGCCCAATATGCGCTCGACATCTTCCGCCTGCGCCGCCGTATCGGGATCGGAAATGTCGCGCACGTGAAGGATGAGATCGGCCTCCACCACCTCTTCCAGCGTGGCGCGGAACGCCGCCACAAGGTGGGTCGGCAGGTCGGAGATGAAGCCAACCGTGTCGGACAGGATCACCGGCGTGCCATGCGGCAGGCGCAGGCGGCGCAAGGTGGGATCGAGAGTGGCGAAGAGCATGTCTTCGGCCAGCACCGTAGCTCCCGTCAGCCGGTTGAACAGCGTCGACTTGCCGGCATTGGTATAGCCAACGATGGCAACCACAGGAAAAGGCACCTTCCGGCGCTTGGCGCGATGCAGGTCGCGCGTGCGGCGAACGGTTTCCAGTTCCCGCTTCAGCTTGACGATCTTGTCCTGAAGGATGCGGCGGTCGGCCTCGATCTGCGTCTCGCCCGGCCCGCCGAGGAAGCCGGCGCCGCCGCGCTGGCGCTCAAGATGCGTCCAGCTGCGCACCAGCCTGCCCTTCTGGTAGTTCAGATGGGCAAGTTCGACCTGAAGCGCGCCTTCCTTCGTGCGGGCGCGCTCGCCAAAAATCTCAAGGATGAGCCCGGTGCGGTCGAGCACCTTGACGTTCATCTCCTTTTCGAGATTGCGCTGCTGAACGGGCGTCAGCGAATGGTCGACAATGACCAGCTCCGCATCGCTTTCCCTGACCAGCGCGGCGATCTCGTCGACCTTGCCCGATCCCAGCAGGGTTCCGGGGCGCGGGTCATTGACCGTCACGATCAGACTGTGAACCGGGTCGAGATCGATGGCGCGCGTCAGGCCCACGGCCTCGTCATGGCGGGCCGAAGGCGAACGGGTCAGGCGCGGCCGCGATGTTTCATCCACCGCCTGCGGCCGCGTCAGAACCGGAACGACGACAATGGCCCGCACGGGCGCGGCCTTGTCCTCGCCCTGGCCTTTGTCGGCTTGCGTTCCGGGTTTGTCAGCCGCGTCGCGGTTGCGTGCCAAGCAGTATCAGCCTTCCTCGCCGTCGAACATCTGAACCGGCTGGCTCGGCATGATCGTGGAGATGGCATGCTTGTAGACGAGCTGGGAGTGCCCGTCACGGCGCAGCAACACACAGAAATTGTCGAACGACGTCACGACACCGGTAAGTTTCACGCCGTTGATGAGGAATATCGTAAGAGGGTTTTTGCTTTTACGAACCGAGTTCAGGAAAAGGTCCTGAAGATTTTGCGAGCGTTCGGCCATTTTTCTTATCTTCCCGCCGGATCCCTTTTTGTCTGTCAGTCGATATACCCGTCGAGCGGGCATATTGCGCAGCAAACAAACCTGCCTGCAAAAAAGCAAGCAGGACGAGATTTACGATTGTTTACACCCTGCGGTTATCAGGCTGGACTTTTTTCCGCAACGTCAAAAAACGCCTGTCGCAGGGAAAGCGTCACCGAACCGGGGTGACCATTTGCCACCGGATGGCCGTCTATCGCGACGATCGGCGTTACCAGCGTGGTCGCCGAGGACAGAAACGCCTCACGCGCCCACCATATGCGATTCCGGCCGGGCGGCAACGGGAGACACAAAAAAGCGGAGCATGAGCTCCGCTTCCTCGTCTGTCGTGGTCTCTGCCGGTACATCCGCGGTCAGCGACTTTGTCGACACCTGCCTTTTAGAAGGTCGATGTAACGACAGGATGACAATTGCCCGGCAATATGCGCCCTTATGGTTAACGAAGAGTTAAGGGCCGGCATTTCAGTCCATCAGCGAATCGAGCCCGCGCATCAGTCCCTTCATGGCTCCGACCCGGCGTATCGCCAGCAGGGTTCCCGCGACATAGGGGGCAGCGGAAGAGCCGGCATCGTGCCGGATGGTGAGCCGCTCATCGGGAAGGCCGAAGATCGCCTCGCATGAAAGAATGTAGGATGGCAGGCGTAGCGAGTGAACCTGCACGCCTTCGCCCTTCCCCACCGCGCCGCCGCGGGCGGCGGGCACGCCGGATATCTGCGATTGCGGCAAGCTCGTCGCGGGTCTTCGTATCCGCGCAAGCTGTTCGGCCAGTTCGCGCGCCGTACCGGACGGCGCATCGGGTTTTCTGGCGCTGGCATAGTCCATGATTTCGACATCGGGGACGTATTTCGCGGCCATCAGGGCAAAGCGCTTCAAAAGCGTAGCGGTAATCGAGAAATTGCCGGCGGCAAGCACGCCGACGCCGGCGGCACGGGCGGCAGCGTCGATTTCGGCATAATCGCCCTCTCCGAGCCCGGAGGTGCCGATCACCACATGGCGTCCCTTCGAGATTGACAGGAGCGTGTTGGCCTTCACCGCATCCGGTTTGGTGTAGTCCACCACCACCTCGGATGGCGTCTGCAAAGCCTCTTCCAGCGAACCGGATACCTTAACTCCGGCTTGCGACGGCAAGCCGGCCGCCAGTCCGGCGTCCTGCCCGGCCGATTGACGCGCAACGGCGCCCGCCAGAACAAGGTCATCCGCCGCGATGATCGCCGGCACCATGGCCTTGCCCACCCAGCCGGTCGCGCCGGCCATTACAACTCTTATCGTCATTGCTCGTCCTCACACCCTGAAAGGAGAGAAGACACGCCGAAAGCCCGGCACGTCAAGCCGGGCTTTCGCACGATATCGGCATCGTGAAGGGTCAGCGAATGAAGCTGTCCATGCGCCGCAGGGTAACGCGGCGGTTGCGCCAGTTCTCGTTCTGCGTGGGAACGAGCAGAAATTCCTTGCCATAGCCGACCGTTTCGAGCGCCCGCGACGGCACGCCGAACTCGCGCACCAGGACCCGCTTGAGCGATTCTGCGCGGCGTTCCGACAGCAGCTGATTGGACTGGAACGAACCGACCGCGTCGGTATGGCCTTCAATCAGCACCTGCGCGCGGCGATCGCGGCGAAGCATGTTGTTCAGCGCGTCGGCGATGTTGCGGACCTTGCGGTATTGCGAAGGCGAAACTTCAGCCGAAGCGAATTCGAAGTTGATCGACTGGATGTCGATCGAGGGGGCGGCGCGGCGCAGGTCCGGGCGGCGCTTGAACTCGCCGACGGTGACGCGCTGGTTCTGCTTGAGCCGCATATGCGGCGCGCTTTCAAGCTGACGCTCGATGGTCGCGGCGGAAGGTGTCGGCGCCTGAGCGAAAGCGGCTCCGGGCAAGATAACGGCCGCGACGAGAGCGGTCGCGAAGCTGCGGCGGTTGAGCATGGTCTTCTCCTCGTATCGGAGCCCCGCATTTGTTTCGTCGAGGCCTGGCGCGAACTTACAGGAGTTGTCTGAAGCGGGCATGAACGGCGCGTTCAGGAACCGGACGACTGCTCGTCAGCGCATCACGCTGGCGGATCGCTCGGCGAAGCTCATGGGCCGGATTATCTCCCTGGACTGCCCCACAGGCGTAAAACCCAGCTTCTGATACAAAGGCAGCGCTGCGGGATGATCGAGCGTACAGGTCTGAACCGTCACGAGCCGAGGGCGCGTTGCCCAGCACGCTGAAATGGCGGCCCCCAGAAACCAGCGTCCCAGCCCCTGCCCCATTGCATGTTCCATCATGCCGAAAAACGCCAGGTCGGAAACCTCCGGAGACACCCGGTTGATGTCGAAGAACCCCGCCGGCGCGCCATCCAGATAGAGAACCGAAACCTCTCTGTCTTGCCGGTGGAGTTCCGCCGCCAGTTCCGCATCGCTCTTGCGCAGCGAATTCACCCAGTGCCACTTCCGCCCGACCCTGTCGGTCAGATAGCGATAGTAGTGCAGCGGGATATTGCTGGTCTTCAAAAGCGCGATCTGCCTGTTGCAGGGCGCGGGTGGATAAGCGGATGGCGGCGACGCCATTTCGAGAAAGACGACGGTCACGTCTATCGGGTCGGGGTGCATCGGCGACATGGTGCGATCAGTCTTCGGAAGCGTGGCCTGCGCCTGTTTCGACCGGCGTATCCGCCAGGCCGCCCCACTCGGCCCACGAGCCGTCATAGAGGCGGTTGTCACCGTGCCCCAGCGTTTCCAGCGCCAGTATCAGCGCAGCCGCGGTCACGCCCGAGCCACAGGAGGTCACCACCGGGCGCTCCAGGTCGACGCCGGCCGCGGTAAAGAGCTTGCGCAATTCAGGGGCCGGCAACAGATAGCCATTTTTCGACAGGGCCGAGCACGGCAGATTGCGGGCGCCGGGCATGTGGCCGGAACGGATGCCGGCTCTCGGCTCCGGTTCGGTTCCTGAAAAACGGCCGGGCCCGCGGGCATCGACGATCTGGCTTTCGCCCCGCTCCACGAGCCGGCGCATTTGCGAAAGACTGACGACCTGCTTCTCGTCGAACCCGGCATGGAAGATGCACGGCGCTATTCTGGTGGCCTCGTCCGTCACCGGCCGCCCCGCGGCCTTCCATGCGTCGAACCCGCCATCCAGGACATAGACCTGATACATGCCCATGACGCGAAACATCCACCACGCCCTTGGAGCGGAAAAGAAGCCCGGACCGTCATAAATCACGATCGTGTCGTCGGCAGAGATGCCGAGCGTGCCGGCAAAGCGGGCAAAATGCCGCGCCGAAGGCAGCGTATGCGGCAGATCGGAGTTCGGATCGGAAACGGCGTCATGGTCGAAGAACACCGCGCCTGGAACATGCGCGGCTTCATATTCCGCGCGCGCGTCGCGCTTCTGGTCGGGAAGATACCAGGACGCATCGACGATCGTCAGGCCCGGCTCGCCGAGGCGCTGCTGCAACCATTCCGCATCCACCGTAAAGGGACTGTCCGCAGCCATGTCATGTCCTTCCCTGAATTGCAGTTCCAACATAGGCGTCAGGCGACTGGCAGGGGGCCGAACCGGAGACGGAAACGCCGGTTTTCCCTGCCTTTTTTCTCGATCTTGCCGATATGGATTTCCCCGATCTCAGATGTGCGGGCGACATGCGTGCCGCCGCAAGGCTGGCTGTCGATCAGCCCTTCCTCGCCGATGCACACAAGCCGGATGCTGCCGGTGCCTTGCGGCGGGCGCACATTCTTGGATTTCACCAGTCCGGGGTTGGCGGCCAGATCCGCATCGCCGATCCGGCGTATGAAAACCGGATGATCGGCGCGAACGAGCTCCATCAGCCGGGCTGTGGCTTCTTCCTTGCCGAGGCTGGCGTCGGGAATGTCGAAATCCACCCGCGAATCATCGGGAGAGACCGCCGCGCCGGTTATCGGATAAGGGCAGACTACGGTGAGCAGATGGCAGGCGGTGTGCATGCGCATCAACAGGTGGCGCCGGGGCCAGTCGATGAAAAGCTTCAGCGCTTCGCCAGGGATCAGTTCCGGCTGGCCGGGCGCGGGAACATGGACGATCTCGTCCTTCGTCTGACCGGTGACGGTGGCCGCGATCTCGATGCGGCTTCCGTCCCCACGCTCGAAATATCCCGTGTCGCCCGGCTGTCCGCCCGACGTCGCATAAAAAATGGTGCGGTCGAGGATGACGCCGCCGCCCTCGTTGACCGCCAGCACAGTTGCCGCCGCTTCCTTCATATATGAGTCATCACGAAACAGAGGCTGTGTGCTGGGTTCCATCATTCCACCTGTATATACGGCACGCCGATCCTGACCTTCTCCTCCATCCAGCCCGGAACAGGCAAGTGCTTCGCCCGCAGGAATTCGGGATTGAAGAGTTTCGACTGATAGCGTGTACCGTAATCGCACAGAATGGTCACGATGGTATGGCCCGGTCCCAGTTCCCGGGCGAGGCGGATCGCGCCTGCTATGTTGACGCCGGTGGAGCCGCCGACGCACAGCCCTTCTTCCTGAATCAGATCGAAAATGATCGGCAAAGCCTCATCATCGGGGATCCGGTAGGAAAAATCGGGCGTGAACCCGTCCAGATTGGCGGTAATTCGCCCCTGTCCGATGCCTTCGGTGATCGAGGACCCTTCGGAGACGAATTCGCCGCTGGTGTAATAACTGTGGAGGGCGGCGCCGGAGGGATCGGCCAGAGCCACTTTCACGGCGCTGCTTCTGTTGCGCAGGCCGGCGGACACGCCGGCCAGCGTTCCGCCGGAGCCGACCGCCGAAACGAAACCGTCGATCTTTGCGCCGGTCTGCTCCCAGATTTCCTTTGCCGTGGTGTCGAT
Source organism: Alphaproteobacteria bacterium (assembly GCA_036678505.1). Taxonomy (GTDB): domain Bacteria; phylum Pseudomonadota; class Alphaproteobacteria; order Rhizobiales; family Rhizobiaceae; genus Mesorhizobium. The sequence goes on from JAZIHP010000005.1 coordinate 15,717, forward strand.
ATGGCCATTCCGGTTCGCCACATTGTCGAACTGGTTGGCCCAGATCGCGCCGTTCGGCTCCGTCGCCGCCAGTTGTGCCGCCAGCCGCCCGGAAAGTTTCACGTAGTTGTTCGGATCGCGGTACGGCACGGCCGGAACCTCGATCAGTTCCGCGCCGAGCAGGCGGATGGCATCTTTTTTCTCCTGGCTCTGCGTATCGGGAATGACGATGACGGTGCGGTAGCCGAGCGCCTTCGCCACCAGCGTCAGGCCGATGCCGGTGTTGCCGGCGGTTCCTTCCACGATGACGCCGCCCGGCCGCAGCAATCCGCGCCGTTCGGCATCGCGGATGATGAAAAGCCCTGCCCTGTCCTTCACGGACTGGCCGGGATTCATGAATTCGGCCTTGCCGAAAATTTCGCATCCCGTTTCCTCGGAAGCTCGCCGCAACCTGATCAGGGGGGTGTTGCCGATAGCGTCGATCACCGAGCGGTGCATGGAAATTCCTTCAATCTGACCGTTTGATCCGAAACTAGAAATCTACCCTCCTCCTTACAAGGATGGATTTTTCTCATAAATCCGGCTTTTTAGGACAAAATTCCACAAACGGGAATCAAACGTCCAACCCCGTCATATGCCCTCTTTCCTTAACAGGCGCGGATGGCTAGACCATTTCGCAATGCGGATATGGTGACGAATGGGACTTTACAGGGCCAACCCCAAAGACGGCATCGTCTGGATCACAGGCGGCAGTTCCGGAATAGGCAGGGCACTTGCGAAAGCATTGGCGGCAACCGGCTACACGGTGGCGGTCACCGCCCGCGAGGAAGATGAAATCGAGGCGCTCATCGCTGAAGCGGCGCCCCTTTCCGGCCAGATCCTTTCCTTTCCCTGCGACGTGACCGATGAAGCGGGGCTGGATGACACGCTGGCCGCGATCGAAAGCGCAGCGGGTCCCGTCGTGCTGGCCATATTCAACGCCGGCACTTATGTGCCGGTTGCCGGCGAAAACCTTTCGGTGCGCAAATTCAGGCGGACGTTCGACCTCAATCTGCAAGGCGTCATCAACGGAATGGTGCCGGTCGCGCGTCGCATGCAGAAGCGCGGTTTCGGTCATATCGTGCTTATGGGCTCGATCAGCGCATGGTTTGGCTGGCCGACCACGGCCGCATATGGCGCCAGCAAGGCCGCCATCAACGTGATGGCGCAATCTCTGAAATATGATTTTGACAAGATCAATATCCGCATCCAGGTCGCCAATCCCGGTTTCGTGAACACGCCGCTGCTTCAGTTGCAGCAAACGGCATCCAGGGTCCCGGCGCTTATGCGGCCGCAGGATGCGGCAAGCCGCATGTTGAGGGGCATCGCGCGCGGCGGCTTCGAAATCGCTTTCCCGAAGCGGCTCGTCTGGGGTCTGAAGCTGACGAGCATGTTGCCGCAACCGGTTCGCCATTGGGTGATCGACCGGCTTACAGGCTGGTCGTCGCGCCCCTTGAGCTTCGGGCGCGCGGGCGCGCGCAAGCGACAGGATGCGTAACCGCTGCTGTTGCGCTGCAATATAATCTCCTTGCAATTTCTGCCCCGCTCCTCCATATGCCGTTTATGGGCGCTTGGGCCGGCTGATCCGGCTTTCTCGAAAAATGAGACTGGTTGCGTCTGTTTCTCACCTTGCGCCCTGTCGGCGCGGTGATGAAAAGCCCCGTGCGCACAAGCGTGTGGGCGCGACAGCGCAGCCGAGCGGACTTAATCCGCCGCCTTGTCGTTTCCGATGTTTATGTCAGGCGGATTGCGCTCCGCCATACGCGTTGGCGGCTGCATGCCGCCTGAAAGAAGACGAATTTTGACCAATGAAATCATTGCGGAGCCGACCGGCTTCGCCGCTCTGGGAATTTCCGGGCAGCTTTTGAAGGCCACGCATGCGGCCGGTTTCACCGAACCGAAACCCATTCAGGAGCAGGCCATTCCCGCCCAGCTCGCTGGCCGCGACGTTCTGGGCATCGCACAGACGGGTTCCGGCAAGACGGCCGCGTTCGCGCTGCCGATCCTGTCGAAGATCATCGCTCTGGGCACCAAGCGCCGGCCGCGAACGGCCCGCGCGCTCATTCTCGCTCCGACCCGCGAACTGGCCGTGCAGATCGAGGAAACGGTCAAGGTGCTGGCCAGGGGCGCGCATATTTCCACCGCGCTGGTGCTGGGCGGCGTGTCGCGCCACAGTCAGGTGAAACGCATCGCTCCCGGCGTCGACTTCCTGATCGCGACGCCCGGCCGCCTGACCGATCTCGTCCGCGAAAAGGACCTGATCCTTTCGGACACGACCTGGCTCGTCCTCGACGAGGCCGACCGCATGCTCGACATGGGCTTCATCAACGATGTTCGCCGCATCGCCAAAGCCACGCACCCGGCAAGGCAGACGGCGCTGTTCTCGGCAACCATGCCGAACGAGATCGCAGACCTTGCAAAGGGGCTCCTGCATGATCCGGTCCGTGTCGAGGTCGCACCGCAAGGCACCACCGCCTCCGAGATCAGGCAGGGCGTGATCTTTGCCCGCACCAAGCAAAAGCGGCAGGTTCTCTCCAAAATGCTGGCCGACGAAGCGATGCGTTCCGTCATCATCTTCGCGCGCACCAAGCATGGCGCCGACCGCGTGACCCGCGATCTGGAGCGTGACGGCTTCGAGGCGGGCGTCATCCATGGCAACAAGAGCCAGAATGCGCGCCAGAAAGCCCTGAACGGGTTTCGCGACGGCTCCGTCCGCATTCTGGTGGCGACCGACATCGCCGCGCGCGGCATCGACGTTCCCGGCATCAGCCATGTCGTGAATTTCGATTTGCCGGACGAGGCCGAGAGCTATGTGCATCGCATCGGACGCACAGGCCGCAACGGGCAGGACGGCGTGGCCATCACCATGGTCGATCCGTCTGAGAATTCCAAGCTGAGGCAGGTCGAGCGGATCATCCGCATGCAACTGCCAGTGCTTGGCGACCATCTGGATGAGCCTGACCCGCAGCCCAAGCCGCGTCCTCAGGGAAGCGCTGCGAGGCCGGACGGCGAGGAAGCTCCGCGTCCGCAGCGTCGTGACGGCAATCGCCGTCCGGCTGGCGGTCAACGGAACGCCAACGGCAATCGTGGCCCCAGACATGGTGGCGAAGCCGGCGCGGATGTGTCCGCCAATGGCCGCAACGGCCGGCAGGCAGGACAGGCCGAGGGGCAGGCAAGGCCAGCCCCGGCCGCAAAGCGCGGCGGCGGCGCCAACCGGCACTGGCCGGAGAAGGCCAACGCACCCCGCGCCGCCGGCGAGCGTACGCCCGACAGCGCAAAGCCGCGCAAATTCCGGCGCCGGCCCCGCAAACAGACGGCAAGCGCCGCCTGATGACATAATTTCTGAAAAAACAAAACGGCGGGGAAATTCCCCGCCGTTTTTATTTGCCTGTCGTTTGTCGCCGGTCAGACCAGTCGCGACTGCTCCACCGCCGCCTCGATGAAGCTGGCGAACAGCGGATGCGGTTCGAGCGGGCGGCTTTTCAGTTCCGGATGGTACTGCACGCCGATGAACCATGGATGGTCGGTATATTCGACCGTCTCCGGCAACACGCCGTCCGGCGACATGCCGGCGAACTTCAGACCGCATGCTTCGAGGCGGGCCCGATAGTCGATATTCACTTCATAGCGATGACGATGGCGCTCCGAAATTTTCGTGGCGCCGTAGATCGATGCGATCCTGGAACCTTCCGCCAGCGTGGCGTCGAAAGCGCCAAGGCGCATGGTGCCGCCGAGATCGCCGCTTGCCTTGCGCTTTTCGAGCATGCTGCCCTTCAGCCATTCGGTCATCAGGCCGACAACCGGCTCGCTGGTCGGGCCGAACTCCGTCGACGATGCCTTTTCGACACCCGCCAGAGAACGAGCCGCCTCGATGCAGGCCATCTGCATGCCGAAGCAGATGCCGAAATAAGGAACCTTGCGCTCGCGGGCGAATTTCGCGGCAAGGATCTTGCCTTCCGCTCCGCGCTCGCCAAAACCGCCGGGCACCAGAATGCCGTGAACCTTTTCGAGATAAGGCGCGGGGTCTTCTTTCTCGAACACCTCTGCCTCGATCCAGTCCAGCCTGACGCGCACCCGGTTGGCGAGACCGCCATGGGAAAGCGCCTCGATCAGCGACTTATAGGCATCCTTCAGGCCCGTATACTTGCCGACCACGGCGATGGTGACCTCGCCTTCCGGATTGTGGATGCGCTTCGCCACGCCTTCCCAGCGCTCCAGGCGCGGCTTGGGCGCGGGGTCGATGCCGAATGCGGCCAGAACCTCGGAATCGAGGCCTTCCTTATGGTAGGCCACGGGCACGTCGTAGATATGGCCGACGTCGAGCGCCTGGATAACGGCCGATTCGCGCACGTTGCAGAACAGCGAGAGCTTGCGCCGCTCCTCCTTCGGAATCTGGCGATCCGCGCGCACGAGCAGGATGTCGGGTGCGATGCCGATGGCGCGCAGTTCCCTCACCGAATGCTGGGTCGGCTTGGTCTTCAGTTCGCCCGCCGCCGGAATCCAGGGCATCAGGGTGAGGTGAACATATACCGCCTGCCCGCGCGGCAGATCGTTGCCAAGCTGGCGGATGGCTTCGAGGAAGGGCATCGCCTCGATGTCGCCGGCAGTGCCGCCGATTTCGCAGAGCACGAAATCATAGTCTTCATTGCCGTCAAGAATGAAATTCTTGATCTCGTCGGTGACGTGGGGAATGACCTGCACGGTCGCGCCCAGATAGTCGCCGCGACGCTCCTTCTCGATGATGTTCTGGTAGATGCGCCCGGTGGTGATGTTGTCCTGCCTGTTGGCGGACCTGCCGGTGAAACGCTCATAGTGGCCAAGATCCAGGTCGGTCTCGGCGCCATCGTCGGTCACGAACACCTCGCCGTGCTGATAGGGGCTCATGGTGCCCGGATCGACGTTGAGATAGGGATCGAGTTTCTTGAGGCGCGCGCGATAGCCGCGCGCCTGCAACAGGGCTCCAAGAGCCGCGGAAGCTATACCTTTGCCAAGCGAGGAAACCACGCCGCCAGTAATAAAAACATATCGCGCCATGGGAACCATCGCTTAGCGCGGCCGAACCGATTCCGCCAGTGGAAAAACCATGCCGCATAAGGTTTTCCCGGGCTTAGGTGTTTCAAGCAAAAAGGGCCGGCTCCGGCCGGCCCCTTCTTGCGCTGACGCGAACGGTCAGAGAACGACGACTTTCGTGCCGGTCTTCACGCGCCTGTAGAGATCCATCACATGATCGTTGATCATGCGGAAGCAGCCATTCGACGAATTGGTGCCGATGGTCTGCGGCTGGTTGGTGCCGTGGATGCGCAGATAGGTGTCCTTCTTGCCCTCATAGAGGTAGATGGCGCGCGCGCCCAGCGGATTGTCCGGGCCGCCCGGCATGCCGTCCTTGTAGCGGCCATATTTGGCAGGCTCACGCTGCTGCATGTCCTTGGTGGGAATCCAGCGCGGCCACTCCTGCTTGTCGCCGACGACCGTGGTGCCCTTGTACTGGAGCCCGTCGCGACCGACGGCGATCGCATAGCGGCGCGCGGTGAACGGCGTCTCGACCAGATAGAGACGGCGCGCATTGGTGTCGATCACGATGGTGCCCGGCTCATAGCCGGTGAAATTAACCTGCTGCGGCTCGAAGTCCGGCTTCACATTGAACTTCTTCCTGGCCTGACGTTCCTGCAGGACGGAATCGAGCGCCCGCGTCTCCGGCAGATAGGCAACGGCGCCGGCCGGCGCGCTGGTGTTGAAGAACCCGCCGAACAGGCCGCCGCTGCGCTGCCGGGGAACGACATCCCGCGCCTCGCTTCGCAGTTCGCCATTGTTGCCGGTGCGCGCAATCGCCATCGCATCGGCCGACAGCGGCTGCTGAACTTCTTCGATAACCGCAGGAGCAGCGGCAGCCTGCTGCTTTACGGGAGCCGGCCGCACAGGTTCCGGCGCCCGTGCCGCCCGTGCCGTCCTGCCCTGCTCACGCTTTTCCTGAAACGCCTTGCGTTCGGCCTCGGCCTTTGCCCTGGCGGCTTCGCGCATGGCCAGCTTCCTGGCCTCGACAGCCCTGGCGCGCGCCTCTGCCTGTTCGATTTTGACCTGCTTCTCCAGCTCGTTGATTCTGGCCAGATCGTCGTCGGTCGGCTTCTTCTTGCGCTTCAGGACCTTCAGTTCGGAAGCGGCGCTTTTCGCGGCCACTTCCACGACATCGGTCACGGCGGGGGTTTTAGGGGCAGCACCGGCTGCGATTGGAGCGGCATAGACTGGCGCGCCAGCATATAGGGAGGCGCACAGGCTCATCAAAATGAAGCTGCGAAGCGGCATGACGAAAATCCGATCAGAAAAACTGCTGTTGCCTGTGGCTCGACCCGCAGTACCCGGACGGGCGGCCATCTGCCGATCTATAATCGATTGGCCGGACACACCTCAAGCGGGGCTTTGCATCTTGCCCGGCAAATCATCGTGATAAAATTCATTTGCGACAACTGTGTTCAAACGACAACAGTACGCCGCAGTGACAGTTCCCGGTCGCTCGGACAGAGCCTAAAGCATGTCGCCCCCGAAGCGGGAACCGGTTTCGGGGTAACGACATGCGTAAAAACAACAACTTGAAACGCAGGGAAGCGATCTGAAAGATCGCGACGCGCTTTAGTTATTGGGAACCTGCGGCTCCGCGGGCTGCGAGGCGCCTTCAGCCGGCGCGGGAACGGATTCAGAAGGCGCGGCTGGCGCGGCAGCATCGGAAGCGGCAGGAGCCGTCGCGGGCGCCTGCGGCGCGACCTGGCCCGGAAGCTGATCGAGAACGCCCTGCCGGGCAGGGGCATTCTGCTGCTGGGTGGCGGCGGGAACGCGATCCAGAATATCGGTCGGCTTGGAACCATAGCGGGCAAGGATCGACAGGCCGAGCGAGGTGATGAAAAACGCGGCGGCAAGAATTGCCGTGGTGCGCGTCAGGGCATTGGCGGCGCCCCGCGCCGTCATGAAACCGGAGCCGCCACCGATGCCAAGCCCCCCGCCTTCGGAACGCTGAACCAGCACCACGCCGACAAGGGCGAGCACGATCATGAGGTGGACGACGATAAGTACGGTTTCCATTGGTCTACCCTGGCAATGCCTGCGCCCGCTTGCGCGAACGTTCCTGAAGACGCGGCTCAATACAATGCTTTGACGGCATTTCCAAGTCCGGGTCCATGTCCGGGCCCGGAATTAGCCTTTGCAGCCACCATGTAAGCGCGCGCAATGCCGCACGCCAGCCTTTTCTCTGTCAGAGATGCTCGTATGCTTCGGCGATGCCGAGGAAATCGGCCGCCTTCAGGCTCGCGCCACCGACCAGCGCGCCATCCACATTGTCGATGCCCAGAAGTTCGACGGCATTGGATGGCTTGACCGAGCCGCCATAGAGAATGCGCATCGACCTTGCCCCTTCGCCCAGCCTTTCCACGAGGCGCGCACGGATATGGGCATGGGCCTTTGCAACGTCGTCGGCGGTCGGCGTGAGGCCCGTGCCGATGGCCCACACAGGTTCATAGGCAATGATGGTGTTGGCAGCGGCGGCACTTTCAGGCACCGATCCGGCGATCTGCCGCGACAGCACGTCGAGCGTTTCGCCGGCCTGCCGCTGATCGTTGGTCTCGCCGATGCAGACGATGGCGACGAGGCCTGCCCGCCACGCGGCCTCGGCCTTGGCGCGGACCACCGCGTCGGTCTCGCCATGGTCGGTCCGCCGCTCCGAGTGCCCGACAATGACGTGGGTTGCCCCGGCGTCTTTCAGCATCTCGGCGGAAACGTCGCCCGTATGGGCGCCGCTGCCGCTGGCGTGGCAATCTTCACCGCCTGCGCGAACCGGCGTCGGGGAAAGGACTTCAGCCGCCCTCGCCAGAAGGGTCGCCGGCACGCACACCAGCCCCTCCGTCCGGGTATCGGCACCGCGCTTGAAGCCCTCGCCGATCAGCCTGAGTTCGTCGAGCGAAGCGCTGGTGCCGTTCATCTTCCAGTTGCCCGCAACGAGCGGCCGAATTCCTGGCGTCATGTCTTTTCCGTCCCTGAAAGCTTCCATATGCGTGCCTTCACTACCAAAATCGGACCACAAAGCAATCGACACTGGCGCGCAAGGAGGCTATTGCCCTTGGCTGCATCTGAAACCGGAATTGAACATGCTCGACAGTCTGAGAAAAGCCGCGGGAACCTGGGTCGCCAAAACCTTGCTGATCATGCTGGTGCTGAGCTTCGCCGTCTGGGGAATTTCCGGTCAGGTCGCGGGCGTGATCGGCGGGCACGAATCCGTCGTGCGGGTCGGCGGTACGTCCGTATCCGTGAACGAATATCGTCTGGCCTATGACAGGCAGATCAATTTGCTTTCCCAGCAGTTCGGCCAGCGTCTTACCCGCGAGCAGGTCAACGCCCTCGGTCTGGATCGTCAGGTGATCGCGCAGCTCGTTTCCGGCGCGCTTCTCGATGAGCAGGCCCGCAAGATGGGTCTCGGCATCTCGCAGGACCGGCTCGCTTCCCTCACCCATGAAGACCCGGCTTTCCGCGGGGCGAACGGACAGTTCGACAGGCAGATGTTCGATTACGTCCTGCGTCAGGTCGGCATGCGGCCGGAAGATTATCTGAACAACAGGGCGCAGGTGGCCCGGCGCCAGCAGATCATCGAGGCGGTTTCGGACGGCCTCAAGGTGCCCGACACATTCCTGAAAGCGTTCGCTCTCTATCAGGGCGAGGATCGCACGGTAGACTATCTCGTGCTGCCGAAATCGCTGGTCGAGCCGGTGGAAGCGCCCTCCGAAACCGACCTTTCCGCTTATTTCGAAGCCAACAAGCAGACATATGCGGCGCCTGAATACCGCAAATTCTCCTATGTGCGGCTGGAACCGGAAGATATTCTGGATACCGGCGCCATCGGCGACCAGCAGGTGAACGACGACTACGAAAAGAACAAGTCGCTGTTCACGACGCCCGCGACCCGCAAGATCGAGCAGATCGTGTTCGCCTCCGAACAGGAGGCGCAGACCGCTCGCGACTCCATCAACAACGGTGGAACTTTCGACAGGGTCTATGCCGCACAGGGCAAGACCGAAGCCGATGTTCAGCTCGGAACGCTGGCGAAGGACAAGATCGCCGATCAGGCCGTGGCGGATGCAGCCTTCGCGCTCGGGCTGAACGAGGTGAGCCAGGTGATCAAGGGCACGTTCGGCCCGGTGCTTCTTCGCGTCACCGAGATCAATCCGGAAGTGGTCAGGCCGCTTTCCGAAGTCCGCGACGAGATTCGCAGGGATCTCGCGCTCGGCGAGGCAAGCCGCCTGCTGCTGGAAGTTCACGACGCCTATGAGGATGCCCGCGCCGGCGGCGAAACCATGCAGGAGGCCGCCGCCAGACAGCGCCTCAAGGTGGTCACGGTCGAGGCGATCGACCGCTCGGGCCGGGCGCCTGACGAGAGCGTCATCCGCGACCTGCCGGAATCGGCCAGCCTCATCCGCGCGGTTTTCGAATCCGAGCCGGGCGCCGAGAACGAGGCCCTGCAAACGGCGAATGGCGGCTATCTGTTCTATGAACTCGATTCCGTCACCCCCGCCCGCGATCGCGCGCTGGACGAGGTGAAAGATCGCGTCATTGCCGACTGGACCGCGCTCGAAACCGAAAAGAGGCTTCTGGCCAAAGCCGAGGAATTGAAGAAGCGTGTTGCGGAAGGGGTGGAGCTGGATGCGGTGGCTTCCGGGCTTTCGCTCGAAAAGCAGACCAAGCGCGGCCTGAAGCGCTCCGCCGACGACGCCGATTTCGGCCGCGAAGGCGCTGCCGCAATGTTCGACGTGGGCGAAGGCCAGTCCGGCATCATTGCGGCGCCGACGGGCGGATCGCAGATCGTCTTCAAGGTCACACAGGTGGTGGAGCCTGCCGGCGCCGACGCCCAGACGGTTCCCGATGACGTGAAAAACTCCTTTGCCGCCGGCCTTTCCGGCGATCTCCTCGACCAGCTGGTTGCCCAGTTGCAGGGCCAGTATCCGGTGGAGATCGATCAGGTGGCCATCTCGCGGGCGCTGACCAGATGAGCGCGCTGAAGCCCTTCATCGGCAAGGTAGCCGCCGGCGACGCCTTGAGCTTCGACGAGGCATGCGAAGCGTTCGACATCATCATGTCCGGCGATGCCACGCCGGGCCAGATCGGCGGCTTCCTGATGGCGCTGCGCGTTCGCGGCGAGACGGTCAGCGAGATTTCGGGCGCCGTCGCCACCATGCGCAGCAAGATGCTGCGCGTGGCGGCGCCTGCCGATGCCATCGACATTGTCGGCACCGGCGGCGACGGTTCCCACAGCGTGAACATCTCGACCGCCTCCGCCTTCGTCATTTCCGCCTGCGGCGTGCCGGTAGCCAAGCACGGAAATCGCGGCCTTTCCTCGCTGACGGGCACGGCGGACGTGCTTACGCGGCTCGGCGTCAACATCGAACTGGCGCCGGAAGCCATCGGGCGATGCGTCGAGGAAGCCGGCATCGGCTTCATGTTCGCGCCTTCACATCATCCGGCAATGAAGCATGTCGGGCCGGTCCGGGTCGAACTCGGCACCCGCACGATCTTCAATCTGCTGGGTCCCCTCACCAATCCGGGCGGCGTCGGACGCCAGCTCGTGGGCGTTTTCGCACCCGAATGGGTGCTGCCCGTTGCCGAAGCTCTCAAGGCTCTCGGCTCGACGCATGTCTGGGTGGTGCATGGCGACGGCTATGACGAGATCACCGTAACCGGTGAAACCCGTGTCGCGGAACTCTCAAACGGTGAAATCCGCAGTTTCACCCTCACTCCCGAAGCCTTTGCGCTGCAACGCCATTCCAGGGAAGCGCTGCGCGGCGGCGATTCGGAATTCAATGCCGCGGCCCTTCGCGGCGTTCTTTCCGGAACCGCCGGCGCATATCGTGATACGGTGCTGATGAATGCCGGTGCCGGGCTGATCGTCGCCGACAGGGTCAAAACGCTGGAAGACGGAATTGCCAGAGCCCGCGAAGCGATAGACAGCGGCAAGGCGACCGGCGTACTGGACAGATTGATCGAGGTTTCCAACGCTTAGCCATGTCAGACATCCTGCGTAAGATAGAAGCCTACAAGCGTGACGAGATCGCCGCGGCGAAAGCGCATACGCCGCTTTTGGAACTGAAGGCCCGGGCAGCGGATCAGGAAAAGCCGCGCGGCTTCCTGTCCGCCCTTGAAACACGCAATCGCAACGGCCGCTTCGCGCTCATTGCCGAAATCAAGAAAGCCAGCCCCTCGAAGGGCCTCATCCGGGCGGATTTCGATCCGCCGGCGCTCGCCCGCGCCTATGAGGCCGGGGGAGCCGCCTGCCTTTCGGTGCTGACCGATGCGCCCTCTTTTCAGGGCGCGCCGGAATATCTGGCCCGCGCGCGTCAGGCCGCCGGCCTTCCCGTACTGCGCAAGGATTTCCTGTTCGATACCTATCAGGTGCACGAGGCGCGCGCATGGGGGGCGGACGCGATCCTCATCATCATGGCATGCGTCGACGACGCCACCGCTCAGGCGCTCGAAGACACGGCGTTCTCGCTTGGCATGGACGCGCTGGTCGAGGTGCATGACGAAGCGGAAACGGAGCGCGCGCTTGGCCTTTCCTCACGCCTCGTCGGCATCAACAACCGCAAACTGCGCACTTTCGAAACTTCGCTGGAAACCAGCGAACGTCTTGCTCCCATGATTCCCGCCGACCGGCTGCTCGTCGGCGAAAGCGGCATTTTCACCAATGAGGACTGCAAGCGGCTGTCCGCCAGCGGCATCGGCACTTTCCTCGTCGGCGAAAGCCTGATGCGCCAGGACGACGTCACCAGCGCCACGCGCATCCTTCTCGGGCTCGAATCAGGCGAGGCATAGAAGCTCGTGAACGACCGTCCCTCCCCGGCCGCCAGCGGCCTGACGCATATCGGCGCTTCCGGCGAGGCGCATATGGTCGATGTGGGCCAAAAGGCCGAAACCGTCCGCGAGGCGGTCGCCGAGGGCAGCGTGCGCATGCAGGCCGGGACGCTCGCCATGATCCTCGCCGGCAACGCCAAAAAGGGCGACGTTCTGTCGACGGCCCGCATCGCCGGCATCATGGCCGCCAAGAAAGCGCATGAGCTTATCCCGCTTTGCCACCCCCTGCTGCTTACAAAGGTCAGCCTCGATATCGAGCCGGACCACGACCTGCCCGGGCTCAGGGTTCGGGCGCTGGCCCGCGTCACCGGCAAGACCGGCGTTGAAATGGAGGCGCTGACGGCCGCCTCCGTCGCCTGCCTGACCATCTACGACATGGCCAAGGCCGTGGACCGCGCGATGATCATTTCCGATATCAGGCTTGCCTCCAAGACGGGGGGAAAGTCAGGCGACTACAGGGCGGAGCCCTGACATGGCCCTGGTTCCCATGGAAACGGCGCTGCAACGCCTCCTGGAGGATGTCGAGCCCCTCGCCGGCGAAAGCGTGACACTGAACGATGCGTATGATCGCGTGCTGGCCGAGCCGGTCGTGGCCTTGCGCACCCACCCGCCTTTCGATGCTTCGGCGATGGATGGATACGCGGTGCGGGGCACCGACGCCGGAATGACTGGCGGTGTGTTGTCAATCATCGGCGAAGTGGCGGCCGGAGGCACTTTTGCCGGCTCCGTCGATGCCGGCCAGTGCGTCCGCATCTTCACCGGCGCGCCCCTGCCTGCAGGGGCCGATACGGTTATCATCCAGGAGAATGTCGAGAGACAGGACGGCGGCACGATCCGGCTTCTGGAGCCGGCCGCGCCGGGGCGGAATGTCCGACTCGCGGGCCTGGATTTTCGCAGCGGCGATCTGCTGGTTGAAAAAGGCCAGGTGATGGGACCGGGCAAGCTTTCCCTCGCCGCCTGCGCCAACCACCCTCGCCTCAGCGTCGTAAGGCGGCCTCTGGTTGCCATCATCGCCACCGGCGACGAATTGCGCGCACCCGGAAGCGAGCCGGGACCGGGACAGATCGTTTCGTCCAACAGTTACGGCATCGCGGCTGTCGCACGCGCCGTCGGGGCAGATGTTCTCGATCTCGGCATCGCGCCCGACCGCGAGGATGCAATCTCGGCGCTGGTCAGGCGGGCCGTTGCGGCCGGCGCGAATGTCATCGTCACCACGGGCGGCGCCTCGGTGGGCGATCACGACCTCGTTCACGAGGTTCTGACCCGCGAGGGCATGACGCTCGATTTCTGGCGGATCGCCATGCGCCCCGGCAAGCCGCTGATGTTCGGCAGGATGGGCGGGATCCGGTGTCTGGGCCTGCCCGGAAATCCGGTGGCCAGCCTGGTCTGCGCCCAGCTCTTCCTGAAACCGCTGCTTGCGCGCCTCGGCGGCCGGCCTTTCCGGCAGGATATCCGGACCGCGACCCTCGGAGCGCCGGTTTCCGCCAACGACCATCGGCAGGATTACATACGCGCGGCAATAGAGGAACGCGGCGGCAAGCTGACGGCCACGCCCTTCACTGTGCAGGATTCCTCCATGCTGCGCACCATGGCCGCGTCGGGCGGGCTCATCATACGCGCGCCTTTCCAGCCGGCGTCGGAAACCGGCGATCCCTGCCGGTTGCTGATGATCGGCTGACGCCTTCGACATAGCTGCGAATAGCCCCGATTTTAAAAACGGTTGCGGAACACAACTGGAACATATAGTGTTTGTTCCGGGTTTGTTTTCCGATTCTGGATTCACCGCTGCCGGGGGGAACCTATGCTGACGCGCAAGCAACATGAACTGCTTCTCTTTATCCATGAGCGGATGAAGGAAAGCGGCATTCCGCCCTCATTCGATGAAATGAAGGAAGCTTTGAACCTTGCTTCCAAGTCGGGGATACACCGGCTCATCACCGCGCTTGAGGAGCGCGGATTCATCCGGCGCCTGCCCAACCGGGCACGGGCGCTGGAGGTGCTGCGCCTGCCCGATTCGATAGCCCCCGGTCTCAACGGCGCGCGAAAATTCTCGCCCAGCGTCATTCAGGGAAGCCTCGGACAGCCGGCAAGGGATGCCCGCAAGCCGCAGGCCGCCAGCAATGACGACGACAGCGTCTCCGCGGTATCCATTCCCGTGATGGGGCGGATCGCGGCCGGCGTTCCGATCGATGCGATCCAGCACAAGACACATTCCATTTCGGTGCCGCCCGAAATGCTGTCGGGCGGCGAGCACTACGCCCTTGAAGTCCGCGGGGATTCGATGATCGAAGCCGGCATCTTCGATGGCGATACGGTCATCATTCGCAATGGCAACACGGCCACTCCGGGCGATATCATCGTGGCGCTGGTGGATGAGGAGGAAGCCACGCTGAAGCGGTTTCGCCGAAAAGGCGCTTCCATCGCGCTTGAAGCCGCCAATCCGGCTTATGAAACCAGGATTTTTGGACCCGACCGCGTCAAGGTGCAGGGCAGGCTGGTCGGATTGATCCGCCGCTACTGATGCCGGAAACGACGAGACGCTGATCGACCCGCCTTTTCCGCTTCGTTCTCGGCGGAAAAGGACTACTTATCAGACCTCTGGAACAATATTTTGAGAAATTGAATCCGGTCTTGCGGTCGCGGCCTCTCTTGCAGTCGCGGTCTCGGCTCCGGCGTGCGTGAAAGAGCCTGAATGGATCTGCTGGAAGCGGGTGGTTGGAAACAGGTGGCCGGCAGGCGCTGATCGTATATGCGCAGTGGTATATGCGCCGTGGCCGGCAAGATCGCCGGCAAGACCGGGCGCAGCGCCGATGGGCCAAGTTCGGATGTGCGCATGACGGGAAAACATTGCCGGCGTGATAAAGCACGTCACGATCTTTCGCTGCTCTCGCTTTAAGCGCCTCTTTTCACGCATGTCGTTGTCCCGAAACCGGTTCCTGTTTTTCGGGCGACAGGCTTTAGTTGGAGCGTTTCCAGGAAACGCTTTTCCGGTTCGGAAACGCGGCGAAACAAAGATTTGGAGCCGCTCGGCGATGCCGTGAGACCCTGAACGGCTCCAGCGCGCTGATCCCGATTTTCTTACTTCGACGCGAGCGGTTCTTCAGCCGACGAAAACCGCGCTGAAACAGGCTTGCCCAACGGGGTGAAAAGCTTGCTTTGAACGTCGACCCGTGCCGCTCATTCGATCTGATCCGATACCGATCCAGCGGATGTTTCCACAGATGCGGCGGCGATCTTTCGCTCATAGGGCGGCAGGCCGCGCGCTTCGCGCGAATACCGGCGCTGCGTATGCCATGGCCGATAATCCCCTTCGATCGCGAAGCGGATTTGCAATTCCCCGATGCCCGGTTCCGCCTTGCCGACAGCCGCCGCAACAGGCGAAGCGCCGGTCTTTTCCAGATACACTTCGGCGCTTCCCTTTCGCGCCAGTTCACGCCGCGTCACCACAATTGCCCGCGATTTGCGGCAGGGATTACGCGCCGTGGCATCCTCGATCACGATGAGTGTTGCATGGGCGCAGGCTTTGCCGGCGGTTCCGGCATCCCGAGCCTGCACGACAAGCAGACCGGAGGGACTGCGCGCCGCGCAGATCTTTTCAGAACACACAAACCCCGCGGCTTCCGTTTCCCCCTTCACAGGGGCGATCAGTCCTTGCAGAAACGCACCTTCGTCCTGCTGTCGCACGCGTTTCGGCGGCAATAATGTTTCCGCATCCATCGCCCGCCCCCAGTTGTCGATGGTGAAGGCATTCGGGCGGGGCCGGTTGACCGCGACCTCTCCGTTTTCCATGGCAACGGCGATCAGCCGGGCGTCTTCGGAAATGAGAATGTCGGGCGTTCGCACGGACCCCAGCGTCACCAGACTGCCCATGGCGAACGGCAGGGCGGCAAGGCGCAGCCATGTCGTCGTCATCGTCGCGATCACCAGCGCGATCGTCGCCAGGAGAACGGCCACGGGCGGAATCAATCCGATCGCGTCGACCGGCGACATGTCCGCGATCCTTTCGGAAAGAAAGATCACCGCCGTCAGCCCCTTGCCCATGATCTGCAACAAAGCGGCATCGAGACCGAAGGGCATGGCGAGCGACGCAAAAACGGCAAACGGCATGACGATGATCGAGACGACCGGCATAACCGCCAGATTGGCCAGCAGGCTGAGCGGCGCGATCCGCTGAAAATGCCAGGCCGCGTAGAGCGTCGTGGCCAGCCCGGCAACCACGGAGGTCGCGGCAAGCCCCGCCATCATCGCGACCAGAGCGCGCATCAGGGAGCGAACGAAACCGGGCTTTGCGGAAATCCGCGCCACAGGGCGGCGCGCCTTGTAGTCGGCCCATGCCGCATAGGCGCCGACAAGCGCCGCCGTTGCCGCGAACGACATCTGGAAACTCGGCCCCACCACCTCATGCGGCGTAACCAGAATGACGATGATCGCCGAAATGGCGAGATTGCGCATGGTCAGCGCGCTTCGGTCGAACAGCACGGCCACCAGCATGACGGCAAGCATGATGAACGAGCGCACGGCGGCAACCACCATGCCGGAAATCAGCAGATAGGCGAGGATTGCAAACAGCGCGGTAAGCGCTGCGTATTTCTTGACCGGATGACGGGAGGAAAAATCCGGGAATGCAGCGAACAAACCGCGCATCAATCCCATCACCGTTCCGGCCACCAGCGCCATGTGCAAACCGGATATGGAGATGATGTGATAGATGCCCGTCTTGCGCATCGCCTCGTTGATCTCTTCGGGGATGCCCGCCCGCACCCCGACGATCAGCGCTGCCGCGATCTCGCCTTCGGGCCCGCCGATGCCGTGCCTGATGCGCCCGGCCACCGCCTGCCTTCCCCGCTCGATCGCAGCGCTGAGCCGGGAGGCCAGCGGCGCGGCAGTCGGGACGGACAGTTTCGGTCCGGACAGGAAAAAGCCGCTGGCGCCAATGCCGCCAAAATAATTCGAAAACGATGTGTCGTAGCTTTCCGGCCGGATCGGTCCGCTCGGCGGCAGCAGGCGGACAAGGCCCGCCACGTCTGAACCCGCGCTTATGTCTGACGGTAAATTGCGGGCCGAGATTCGCACCCGCTCGGGCCGATAGCGTAGTTTCGGCCTTTCGGTGGAGACGACATCGATCGTCAGGCGCTTGCGCCCGCTCGCCATGTCCTCGATCTCCACAACCCTTCCGGTGAGCCGCACGGCGATGTCGGAGCCCATCACCCGTGTATCCAGGCGCCATGTCTGAAATTTGGAGAGGCCGGCGCCTGAAAGACAAAGCAGAAAGGCAAGGCAGCACAGATAAGCCTTGTGCCGCCGGCGCACGATCCATGCCAGCAACGCCAGAGCCCCGGTCAGCCCCGCCAGGAGGCTCCAGCGCGGCTCATGGGACATCGAAAAATAAACCACGACGCCAACGGACAGGAACACCGGTACGAGCAGGAAACCGGCTCCACGCTCCATTTCCAGCGCGCAGGCCTGTGAAGCAGCATGCCCCAGTCTGCGCAAAAGCGGCTTCAGGCGGGGCGCCGTCGGAAATCGCACCGTCCGCGCGGGCAATGCGGAAGAACCGGAAGAAAGCGCAAGGGGGCAGGCTTGCGGAAGCCCGGGCGCCGGCCGGGCAGGCGATGCCGATGCTTCCGCAAGAGCAAACAGATTACGTTCACTGACCTCGAAAGGCGCATTCTTTGCGCCGCGGCCGCCGGCCGACGACAAAGTCACCAGGCCTCCCCCTTGCACCCCTCATCTCCTATGCTACATGAACGCGCAAACAGCGAAAGCCCGGCAGTCGGCTTTCGTCACCTCGCGAGAATTGAATGTCTGACAAGGTCGTCACCCGCTTCGCCCCCTCGCCCACGGGCTTCCTGCACATAGGCGGCGCGCGCACCGCGCTGTTCAACTGGCTTTATGCCCGCCATACCGGCGGCATCATGCTGTTGCGCATCGAGGACACCGATCGTGAGCGCTCCACGGATGCCGCAACCGCTGCCATTCTCGACGGCCTGAGATGGCTTGGACTGACGTGGGAAGGCGATCCCGTATCGCAGTATGAGCGCGCCGGCCGGCACCGTGAGGTGGCGGAAGAACTGGTTCGCCTGGGGAAGGCTTATTACTGCTACGCCACGCCGGCGGAACTGGCAGAAATGCGTGAAAAGGCGCGCGCCGAAGGCCGCCCGCCCCGCTATGACGGCCGCTGGCGCGATCGCGATCCTTCCGAAGCTCCCGCCGGCGTTGCCGGCGCCATTCGCATCAAGGCTCCTGCCGAGGGCGAAACCGTCGTGCACGATCTCGTGCAGGGCGATGTGCGCTTTCCCAACAAGGATCTGGACGACTTCATCATCCTGCGCTCGGACGGAAACCCGACCTATATGCATGCGGTGGTGGTGGATGACCACGACATGGACGTCACCCATATCATTCGCGGCGACGACCACCTCACCAATGCCGCCCGCCAGACCGTCATTTATGACGCCATGGGCTGGCAGGTGCCGAAAATGGCGCATATTCCGCTCATTCACGGCGCCGACGGCGCGAAACTCTCCAAGCGTCATGGCGCGCTCGGGGTGGAGGCCTACCGGGCAATGGGGTATCTGCCCGAAGCCCTGCTCAACTATCTCGCACGCCTCGGCTGGAGCCATGGCGACGATGAGGTGATGTCGATTGCCCAGATGATCGGGTGGTTCGACATCGCCGACGTGAACAAGGGCGCGGCGCGCTTCGACTTCGCCAAGCTGGAAGCGCTGAACGGCGTCCATATGCGTTCGATGGGAGACGCAGCGCTCACCGAAGCGCTCCTGTCTGCCCTGCCCTACCTGCCGGATGGCGAGGCATTGGCCGCAGGCTTCGACGACGCGGCCAGGATACGCCTGCTGCGCGCCATGCCGGGCCTCAAGGATCGCGCCAAAACGCTGATCGAGCTTGCGGACAACACCTATTACCTGACCGCCGCGCGGCCGCTTCAGATGGATGAAAAAGCAACCGGGATACTCGATGAGGCGGCCAGATCGGTGCTGAAGGATGTGCTGGAGCGCTTTCAGAACATCAGCGAGTGGAATGCTCAGACGACCGAGGCGGCGATTCGCGATTATGCTGAAAGTTCCGGGCTGAAACTGGGCAAGATCGCACAGCCTTTGCGCGCTGCGCTGACGGGCCGCGCGACGTCTCCGGGCGTATTCGACGTGCTGGACGTGCTTGGCCGCGAGGAAAGCCTCGCCCGCATCGGGGATCAAATCGATTAAGGGATACGACCACGAAAATTGACATTGAAAGGTCTGTGTTGCGGTGCAACATTAGCGCGCATATCGAAACGGTTCGGCACCTTATACAGGCTGCACTTTTGAACCTTCCCGTATTTCGGATTTACCATCGATCGATGATTTTTGCCGCTTGGGCATAAGACTTGACAAGGAGTTTGCGATGACCGGATCAACTGCGAAACTGGAGCTTGGCGGCAAAACTCACGAACTTCAGGTCCGAAGTGGCACGATCGGCCCGGACGTCGTGGACATTGCCGCTCTCTACTCGACCACCGGCGCTTTCACTTACGATCCCGGCTTCACCTCGACGGCAAGCTGTGAATCGCAGATCACCTTCATCGATGGCGACGCCGGCATCCTGCTGCATCGCGGATATCCCATCGACCAGCTCGCCGAGCATGGCGATTTCCTCGAAGTCTGCTACCTGCTGCTCTACGGCGAACTGCCGACCAAGAGCCAGAAGGACGATTTCGATCGCCGCATCACGCGCCACACCATGGTGCATGAGCAGATGTCGAAATTCTTCTCCGGCTTCCGCCGCGATGCGCACCCGATGGCCGTCATGTGCGGTGTCGTGGGCGCGCTGTCGGCCTTTTATCACGACTCCACCGACATCTCCGATCCGCATCAGCGCATGGTCGCCTCGATGCGCCTGATCGCCAAGATGCCGACCATTGCGGCCATGGCCTACAAGTATCATATCGGCCAGCCGTTCATGTATCCCAAGAACGACCTGAACTTTGCCGCCAACTTCCTGCACATGTGCTTTGCGGTGCCGTGCGAGGAATACAAGGTCAACCCGGTTCTGGCCCGCGCCATGGAGCGCATCTTCATCCTGCATGCCGACCATGAGCAGAACGCCTCGACCTCGACCGTTCGTCTGGCCGGTTCGTCGGGCGCCAATCCGTTTGCCTGTATCGCCGCGGGCATCGCCTGCCTCTGGGGCCCTGCCCATGGCGGCGCAAACGAAGCAGCCCTCAACATGCTGGCCGAGATCGGCCATGTCGACAACATTCCCGAATATGTGAACCGCGCCAAGGACAAGAACGATCCGTTCCGCCTGATGGGCTTCGGCCACCGCGTCTACAAGAACTACGATCCGCGCGCCAAGATCATGCAGCAGACCGCGCACGAGGTTCTGGGCGAGCTCGGCATCAAGGACGATCCGCTTCTCGACATCGCCATGGAACTGGAAAAGATCGCTCTTACCGACGAATATTTCATCGAGAAGAAGCTTTACCCGAACGTCGATTTCTATTCGGGCATCACGCTCAAGGCGCTGGGCTTCCCCACCACCATGTTCACCGTGTTGTTCGCGCTGGCCCGTACTGTCGGCTGGATCGCCCAGTGGAAGGAAATGATCGAGGATCCGCGCCAGAAGATCGGCCGTCCGCGCCAGCTCTACACCGGCTCGACCGAGCGCGACTACGTTCCGATCGCCAAGCGCTGATCGGCCAGAAAGCAAGAAGCCGCGAAATTCGCGGCTTTTTTCTTTTTTAAAAGAACAGCTTGTCTGCCTGATCTGTTTTAACGGATCAGGCTCAGGACGGCCTCGGCTCCAATCGCTCCGGCCGCACGGTCGGTCGCCATCCGGCGGCGCACTTCGGCAAAACCGCTCTTTTGCCAGTCCCGCATGCCGCCATCCGTGAAAAGCGCTTCGACCTGACGGACGAGCGACGCCGGACGCACGAAGCGATCGTAAAATTCCGGCACGATCGCCCGGTCGGCGATGAGGTTGGGCAGCGATGCCGACCAGATCTTCAGCAACAATGGCGCGAGCGGCCTGACGACGGGATCGAGCTTGTAGCAGGAAATCATCGGCACCCCGGACAGGGCCAGTTCCAGAGACACGGTTCCCGATGCAATCAGCGCCGCATCAGCCGCTCCAAAAGCCCGCCACTTGGCATCCGGCTCGGTCACGATTTCCGGTTTTTGCTCCCATCTGCGCGTCGACTTCGCGATTGCCGGGGCAACGTGCGGAACGGTTGGTAAAATCAGCCGCATATTGTGACCGCGAGCGTGCAGTTCCCCCACCGTTTCACCAAACGGTTCGAGCAGGCGGCTCACCTCCCCGCGTCGGGAGCCGGGCAAAAGAAGCAGCGTCCTGGCGCGCCCCGGCGACATGTCGCGCGGCTGGTCCTGTTTCGCTGCGGCAAGCCTGACACCGGCATCCTGCGTCAGCCGATGCCCTACATATGTTCCGGGAGGACCGCCAAGACGTTCCAGTTCATCAACCTCGAAAGGCAGGATGCACAGAATGCGGTCCACATAAGGCCGCATCGCCGCCGCCCGGCCCTGCCGCCATGCCCACACGCTCGGGCAGACATAGTGCACGATCGGGATCGAGGCGTCGGCCCCCCGCACTTTTTTTGCTACGCGCAGGGAAAAGTCGGGGCTGTCGATGGTGATGAGGCAATCCGGCTTTACGGCGACAATCGCGGCCGCCGTCTGGCCGATGCGGCGGATGAGGCGGGGCAGATCGCGCAGGACGGCGCTGATGCCCATGAGCGCGATCTCGGCGGAACTGAACAGAGATTCCAGGCCAAGCGCTTCCAGATGACGGCCGCCGACGCCAACGAGCTCGATCTTGCGTCCGGCCTGCTTTTCCAGTTCGCGAATGAGATCCGCGCCCAGAAGATCTCCGGATTCCTCGCCGGCCACGATGGCAATGCGCAGGGGCCGCCGATCCTTCATGGCGCATCCTTTGGCGGCAGGCCGATGACGAACAGGCCAAGCGCATCGGCCTGCGCGATCATATCGGGCCCATTCAGAACGAGCGAATGCCCTGCCTCCACCGCGATGCCCGCCAGTCCCGCCGCATGCGCGCCGATCACCGTGCGCGGGCCGATGGAGGGCAGATCGGTGCGCGCCTCCTGCCCGGGCTTTGCGCATTTGACCAGAACGCCGCGCCTTTTGCCCGCAAGACGGCCATGTCCACGCAGGTCGCGAACCCGCTCCAGCATGGCGTCGGTTCCCTCGATGCCTTCCAGCGCAATGGCGCGGCCGCCTATGGCGACGGCGCCCTGCCCTATGTCGAGCGCGCCTATGGTTTCGGCAGCGACGCGCGCCGCCTTTATGTCGCGCCAATCCGCTTCGGAGGGGGAATTTTTTCCGAAAACCCCTTCGACGGCAACCAGATCCGGAACGATCTCATGCGCGCCGACCACCTTGAATCCGTTTTTCTCCAGCCATTCGACCACGAAGCGCAGAAGACCGTCATCTCCCTTGGCCAGGGCGCGGATGAGCGACGGGACAAAGCGCAGGAGACCTATTCCGGGACGCATTGCCGTGACGCGCGGACGGCGCCTGATCTCTCCCGCCATCACCACATGGGTAATGCCGCGCCGGTGCAGGCGCGCAGCAAGCGATGGCGCCTCTTCCACGGCAATGATTTCGTGGTCGTAGCGTTCCAGCCCGGCACCGGCATCCGGTTCGCCCTCGACCATCAGGACGAAGGGTTCCATGCCGCTGCGTGCCAGACCTTCAGCTACGGCGCCGGGAAGATTTCCGCCGCCGGCGATGATGCACACCCTGCTCTGAGGATGGCGGACATGACCGCGAGGCTGGATCTCAGTCCTCGTCATCGCCATCGTCACCGGCCCCGCCCTTCAGCGGCGGAACGGTATATTGCCGCTTGCCACGACTTCCGATGAAGTCAATGATCTTCATGGCAGCCGGCGACCCGGAAAATTCGGATTTTGCAATCTCGATATTCTCCGCCACCGGACGGCTGTGGTCGAACAGGGTGCGATAGCAGCGGCGCAGCGCGTGAATTTCCGCGCGCGGCAGGCCTGCGCGCCTGAGACCGATGATGTTGAGGCCCCGCAGCTTGGCGCGGTTGCCCACGGCAATCGCAAACGGGATGACATCGCCGACCACGGCCGAGCAGCCACCGATGAAGGCGTTGTTGCCGATACGGACGAACTGGTGAACGGCAGTCAGGCCACCGATATTGACATTGTCGCCGATCTCACAATGACCGCCAAGCGTGGCGCCATTGGCGAATGTCGCGTTCTTGCCGACCACGCAATCGTGGGCAATATGGGCGTAGGCAAGAAAATTGCCATTCTCGCCGACGATGGTTTCGCCGCGGCTGGTATCGGTGCCGGTGTGCATCGTCACGCCTTCGCGAATGGTGCAATTGGCGCCGACGATCAGAGTCGTGCGGCCGCCCGTATGCCTGGCATTCTGGGGCGGAGCGCCGAGGGTGGCCATGGGAAAGACTTTTGTGCCGGTGCCGAGCGTGGTCGCGCCCAGCACCGAGACATGTCCGACCAATTCTACATTATCTTCGAGGGTCGCATCCGCGCTGACGTGGCAGAACGGGCCTATGCGCACACCGTTGCCGATCCGTGCCCCGCTCTCGATCACGGCGGACGGATGTATGATCGTCTGGTTTGTCATCGTGCCTCGTCAGCTGTTCTCGACCATCATCGCCGAGACTTCGGCTTCGGCGACCTTTGCGCCGTCCACCATGCCTTCGCAAGCGAATTTCAGGATGTTGCCACGTTTCTTGATCTTGCGCACATGAATGCGCAACTGATCGCCCGGAACCACGGGCTTGCGGAACTTGGCGTTGTCGATGGTCATGAAATAGACGAGCGACGGCTGATCCGCATTGGCAAGGCGAATACAGATCGCACCGGCGGTCTGCGCCATCGCCTCGATAATGAGAACGCCCGGCATAACCGGCTGTCCGGGAAAATGGCCAAGGAAATGCGGCTCGTTGACGGTGACGTTCTTGATGCCGACAGCCGAATCGTCGCCATCGATCTCGACAATCCTGTCGATCATCAGGAACGGATAGCGATGCGGCAGGAGCTTGAGAAGTTCCTGAATATCAACGGCCTCAAGCACGGAGCCGGCAACGTCAGCCATTCTTTTCCCCTTTCGACGACTTGGTGAACGCACGGATGGCCGACAATTCACGGAAGAAATCCCGCATCGGCTGTGCCGGCATGCCGGCCCAGCGCTCTCCCGCGGGGATGTCGTACATCAAACCCGAGGACGCGGCGACCTGCACCCGGTCGCCTACGCTGATGTGGTCAGCAATGCCCACGCGGCCGCCGAGCATGACGAAATCGCCCAGCGTGACCGATCCCGAAATGCCGCACTGACCGGCGATCACGCATCCCCGCCCGATGCGCACATTGTGGGCGATCTGGACGAGATTGTCGATTTTCGTGCCCTCGCCGATGATGGTGTCGGCCATGGCTCCACGGTCCACCGTCGTGTTGGAGCCGATCTCGACATCGTCCTGAATAACGACCCGCCCGATCTGCGGCATGCGCTCGGGGCCTCTTGCGCCGGAAACGAAGCCAAAGCCATCCTGCCCGATGCGCGCGCCGCCATGGATGATGACGCGATCTCCGATCAGCGCATACTGAACCGCCACATTCGGGCCGATATAGCTGTTGCGGCCGATGCGGCAGGATGCGCCGACCACGGCATTGGGAGCAATGACGGTTCCCGACCCGATTGCGACGCCGGGACCGATGACGGCGCCGGATTCGACGATAGCACCAGGCTCGATGGCTGCCGTCGGATCGACATGCGCCTGCGGGGACACCCCCTGCTCCGATGTGGAGGGAACAGGTGTCGCCGCGGCCGGAAACATCAGCCGCCCGATATGGGCGAAAGCCTGCTGGGCGCGGGGATGGACAAGAACCGCCACGCCGGTCGGCGCCTTATGCGCCAGTTCGACGGGACAAAGAACGGCTGCGGCATGCAATTTCGACATCAACGCTTCATTGCGCTTGCCATCGACGAACACCAGCGCATGGTCTCCGCCTTCAAGGGCCGAGGCGATGGTTTCGATAATCGTGTCGGAATAGGCCGGATTCGCCAGCGTCGATCCGGTAAGAGTGGCCACCTCACCCGCCGTGTAATGGCGCGAGGGCACGAAAAACACCGGATCGGTCATTCGAGAGCAATTATCCTGTTTGCCCGGACAGTTCGGCCCGGGCGCGATCGCCCGGAGCCGCCGTTATCCGCTGTTTTAGAAGCGTGTCGACATGCCGAAGTTGAACTCCTGCACCTTGTCGGTCTTTTCCTTGGCGACAGGAACCGCGTAATCGATGCGCAGCGGACCGAAAGGCGAAGCCCACATCAGGCCCACACCGACAGAGGCGCGCCACTTCATGTCGGTGCCGCCGACATTCAGCCCGGGCACATTGCTCTTGTTGCCATAAAGCGTTGCGGCATCCGCGAACACAGCGCCACGCAACCCGAAGCTTTCGGGAATTGCAGGAAGTGGGAATTGAGCTTCTGCCGTTGCGTGGAAATACGTAGTGCCCCCCAAATGATCCTTGGTATTAGCATCGTAAGGCCCGATGCCATCATAATCAAAACCACGAATGATGCGGTCGTTGCTTTTGAAATGATCGAAAACGCGCAAATCATTGTTGCCATAACCCTGGACATGTCCTGCGCCGGCGGTAATCAGAGCGACGATGTCCATTTCCTCAGACAAGGTCTGATAAACGGTACTGCGCGCCGTAAACTTCATAAACTTAGCATCGCCGCCCAACCCGGCAAACTCTGCGCCAAAATTAGCGTAGATGCCATAGTGGGGGCTCTTCATGTCATCGATGGTATTATAGATCAGGTTTGCACTGACCGAAGATTTCGACCAAGCTCCCCGCTTATTGCCTGACGGATCGATAATTGCATCAACTATAGCAGCCGAAAGATTACAGGTTGGATCATACGCGCCAGAAGCATCCAAGCATTTCTTGTTAAACTTATATTTCTCTTGCGAGTAATTATATGCAAGCTGCGTCGAGATATTTTCAGTGATCGGCAGGCCGAAGCGCACAGTCGCGCCAGTTACTTCGCTGTCGTACTTCCGATATTCGCGCGTCGACTGAAAAATATCGAAACCAGCAGCGATACGGCGGCCGAGGAAATAGGGCTCGGTGAAGGAGATCATGTAATCGCGCGAATCCTTGCCGCCGCCCGCCGACAGGCGGATGTACTGGCCACGGCCAAGGAAGTTGCGCTCGGTGACCGAGCCCTGCACCGAAGCGCCGGGCGTGTCGCCGCCGGTCGAATAACCGGCGCCGATGGAGAACTCACCGGTGGACTTCTCGACCACATCGAGAACCAGAACGACCTGATCGGGTTCGGAACCCGGCGCCGTCGAAATCTCGACGCGCTCGAAATAATCGAGGGCTTCGATGCGCTTCTTCGCGCGCTGCACCAGCACCTGGTTGAAGGCATCGCCTTCGCTCAGGTCGAATTCGCGACGGATGACATAGTCACGCGTACGGCTGTTTCCACGAATCTCGATCCGCTCGATATAGGCTTTCGCACCCTGATCGACCGTATACACCACCGAAATGGTGCGGTTCTCGAAATTGCGATCGCCACGCGGCGTGACCTGCGCAAAGGCATAGCCGCGCTCGGCCACGCGCTCCGTCAGCGCGATCAGCGTATCCTCGACCGCCTTGGCGCTGTAGACGGCGCCGGCACGGGTCTGAACCAGCGACTGGAGCGAATTCGGATCGATCTCGCCAATCGAGCTGTCGACGCTGACATCGCCAAAGGTATAGCGCTGGCCTTCATCGACGGTGATGGTCACCGTGTATTTGTTGGTAGCCTCATCCAGCTCGCCAAAGGACGACACCACCTGGAAATCGGCATAGCCGCGATTGTAGTAGAAACGGCGCAGCAACTCCTCGTCAGCGCGCAGCTTGTCGTCGCTGTAGACGTCATCCCGCAGCAGGAAAGACATGAAATTGGAGCGCTTGGTGCTGACGACATCGGCCAGGCGGCGGCTGCTGAACGCCTGATTGCCGACAAAATTCACCGCGGCGATCTTGGTGCGCCCGCCCTCAACCACGTTGAACACGACATTGACGCGATTGTTGCCGAGATCGACGACCTGCGAGGTAACAGCCGCATCCTCGCGGCCGACGCGGCGATAGGCATCCTTGATGGCTTCCACATCGGCATCGACCGCAGCCTGCGAATAGGGGCTGCGCGGCTTGAGCTGAACGGCGGCGACGAGCTGCGCGTCCTTCACCTTCTTGTTGCCCTGGAACATCACCTGATTGACGATCTGATATTCAGATACGGTCACGACCAGAGACGAGCCAACCTGATTGATGCGCACATCGGAGAACATGCCCGTGGCAAACAGCGTCTTCACCGCATTGTCCACATCGGCGCTGGAGAAAGCGCGGCCGGGCCTGATCGAGATCTGGTTGCGAACCGTATCGGCATCGATGCGCGAATTTCCGCGCACCTCGATGCGGCTGACCACGGCAGCTTCGGCGGCAGACACAGACATGAGCTGTACCGCGAATACGCCCGGAACGGCCAGCGCGGCGGACAATGCCGCCGCGGAAGCGGCGCTCAGAAACTTGGATGCTGCCTTCATCGGGCTATATAACCTTCTCGTATTCCACGGCGAGAAACCGGACACTCGGCCAAAATTCCCATACCGTATTAACCGGATTTTCCCTACACGCAAGGCTTCTGGTTAATTAGTGTTTACTTGGCCGGCCGGCGTTGCTTTCGCGTCACGCATATTCCCGTCCATGGTAAACGCCTTCTCAACACAATCGCCTCCTGATCAGGATTCGTTCATGATTTCAACAACCAAACAGGTCGTTCCAGAATACGAATCCCATGAAGCCTAGAACGGCGAGCATACCGACCTTGTATATGGCTTCCATCGTGCGTTCGGACACGGGGCGCCCCAGGACGACCTCCATAGCATAGAACAGCAGATGTCCACCATCGAGGGGCGGAATCGGCAAAAGATTTAATATGCCTATCCCCACCGAAAGCAGCGCCACGAGCTGCACCAGCCAGTCGAATCCGAGTTTGGCCGCCTGCGCCGACATGCCCGCGATCTTCACCGGGCCGCCCAGCTGGCACTTGTCCTCGCGGCCGACCGCGAATCGTTTCATGAACTGGCCCGTCCGCCCGATGATATGGCCGGTCTCCGTCACCGCTGCCGACAGGGCCCCGGCAGGCGTGTAGGTGATCAGCCGCGGCTGGCCGAGTTCCTGGTTGTTGACCACGCCGATAACCGCGACCCTGATCTTGTTGCCCAGCGCGTCTTCCTGCTCCATCAGCTGCGGCGTCGCCGTCAGGCTGACCTCGCGTCCATCCCGCAGCATGACAAAGGCGAGCGCATCGCCTGCCCGGCCCGAAACCAGCCGCTGCACATCGGCGAAGGTTTCCACCTTCTCGCCATCGACGCTGACGAAGCGGTCTCCCGGCATGATGCCGGCTTCCGCCGCGGGGCTGCCGGTATTGACGGTGGCGACCATCGGCTCGGCGACATAGCGGCCGTGGATCGAAAACATCGCCGCGAACACGGCGATGGTGAGCAGGAAATTGAAAAGCGGCCCGGCGAAAACAGTTGCCGCCCGCTTCCATACGGGCTGCGTATGAAAGGCGATGCGGCGCTCTGTTTCACTCAGTTCCGCGCCGTCGCCGGAGCCCGCCGGGCTCGATGTGACGTTCATGTCGCCAACGAATTTCACATAGCCGCCCAGCGGTATGGCGCACAGCTTCCAGCGCGTGCCGCGCCGATCGTTGAAGCCGGCAAGTTCCGGCCCGAAGCCGATGGAAAAAGCCTGCACGCCGATGCCGCAGGCCCGGCCCACCAGATAGTGTCCCATCTCATGGACGAACACGACAACGGTCAGCACGAAAAGAAACGGCACCAGAGTACCGAGCAATAAACCTTCGGTGCCGAACAGCGCCTGCCAGATGTCGTTCAAATCAAACCCTCGATTCGCCGGTCCATGTCAGGAGGACATGAACCGCTGTTGCGACTGATGCGCCAAAGCCGGCAGATCCCTCACCGGATCGCCATTGCCGGCCGCCTACCCTGCGAACAGGCCGTGCGCCGGATTGTCGGGAGAAGCGGCCAGACTGCCGATGAGGTAAAGCGCGAGCGCCGCCACCACAAGTCCGTCGACCCGGTCCATCACGCCGCCATGCCCCGGAATGAGCTGGCTGGAGTCCTTGGCGCCGTGCCGCCGTTTCACCCACGATTCTAACAGGTCGCCAATTTGCGACACGATCGAAAGCAGCAGGGCCGCCAATCCCGCGAGCAACTGATTGCCCGTTCCGGCCAGTGCAACGACCAGAACGCCCGCCACAACGCCGGCGACGGTGCCGCCCGCGGCGCCGCTCCATGTCTTGCCGGGCGAAATGGCGGGAGCGAGTTTAGGGCCTCCAACAGACCGGCCAACAAAATAGGCCAGCGTGTCCGTGGTCCACACAACGGCGAACAGAAACAGGATGGCCAGGAAACCAGCCTGATCGCCGCCACGAAGATGCGCGAGCGCGAAACCGGACAGCGACGCATAGGCCAGCCCCGCCGCGTCCCACTGCCCGGCGCCGCGAACCGCTCCGAAAACGGCGAGGATGACGACGCCGGCCAGCGTCAGCGCAAGGAAGGTCATCGCGGGCACGCCAAGCGCGAGCGCCGCCAGAAGCATGGCCATAAGCGCTTCGGGAAGCAATTCCGCCCCCCGGGCGGCAGCCGGGCGCGTCATCCGCGTCCACTCGTAGAAAACCGCGCCTGCGATAAGAATCGCCAGAAACCGGAACGGCAGGCCGCCCAGCCAGGTCAGCGTGAGCACGATGGCGGCCAGAACGACGCCCGATATGATTCGAAGCTGAAGATTGCTCATCTGACGACTGCCGGCGTTACGGCCTCCTCGGAAGACAGGCCACCGAACCGGCGCTCGCGTCCCGCATAATCGCGCAACGCCTCGGCCAGATGGGCGTCGCCAAAATCCGGCCAGTAGCAGGGCAGGAAAACGAGTTCGCTGTAGGCAGCCTGCCACAGCAGAAAATTCGACAGGCGCAGCTCCCCGCTGGTGCGGATGACGAGGTCCGGATCGGGTATGTCCTTTGTATCGAGCGCGCGCGTGATGTCGTCCATGCCGATCTCGCACGGCAGGATTTCCCCGCGCATGGCAGCCTCAGCCAGCTTGCGCGCAGCCCGCACGATCTCGTCGCGGCTGCCATAGTTGAAGGCGATGACCAGCGTGAGACTGCCGTTTTCCCGCGTGAGGTTCTCCGCCTCCTCCAGCAGGCCGCGTATGTCGGGCTGGAGGGTTTCCCGATCGCCGATGATCCGCACGCGAACGCCGCTGCGGTGGAGCTCGGCCAGGTCGCGGCGGATGAAAAGCTTCAGCAGCCCCATGAGGTCGGTGACCTCGGACTTGGGTCGCGACCAGTTCTCGGAAGAGAAGGCGTAAACGGTCAGAAAGGAAATGCCGAAGTCCGGAACGATGCGCACCAGATTGCGCAACGCTTCCACACCCGCCCTGTGCCCGGCGACACGCGGAAGACCCCGGGATTTCGCCCAGCGCCCATTTCCGTCCATAATGATCGCAACATGCGTTGGGCTTGTCATTCGTCCGCCTTCAGGCCGGCTGGTGCAACTTTTCGCAAAGCCCGGACTAAACCTGCATGATCTCCGTTTCCTTCTCGGCCAGAAGGCCGTCGATGGAAGAAATGGTTTCATCGGTCAGCTTCTGGACCAGATCGGACTGCTTGCGCTGATCGTCCTCGCTGATATCCCCGTCCTTTTCCGCCTTTTTCAGGGCGTCCATGCCGTCGCGGCGAACGTGGCGCACCGCAACGCGCGCGTTTTCGGCGTAGGTGTGGGAAATCTTGACCAGCTCCTTGCGGCGCTGCTCATTGAGCTCCGGCAGGGGAATACGCAGATTGTTGCCGTCGACGATCGGGTTGAAGCCGAGATTGGCTTCACGAATCGCGCGATCCACGGCTCCGACCATCGACTTGTCCCAAACGGAGACCGAAATCATGCGCGGCTCGGGCACGGATACGGTCGCCACCTGATTGATCGGCATGGCCGAGCCGTAGGCCTGAACCTGAATGGCGTCGAGCAGGTTCGAGGAGGCGCGCCCGGTGCGCAACGAGGCCAGATCCTGCTTGAATGCGTTGATGGCGCCGTCCATGCGCCGCTTCAGGTCGTCGAAATTGCCGCTCATGATTTTCTCCTCAGCCCGTCTTCGGGGCTCGTAATTTCCTGTGTTGACCGGCGGGCAGCCATTGCCTGCCCGCGAACCGTTCAATCGTCGGCAACGACCGTGCAGCGGCCACCGCCCCGCAAAATGTCTCCAAATCCACCCTGTGCGTGGATCGAATAGACGATTATCGGAATGTTGTTTTCCCGCGCAAGGGCAATTGCGGCCGTATCCATGATGGCGAGGCCGCGATTGATCACCTCGGCATGGGTGATGCGCTCAAAGCGGGTTGCGGAAGGGTCTTTCTTGGGATCCGCCGAGTAGACGCCGTCGACCTGCGTGCCCTTGAACAGCGCATCGGCGCCGATTTCGGCGGCGCGAAGCGCCGCGGCGGAATCCGTGGTGAAGAAGGGATTGCCGGTGCCGCCTGCAAAAATGACCACCTTGCCCTGATCCATATAGGCCGTTGCCTGACGCTGGGAAAAACTCTCGCACAGCTCGGGCATGGCAATGGCGGACAGAACGACCGCATCGACGCCGATCTTGATCAGCGAGGTGCGCAGCGCCAGCGAATTGATGACCGTGGCCAGCATGCCCATATGATCGCCGGTAACGCGGTCTCCGCCCTTGGAAGCGACGGCCACGCCGCGAAAGATATTGCCGCCGCCGATGACGACGCCGACCTCGACGCCGAGGCTGCGGGCTTCCGCGATGTCTGAGGCGATGCGATCCACGACGGAAACGTCGATGCCGAAATGCTGGTCTCCCATCAGGGCCTCGCCCGACGCTTTCAACAATACCCGCCGGTAAGGAAGCCTGCCCGTCATACTGATCCCCGGTAAAAGCGTTGAATGGCGATGCCGGGCGAATATGCCCTGCCCGGCATGTGGTGGGCCGACCCGATACACGAAGGGCGCCGCGATGTCACGCGGCGCCCTTCTCAAGATAACAGGCGGATGCCGGAGCTTACTTCTTGACCGTCGCCGCAACTTCGGCGGCGAAGTCGGTCTCTTCCTTCTCGATGCCCTCGCCGAGCGCAAAACGGAGGTAGCCGGTGATCTTCGCCGGGGCGCCGATTTCCTTCTCCGCTTCCTTCAGCGCGTCCGCGACGGTGAGGTCGGGGTTCAGGACGAAGGACTGCTTGAGCAGAACGACTTCCTCGTAGAACTTGCGCAGACGACCCTCGACCATCTTCTCGATGATGTTCTCGGGCTTGCCCGACTGGCGGGCCTGATCGGAGAAGATCGCCTTCTCACGCTCGACAGCGGCCGGATCGAGCGCATCGATGTCCAGCGCCATCGGATTGATCGCGGCGATGTGCATGGCGACCTGGCGGCCGAAGGCGGCAGCCTTCTGCGCGTCGCCGGCGGTTTCGATGGCGACCAGAACGCCCAGCTTGCCGAGATTGTCGGCAACCGAATTATGCACATAGGTGGCGACGGCGCCTTCCGGTACGACGAGCTTGGCCGAGCGGCGGAAGCCCAGATTCTCACCGATGGTGCCGACCGCATCCTTGACGGTGTCGGTGACGGTCTTGTCGGAACCCGGATACCGCGCAGCCGCGACAGCCTCGGTAGCGCCGAACGCCAGGGCGACCTTGGCGATGTTGGCGACGATCTGCTGGAAAGCCTCGTTACGGGCAACGAAATCGGTCTCGGAGTTGACTTCGACCATGGCAGCCTCGCGCAGGCCCTGATCGACGCCGATCAGGCCTTCGGCCGCCGTGCGGCCAGACTTCTTGTCCGCCTTGGCGATGCCCTTCTTGCGCAGCCAGTCGACCGCGGCTTCCATGTCGCCACCGGTCTCGGCCAGGGCTGCCTTGCAGTCCATCATGCCCGCGCCGGTGAGGTCGCGGAGTTCTTTGACCTGTGCTGCTGAAATGCTCATTTAATGCCTCTTCGTTCAGAAACGGGAAGCGCACCGCCAAATTTTCAGCGATGCGCCATGCCCGGGACGCCCGGTGCGTCCTGGTAGCGGAAAGGACGGGGCCTTACGGCCCTCGTCTCGGACTTCCGGCGACGCGGCGCCGGCGGGGTCTCAGGCTTCCGGCGATGCTTCGCCGGCGGGCGTCTCGGTCAGCGCCTGCTCGACGGGAGCCTCGGCCGAAGCGCCGATGTCGATGCCGAGCGCGCCCTGCTGGCGGGCGATGCCGTCAATGGCAGCCTTGGCGATCAGATCGCAGTAGAGCTGGATTGCGCGGGCGGCGTCGTCGTTGCCGGGGATCGGAAAATCCACCTTGTCCGGATCGCAGTTCGAATCGATGATGGCGACCACCGGAATGCCGAGGCGCTTGGCCTCCTGAATGGCGATGGCTTCCTTGTTGGTGTCGATGACGAACATCAGGTCCGGCGTGGAGCCCATGTCCTTGATGCCGCCGAGAGCCTTGTCGAGTTTTTCGCGCTCGCGCTCGAGGTTCAGGCGTTCCTTCTTGGTGAAGCCCTGAGCCTCGCTGCCCAGAAGCTCGTCGAGCTTGCGCAGGCGCTGGATCGAGTTGGAGATCGTCTTCCAGTTGGTCAGCATGCCGCCGAGCCAGCGCGAGTTGACGTAGTACTGCGCCGAACGCTGCGCGGCATCGGCAACGATGTCCGAAGCCTGACGCTTGGTGCCCACGAACAGGACGCGGCCGCCGCGCGAGACGACATCCGAAACCTGCTTCAGCGCCTGATGCAGGAGCGGAACGGTCTGGGAAAGATCGATGATGTGGACGTTGTTGCGGGCGCCATAGATGTACTGGGCCATCTTCGGGTTCCAGCGGTGGGTCTGGTGGCCGAAGTGCGCGCCGGCTTCGAGAAGCTCACGCATAGAGAAATCAGGCACTGCCATTCTTTAGTTCCTTTCCGGTTGGCCTCCACGGACGTCGGCATTCCGGCTTGCGCCGCAATGCCACCGGAGGCATCGGCCGGATTTCTCCCGGCACGATCCCAAAGTCCGTGTGTGGAATGGCCGCGCATATATAGGCTCGCGCACTGAAACGCAACCCGCCGGCGGCCGGTTCATGCCGCCTCGCGAAGGGCCCTGCCCCCGGCCGGGACGCGCACGCGCCGGAAGATCGCGACGATTTCCTCCCGGCTGCATTCGATGGCGCCGAGACGCAGCGCCCGGTCACGCTCCAGGCCGGTGATGTCGTAATGCGGCGCGGATGTCTTCGGCGGCCCCTGATAGGAAGACAGTTTTAGCCCCAGCCGCACCGCGAAACGGTGCAGTTCGGCGGTGTCGTCGGCCATCAGATGGCACCAGCGCCGGCCCGCGAAGCGCCAGATCGCCGCATCCACGTAAACCGCCACCGGAACGCCCTATTTCTTGCAGGCACCGGGCCGGGCGCCCTCGAACAGCGACAGATCGACAAGCTTCCCGGTCATGGAAAAATCGCCATAGTCCATCTGGAGGTCGCGCGTCAGCCCATTTTCATACATCTTGAAGCTGATGCGATATTCCGGCATTTCCTCGCCGCCGTCGCTTTCTGCCGGATTGAAATACGCGATGTCGACCGGCCAGAACCTGTCCTTTTTCAGCGTTGCCAGCGCCGGCAGTTCGGGATCCTTGCTGTCGGCCCCGGCCGGCTTGCCGATGACGACCGTGGTCAGCATGATGCGGTCGGCATCTTCCGAACCGTCGTACAGGCTGGTTTCGTAGAAGTTTTCGCCCTTCTGCGCCTTGTCGATCAGTTCGAACATGTGCCGGGTCGGAAACTGGGTGAGGTCGAGCGTCACCGTGTTCGGCTCAGGCTTTTCGATATCGACGCGCACCGAATCCTTTTCGCGGCGCGCCGTGCCCTTTACTTCCCGCTCCAGATTCTGGTCGACGAACGACCTGGTCACGAAAGAGAAGGTCTTGCCCTCGCCATCCTCGAAAGTCGTCGTCTGCTGATCGGTCATGCGCATGCTGTCAGTGGTGCTGATGCGCGTCACGAGGCGGAATTTCACGGTGTAGCCGTCGCATTGCGAGCCGTTGAACTCATACACCATGCGCCCGGATATACCGGTGATGCCCGAACGCTCGTTGGCCTTGCTCAACGAGATGTCATAAACGGCACGGTGGGGTTGCAGAACCGGTGCTGCAAAGGCTGGAACGGTGGAAAAGATGGTCGGAAGCAGGATGGCGGTATAGGCAAGGCGCGTTGCGCGCATGTACAAGCTCCGGTCATGGCAGCCGGCCGTTCCGGCGGCGGGAACGGCCAAGCATAAAAATTGTCGTGGCGGAAGCGAGGCAAGAACTGCACTTTCGGCCGAACCGTCACAGGGGCCTCAAGCAATAGGGAATTACCATGAGCGAGACAATCGAAAAGCGGCTGAACGATCTGGGCGTGACGCTGCCTGTGGCCGCGGCGCCTGCCGCCAATTACGTTCCGTTCGTGCGAAGCGGCAATCTGCTGTTTCCCTCCGGCCAGCTGCCCATCAGCGACGGCAAGCTCGCGGTCACCGGCCTGCTGGGCAAGGATGTCGATCTGGCCGCCGGTCAGGAAGCCGCGAAGCTGTGCGCCATCAACGTTCTGGCGCAGGCGAAAGCAGCACTTGGAGACCTTGAGAAAATCAGGCGGCTGGTGAAAATCACCGTCTATGTGGCTTCCGCCCCGACTTTCACCGAGCAGCATCTGGTCGGCAACGGCGCGTCCGACTTCTTCGCCGCAGCGCTTGGCGAACGCGGCAGGCACGCGCGCGTCGCCATCGGCATGGCCGCTCTTCCGCTCAATGCCTCGGTCGAGGTCGAGGCCATATTCGAGGTCGAATAAACTGCGATGACCAACCTCTCCTGGCTGACGGCGCGCCCGATCGCACATCGGGGCCTGCACGATCTCAACGACAAATGTTGGGAAAACACCCTGTCCGCATTCTCCGCCGCCGTGGAGCGCGGCTATGCCATCGAGTGCGACGTGCAGCTGACCAGCGACGGGGTCCCGATAGTCTTTCACGACGGGGACCTGAAGCGGCTGACGGGAGAGGACGGTTTCGTCTGGCAAACGACCGCGGCCGAAATGGCCGCGCTCAGGATCGGCGGCACCGCAAACCATCCGCCGACCCTCGACGAGTTGCTGGAACTCGTCAGCGGCCGCGTGCCTTTGGTGATCGAGCTGAAAGGAACGCCGGGCCACGATGAAGGGCTCGTCGAAGCGGTCGGCAGACGCCTGAAAACCTATCGGGGCGAAGCAGCGATCATGTCGTTCGATCACTGGCTGATCCGCGATTTCAGCCGTCATGCGCCGGGCATCCCGGCCGGCCTCACCGCCTGCGGACGCCGCCGGCACGAGATCGAGGCGCATTTCACCATGCTGGCCCACGATATCGCGTTCGTGTCCTATGCGGCCGGCGACCTGCCGAACAGCTTCGTGTCGTTCGTGCGCGAAAAGCTTGGCATGCCGGTCATCACATGGACGATCCGCGACCAGCCTGCCGTGGACCTCACCTTCAGATATGCCGACCAGATGACTTTCGAGGGATTCCAGCCGCCGGTGGCCAGCGCCTGAGCTGACACGGGCTTGCACCTTCCCGCCGGCAGCTTAAGTAAACCGGATGGACCAGGGCACCGATCGGGAAAACAGCGAAACCAGCGGGCATGTCGTGCGCGTCTCCGGCAGCATGAAGGGCTTCACGCGCCGTGAATGGAACAGTCTTTCGGGCTCGCAAAAAGAGTCGGAAAATTACTATAACCCTTTCATTTCGTACGATTTTCTGGAATCTCTCGAAGCCTCCGGCTGTGTTGGGGGACGCAGCGGCTGGCAGCCCCATCATTTGAGGCTGGAAAGCGCGGAGGGCGTGCTTGCCGGCGCCATGCCTTGTTATGCGAAGGCGCACAGTCAGGGCGAATATGTTTTCGACCATGGCTGGGCCGATGCTTTCGAGCGAGCGGGCGGCCGCTATTATCCCAAGCTGCAAAGCGCTGTTCCGTTCACGCCGGCCACCGG
Organism: Alphaproteobacteria bacterium; assembly: GCA_036678505.1. GTDB lineage: Bacteria > Pseudomonadota > Alphaproteobacteria > Rhizobiales > Rhizobiaceae > Mesorhizobium. The sequence continues at coordinate 52,721 of JAZIHP010000005.1, forward strand.
CCCGCGCCTGCTCGTTGCCGAGGCGCACGACCCGTTCGCCGCCAAGGCCGGACTGGCCGAAGCGCTCCGGATCGTCACCGACAGGCTGGGCGTCTCCTCCGCCCATGTCTCGTTCCTGCCGCAGGAAGACGTGGCCCCGATGGAGGCAGCCGGCTTTTTGCATCGCACCGACCAGCAGTTCCATTTTTTCAACGAAGGCTTTTCCACCTACGACGATTTTTTGGCCACGCTGGCTTCGCGCAAGCGCAAGGCGCTGAGGAAGGAACGCCGCGAGGCACTGGCTCACGGCATCACGATTGACTGGCTGACGGGCAGCGACCTTACCGAACGCGTCTGGGACGATTTTTTCGCCTTCTACATGGATACGGGGTCGCGCAAATGGGGCCGCCCCTATCTCAACCGCCAGTTCTTTTCGCTGATCGGCGAGAAGATGGCGGACGAGATTTTGCTGGTGATGGCCAGGCGCAATGGCCGCTACATTGCCGGAGCGATCAACTTCATCGGCTCCGACACGCTTTTCGGTCGCAACTGGGGATGCATCGAGGACCATCCCTTCCTGCATTTCGAGGTTTGCTACCATCAGGCGATCGACTTCGCCATTGCCAACGATCTCAAGGTCGTGGAGGCAGGCGCTCAGGGCGAGCACAAGCTGGCGCGCGGCTATCGGCCCGTCACCACGCATTCCATGCACTATATCGCCAATCCTTCATTCCGCCGCGCGGTGGCCGACTTTCTCCGGCATGAACGTCGGGAAGTCGAACTGGCGAGCGATCATCTGGCGGAGCAGACGCCGTTCCGCAAAGACGATCAGTGAACCACCGACTTCGAGAACAGGTTGATCACCAGCACGCCGGCCATGATCAGGCTCATGCCGACGAGCGCGGGAAGATCGAGCGACTGCCGGAACAGCAGCCAGCCGATTGCGGTAATCAGGATGATTCCCGCTCCGCTCCAGATCGCATAGACGATGCCCACCGGCATGGTGCGCAATGTCAGGGCAAGGAAATAGAAGGCAAGCGCATATCCTGAAATCGTCATCAGCGAAGGCAAAATCCGGGTGAAACCATCGGTCTGCTTCAGCGCCGTCGTGGCGATCACCTCGAATATGATCGCCACGAACAGGTAAATATAGGTCAGGAGCATTGTGCTCACCCTTGATTCGCATATCGATGCGATACGATCATGCCCCCCTAAAGCGTTTCCAGGAAAAGTGGAAACACTTTGCCGGTTCGGAAATGCGACGAAACAAAGACTTGTAGCCGTTCGACGATTTCATGAAACCCTGAACGGCTCTAAAGCGTGTCGCGATCTTTCAGATCAGCTCCCTGCGCTTTAAGTTCTCGTTTTTACGCATCTCGTTGCCCCGAAACCGGTTCCCACTTTCGGGCGACATGCTTTGGAAAAGGATGAGAGACCAGAATGGCCTACGACACAACCAACATTTTCGCCAGACTTCTGCGCGGCGAAATCCCCTCGCATCGCGTCTATGAGGACGAACATACGGTTGCGATCATGGATGTGATGCCGCAGGGCGTCGGCCACACGCTGGTTCTGCCCAAGGCCCCCTCGCGCAACCTTCTGGATGCCGATCCGGCAACGCTGGGCGCGCTTTTCAGCACCGTTCAGAAGGTGGCGAACGCCGTGAAAAAGGCATTCGACGCCGATGGCGTCGTCGTGTCCCAGTTCAACGAGACCGCGGCCGGCCAGACCGTATTCCATCTGCATGTCCACATCCTGCCGCGCTTCGAGGGCGTCGATCTCAAGAAACACGCCATGGAAATGGAAAAACCGGAAATTCTGGCTGAAAACGCGGAGAAAATCCGGATCGCGCTGGCGGAATAGAGCGGCATACGCGCGAACAAGTTCGGGCTTTCGCTCTATCTGCTTGTTTTAAAGCGTGTCGCGATCTTTCAGATCAGCTCCCTGCGCTTTAAGTTCTTGTTTTTACGCATGTCGCCCGAAACCGGTTCCCACTTTCGGGCGACATGCTTTAGCCAGCTTCAGCCAAGCGCAGGCGTCATGAAAAAGGCCCCGTTTCCGGGGCCTTTCCTGTCGGTTACTTGCGCGGCAACTGCGGCACCAGGCTGCGCTTGCCGGCATCCTTTGCCCTGGGCGCGGCCTTTGCCGAAACGGGCTTTTTCGCAGGAGCCTTCTTCGCCGCCGGCTTGCGGACCTTCGGCTGCTCTTCCGGCTCCTTCTTCGGCTGGACTTTCGCCTCGTAGGGCAAGGTCTCCAGCTTCAGACCGGTTTCGCCCGTATCCTCCGTCTCGACGGTGACGCGGACGGTGCCGCCCTTGCGCAGCTTGCCGAACAGCACTTCTTCGGCCAGCGGCTTCTTGATGTGCTCCTGGATGACACGTCCGAGCGGACGCGCGCCCATGCGCTCGTCATAGCCCTTGTCGGCCAGCCATGCGACGGCCTCGTCGGAGAGGTCGAAGGTCACGCCGCGCTCGGAAAGCTGGGCCTCAAGCTGCATGACGAACTTCTGCACCACCTGATGGATGACCGGCACCGGCAGAGAGCCGAACGGAATGATCGCATCCAGACGGTTGCGGAATTCCGGCGTGAACAGCCTGTTGATCGCCTCCGTGTCGTCGCCTTCGCGCTTCGAGGACCCGAAGCCGATCGCGGCCCTGGCCATGTCGGACGCACCCGCATTGGTGGTCATGATCAGGATCACGTTGCGGAAGTCGATCTGCTTGCCGTTGTGATCGGTCAGCTTGCCGTGATCCATGACCTGCAACAGGATGTTGAACAGGTCGGGATGGGCCTTCTCGATCTCGTCCAGCAGCAGCACGGAGTGCGGATGCTGGTCGATGCCGTCGGTGAGCAGGCCGCCCTGATCGAAGCCGACATAGCCGGGAGGGGCGCCGATCAGCCGCGATACGGTGTGGCGCTCCATATATTCCGACATGTCGAAGCGCAGCAGCTCGACGCCGAGCGAGGCGGCAAGCTGCTTGGCCACCTCGGTCTTGCCGACGCCGGTCGGGCCGGAGAACAGGTAGGAACCGATCGGCTTGTCGGGCTCGCGCAGGCCGGCGCGCGCCAGCTTGATCGCCGAGCTCAGCGCCGTGATCGCGGTATCCTGACCGTAGACGACGCGCTTCAGCTCGTTTTCCAGACCGGCCAGCACCTTCTCGTCGTCCGCAGACACGGTTTTTGGCGGAATGCGCGCCATGGTGGCGATGGTGGCCTCGATCTCGCGGATGCCGATCGTCTTCTTGCGCTTGTTTTCCGGCACCAGCATCTGCGAGGCGCCGGTCTCGTCGATCACGTCGATAGCCTTGTCCGGCAGCTTGCGGTCGCTGATGTAGCGGGCCGAAAGCTCCACCGCCCCCTTGATGGCGTCGTTGGTGTATCTGACCTTGTGGAACTCCTCGAAATAGGGCTTCAGCCCCTTCATGATCTCGATGGCGTCCTCAATGGTCGGCTCGTTGACATCGATCTTCTGGAAACGGCGGACAAGCGCCCTGTCTTTCTCGAAGAACTGGCGGAACTCCTTGTAAGTCGTCGATCCAATGCATCGAATCGCGCCGGACGACAAAGCCGGCTTGAGCAGATTGGAGGCATCCATAGCGCCGCCCGACGTCGCGCCCGCACCGATGACGGTGTGGATTTCGTCGATGAACAGGACAGCGCCCGGATAGTCTTCCAACTCCTTCACGACCTGCTTCAGCCGCTCCTCGAAGTCACCGCGATAGCGGGTGCCGGCGAGCAGCGTGCCCATGTCGAGGGCGAAGATGGTCGCGCCCGCCAGCACTTCCGGCACGTCGCCGTCAACGATGCGCTTGGCCAGCCCCTCGGCGATGGCCGTCTTGCCGACGCCGGGATCGCCCACATAAAGCGGGTTGTTCTTGGAGCGGCGGCACAGCACCTGAATGGTGCGGCTAATCTCCGGCCCGCGGCCGATCAGCGGATCGATCTTGCCCGCGCGCGCCTTGGTGTTGAGGTTGACGCAATAGGCCGTCAGCGCATCCTGCGCCTTCTTCTTGCCTTCGTCGGGCTGTTCGCCGGCCGCGCCGCCGGCCTGATCGTCCTCGACGCCGCGCGGAATGCGCGCCTCCGAGGCTCCGGGCCGCTTGGCGATGCCATGGGAAATGTAGTTGACCGCATCATAGCGGGTCATCTGCTGTTCCTGCAGGAAGTATGCCGCGTGGCTTTCGCGCTCGGCGAAGATCGCGACCAGCACGTTGGCGCCCGACACTTCCTCGCGGCCGGACGACTGCACATGGATGACCGCGCGCTGGATGACGCGCTGGAAACCGGCGGTCGGCTTCGAGTCCTCATCGTAGCCGGTAATGAGGTTATCGAGCTCCGTGTCGATGTAATTGAGAACCGTCTGTCGCAACTCGTCGAGATCGACGTTGCAGGCGCGCATCACGGCGGCCGCCTCGGCGTCGTCGATCAGCGCCAGCAACAGATGTTCCAGCGTCGCATATTCATGGTGGCGCTCATTGGCGATCGTCAGCGCCTGATGAAGCGCCTTTTCCAAGCCTTGGGAGAAAGCCGGCATGTTACCTCACTTCTTCTCCATCACGCATTGCAGCGGATGCTGATTTTGTCGGGCGAAATCCATGACCTGAGATACTTTCGTCTCGGCCACCTCGAATGTGAAAACGCCACATTCTCCCACACCGTGGTTGTGCACATGAAGCATGATACGCGTGGCGGCCTCCCTGTCTTTCTGGAAAAAACGTTCCAGAACATGCACGACGAATTCCATGGGCGTGTAATCGTCGTTCAGGATCAGCACGCGATAGAGGCTTGGCCGCTTGGTCCTGGTTTGCGTGCGCGTGATGACCGCCGTTCCACGACCGCCACCGTTGCCGCGTTGGTCCTTCTGCATTCGCACCGCATTTTGCGCGGCCACCAGACTGCCAGTCACTTTATATTCCTGCCTCTCGATCCAGCCTCAGGGGCAAACCGACATGTAGGTCGTTATTGTGGAATTTTAAGCCCTTCTCCGCCACTGACAATACGCCGACAACACCAATAATGCGTCAACGACGATATACGGGCCTTGCGCACAGGCCAAAAACGCAAAAAACCCGGCTGCGCGAGGCGCAACCGGGTTCTGGCCGGCCCATGCCGGCAGATCAGTCCGTCGAAATTCAGCCGGCCTTGGCCACGATGCCTTCAAAGGGCTTGTAGGCTTCCTTCGCGAGATCCGAATAGAGATCGCCAAATCTGGTCGCCTCGGCGACGAAGGACTCATAAGCCTGCTTCGCGTAATCGGTCTGGATAGCCACCGCGTCCTCGAACGACCTAGCCGACAGCAGCTTCTCGAAGGCGGCGCTGCCGGTTTCGAGGCTCTTCTTAGTGTATTCGCTGGCCTCGACGGCAATCGCCTGAGCGCCCTTGGAAAGAGACGCAAGGCTCTTGAGGCCCGAATCTGCGAATTCCTTGCCGTATTTGCTGAAATCTTCGTAAGCGGTCTGGGACATCGGATGTCCTCCTTCGTGGACGGGGTTACCGGCCGCAACATGAACGACCGGCATTGGTGCGATGCCAGATAAATATTGTGCATTGCACAAAATGTCAACTGGGCAGTTGTCAGCCGGCAATTGCTAAAATTCCCGTAAAATTAACCTCGACTGCGCCGAAAATGGTGAACGCGCCGGTTACCATAAACGGATTGGTAACGGTGGATGGATAGGGTCGGTCAAAATCAGGCTGGGATAGGACCTTTGCCGTCCCCACCGTAATGAAACCCAAAGGAAGTAACAGTGCGTAAGGCGTTCTCGGGCATCGTTTCCCTTTCCGTGCGTTCTTTCCGGTTCGTGGCGACGGCCACCGCAGCCGCCGTTTTTCTGGCTGGCGCCACCGTGACCTCACAGGCAGCGGCGAACGACGCGGCCATCGTGATCGACGCCAACACCGGCAAGACGCTCTATTCCTCCAATGCCAATGCGCGGCGCTATCCGGCCTCGCTGACCAAGATGATGACGCTGTATCTGACCTTCGAGGCGCTTTCGAAGGGCAAGATCAGCAAGACCACGCAGGTTCCCTTCTCCGCCAATGCCGCCGGAGAGCCGCCGACCAAGCTCGGCGTTCGTTCCGGCGGGTCGATCACGGTGGAGACGGCGATCCTGTCGATGGTGACGAAATCCGCCAACGATTCCTCGACCGCCCTTGCGGAACTGCTCGGCGGCAGCGAAGCCAATTTCGCCAGGATGATGACGGCCCGGGCCCGCTCGCTCGGCATGACCAACACCGTGTTCCGCAACGCGCACGGCCTGCCCAATCCAGGCCAGTTCACCACAGCGCGCGACATGGCGACACTCGGCATGGCGCTGCGCGAACATCACCCGCAATATTATGGCTATTTCGCAGAGCGGTCCTTCATGTATGGGCGCCAGCGCATCAATGGCCATAATCGCCTGCTCGGCCGCATCAGGGGCGTCGACGGCATCAAGACCGGCTACACGCGCGCCTCGGGCTTCAATCTGGTTTCCTCCGTCTCGATCGATGGCCGCAAGCTGGTCGCAGTCGTCATGGGCGGCAAATCCGGCGCCAGCCGCGACAACGAGATGGCGCGCCTGATCGAAGCCTATCTGCCCAAGGCGTCGCAGCGCGGCGGCGGAGCCCTCATTGCCCGCGCGGACAACGACACCGCTTCGCAGGCGATCGCGAAGGTGGTTCTGCCCAGACACGACGCGCCGACGCCCGACTTCAAGCCGCAAGCGGATGTGGAGACTGTCGTTGCAAGCGCGGCTCCGGTTCCTGGCCCGGTTTCTGGCCCGGCTCCCAAGCCCAGGCTTCCGGTGGCCATGGCCGCACCCGAGCCAGCGGATATTCCGTTTGCACAGGCTTATTCCGACCCCGAACCGCAGCAGATCGATCCGGTCAACACCGCTTCCCTGCCATCGGGCTGGGTCGTTCAGGTCGCGTCCTCGCCCAGCAAGTCAGAGGCGGAAGCAGCGCTCGACAAGACCGCCGCTCAGGCCCGCGCGGTCCTGGCCAGCGCCTCCGGCTACACCGTTCCGTTCAGGAAAGGCGGCGTGACCTATTTCCGTGCGCGCTTCGGCGGCTTCGACACGCAGACGGCGGCGCTGCGCGCCTGTACCGCCCTGAAGAAACAGCGCATCGAATGCTTCGCCGTGCAGCAATAAGCCGCCCGTTTGCGAGCTTCCGGAAAAACTCGGTATCGAAGGAGTGCCAGTGGTGATCGGAGAAAAGCAGGCAGCCGGTTTTGCCAACCCTGTCCTCCAGGACAGGGAGCCGGTCAGCGATATCGGGACGCAGGCGCTCTATCAGGCCGCTACGCGGCTGAAGAACATCCGGCCGGGCAATTCGCGTTTCAAGACGCGGGATCTCGTCGGCCTTCTTCTGAGCCATGGCGCCCGTACTTGGCGCAACACGCAACCCATGGTGCGCATCCGCCTGAACGTATGCGCGCCAGGCGGAAATCCGGGCCTGAAGCTCAGGCTGCGGGACTGATTTTCCGGTCCGGACGGCCATTGCGGACCTGTGGGACTACAAAAGGCCCAGTTCCGCCAGTTCCCGGCGAAGTTTGGGCGGCAGCTCCACAAGACCCGCCCCTCCCTTTCCAAGATCGGCCGGCGCATCTTCGGCCTTCAGATAACGCCACCCCTGAAACGGCCGTCTCGGCTGCCATTGCGTGCGGATGATTTCAGGCCCGAGCACGATCTTGCAGCGGCCGATGCCGTCGGTATCGGTGAACGGCCTGATCCCGGTGATGAGCTGACGGCACTGCACGCTGCCCTTGATCACCCAATACATGGACCCGCCATCGGTGATCTCGGCGCCGCGCGCCGGCACCATGCGCGTGACATGCCAGTGCTCGGCAGGCTCGCCATTGCGGCGGCGTTCCTCAAGCCGCTGCGCGACCCATGCTTCGAGATCCTCGACGCTTTCACAACCGACGCACAATTTGAGAATGTTCAGAGCCATGACGGGAAACTAACGTGTGGCGACGCGTCATTCAACGCGGCGCGACGTTTTGCACAATTTGCAGTGGCCGACAGCGCGATGAGCGCTCAGCACTCCACCACATTGACGGCAAGGCCGCCAAGGCTGGTTTCCTTATAGCGCTCGTTCATGTCGGCGCCGGTCTGCCGCATGGTCTCGATGGCCGCATCCAGCGGCACGAAATGCTGGCCGTCGCCCTTGATGGCAAGCGAGGCAGCCGTCACGGCCTTGACCGCCCCCAGCGCGTTGCGCTCGATGCAGGGCACCTGCACCAGCCCGCCGACGGGATCGCAGGTCATGCCCAGATGATGCTCGAGCGCGATTTCAGCGGCGTTTTCCACCTGCTCGGGCGTACCGCCCATGACCGCGCACAGGCCGGCGGCGGCCATGGCGGAAGCGGAGCCCACCTCCCCCTGACAGCCGACCTCGGCACCCGAAATCGACGCGTTGGTCTTGATGATGCCGCCAATGGCAGCCGCCGTGAGCAGAAAATCACGGATCGAAGCCTGATCGGCCTCGGGATGGAAATGCAGCCAGTAGCGCAGCACGGCCGGCAAGGTGCCGGCGGCCCCATTGGTCGGCGCGGTGACGACACGTCCGCCAGCGGCGTTCTCCTCGTTCACCGCCATGGCATAGATCGACAGCCAGTCATTGGCGAGGAGCGGGTTCGGCCGGTTGCGGCTCCATTCCTCCTGAAGCTTGTCGTGAAGCTGGCGGGCGCGCCGGCGCACCTTCAGGCCGCCCGGCATGATGCCTTCCTGCGACAGGCCCCGCTCGATGCAGCCCTGCATCGCCGCCCAGATATCGTCGAGCCCGCCGTCGAGCTTTTCGCGCGCCATGCAGGTTTCTTCGTTGATGCGCTTCATCTCCGCGATGGAAAGGCCGCTCTTTTTCGCCATCGCCAGCATCTCGGCGGCATTCCTGAACGGATAAGGCACCTTCTTGCCTTCGGTGGTGACGGAGCCGCGCTGCTTTATGCGCTGCAACTCCTCTTCCGAAACGACGAAACCGCCGCCGATCGAGTAATAGATGCGCTTGAGCAGCACCCTGTCGCCCGCGTCATAAGCATAGAAGCTCATGCCGTTGGCGTGGCCCCCCAGCGGCGTCTTCCTGTCGAGAACCAGATCCGTCGCCGGATCGAAACGATACGAGGGATGGCCGGGCGGCGTCACGCATTTTTCAGCGGTCACCCTTGCGACGATGGAATCGGCCTTGTCGGGGTCGACCTCGACCGGCACCAGACCGGTGAAGCCCAGGACGACCGCCCGGTCGCTGCCATGGCCGATACCGGTATAGGCAAGCGAGCCGTGCAGGCTGGCGCCGATGCGGCTTACCTTTGCGCCGGCCGGGCGCGGCCAGTCGTCGGACAGGATTTCCGCCAGAAAGCGTGCAGCCGCCGTCATCGGTCCCATGGTGTGGGAACTGGAAGGACCGATGCCGATCTTGAAAAGGTCGAAAACCGAAAGAAACAAGAACCGTCACCTCACAAAAACAGCCGATACAGATCGGCGTATCATGCTTATATAATTCTTCCTGTCACCATTTGCTGCACTTTTCGATGAGCCAGCGCCAGGTGCCGCCTGCTCCTGCCGCAAGCTCTCCTGTGGTAAAGGATGACCATGTTCGATTCCTGTCATCTGTCAGCGGCCGATTTCGCCGCACTGGCTTTCTTCCTGCTGGCCTGGGGGCTGCACACGCTGGCCTCGGACGGCTGGCTGTTCCAGCGGCCGTCGCTCACCATGGCCATGAACCGGCAGCGCGAAATATGGATGCAGCGCATGGCCGAGCGGGAAATCCGCATCGTCGACACCGCCATCCTGAGCGGATTGCAGCAGGGAACCGCCTTTTTCGCCTCAAGCTCGCTGATCGCCATCGGCGGATGTTTTGCGCTGATCGGCGCATCCGATCAGGTGATCGGCGTGCTTTCCGATCTTCATCTTCAGGGCGCGGCGACCCGGACCGCCTTCCAGCTCAAGGTGGTCGGGCTGATGATCGTGCTGGCCTTCGCCTTTTTCAAGTTCGGCTGGTCATACCGGCTGTTCAACTATTGCTCGATCCTGATCGGGGCCGTGCCTGTCGCTTACGGGGAAATGGCGCACAATCCGCAAACCCGCAACGCCGCGATGTGGGCCGCGATGCGGGCCGCGAAGATGAACCAGCTCGCCGGCAAACATTTCAATTCCGGCCTGCGCGCCATCTTCTTCTCGATAGGATATCTCGGCTGGTTCGTCGGTCCGGCAGCCTTCGTCCTGTCGAGCGCCCTGCTGACGGTGGTTCTGCTGCGGCGCCAGTTCTTTTCCAACGCGCGGGCCGCCGTGCTTGCCGAAACGGCCGATCCGGCGGATCAGTCTGCGGGGCCGGGCAGCGGCGAACCGATACGGCCGGACAGCCAGTAGGCGAACAGGCCGATCCATTCACGCAGGCCGACTGTCAGATTTTGCAGGGAATCCGACACATTGTCCTGCGCCAGTCCGAAACGCTCGTTGCCGGCGGTGCGATAGTCGGCTGGCCATGGCACGACATCGAAGCCGGCCCTGCGAAACAGGGCGACCGATCTCGGCATGTGAAAGGCCGACGTCACCAGAAGCCATGTCTCGCCAGCCTGCGGTTTCACCATTTTCTGCGTGAAAACGGCATTTTCATGCGTATCCCGGGACTGGTTTTCCAGAACAAGCCGCTCCGGCTCCACGCCCAGTGCCGTCAACAGGCGCGGGGCGGTGTCGCCATCGCCCTCGCCGTCCAGCATCAGGCTGCCGTTTCCGCCGGTCACGACCACCCGCGCCTCGCGATAGCGCCTTGCCAGCGCGGCCGCCTCCACGAAGCGGTCGCCGCTTGCGTTCAGTTCATAACCGCCGCGGACGAGATTCACCCCGCCTTCGAAGCCGCCGCCCAGCACGATGATGCCGGCAATGCGGGCCGGAGCCGGATCAGGACGAGGAAAGCGGTCTTCCAGCGGGTGCAGCATCAGCGCTCCGGTCGAGGTCCAGGCGCCGATTGCCAGAACGAGAAACGCGACCGATGAGAAGAAGATGGACAGGCGACGCCATCCGGCGATGGCGAGTATGATGCCCGCCAGCGCCGTCACGCCGATCAGGTTGATCGGCTGCATCACGAACCAGAACAGCTTGGAGAGATAGAAGAACATTTCTCAATCCCTCCCGCGCGGTTTCTACCACCACTTCTGCGGCTGGAAGCCGCCAGCCGCCTGTTCCACGACATGCGCGGTGCGAAACAGGGTCTCTTCGTCGAAAGGCCGTCCGATAAGCTGAAGCCCCAGCGGCAGACCCTGACCGTCGAGGCCGGCCGGCACGGATATGCCGGGAAGACCGGCCATGTTCACGGTCACCGTGAAGATGTCGTTGAGATACATCTTCACCGGGTCGTTCGCCATCGCCTTGTCGGCGATGCCGAAGGCAGCCGATGGCGTTGCCGGCGTCAGGATCACGTCTACGCCGGCCGCGAAGGCCTCGTCGAAGTCCCTCTTGATCAGCGTGCGGACCTTCTGGGCCTGCACGTAGTAGGCGTCGTAGTAGCCGGCCGACAGCACATAGGTGCCGATCATGATCCGGCGCTTCACCTCGTCGCCGAATCCTGCGGCGCGGGTATTCTCGTACATCTCCACGATGTCCTTGCCGGGAACGCGCAGACCGTAACGCACCCCGTCATAGCGGGCGAGGTTCGAGGAGGCTTCGGCCGGCGAGATGATGTAATAGGTCGGCAGCGCGTATTTCGTGTGCGGCAGGGAAATGTCGACGATCTCGGCGCCGGCTTCCTTCAGCCAGGCAATACCCTGCTGCCACAGCGCTTCCACCTCCTGCGGCATGCCGTCGACGCGGTATTCCCGCGGAATGCCGACCTTCAGGCCCTTCACCGACTGACCGAGAGCCGCCTCGTAATCCGGCACCGGCAGATCGACGGAGGTCGTGTCCTTCATGTCCACGGAAGCCATGGACTTCAGAAGAATGGCGGCATCGCGCACATCGCGGGCAATCGGGCCGGCCTGATCCAGAGACGAGGCATAGGCGATGATGCCCCAGCGCGAGCAGCGGCCGTAGGTCGGCTTCATGCCCACCGTTCCGGTAAACGCGGCCGGCTGGCGGATGGAGCCGCCCGTATCGGTTGCGGTCGCACCGGCGCACAGGAACGCCGAAACCGCCGCCGCGGACCCGCCCGAAGAACCGCCCGGCACCAGATCGGCGTCCGAGCCTTTCGCCCGCCACGGGTTCTTCACCGGGCCGTAATAGGATGTCTCGTTGGAGGAGCCCATGGCGAACTCATCCATGTTGAGTTTGCCGAGCATCACCGCGCCATCGGCCCACAGATTGGCGGTGACGGTCGATTCGTAGCGCGGCCTGAAGCCGTCGAGCACATGGCTGCACGCCTGTGTGTGGACGCCTTCGGTCGCGAACAGATCCTTTACGCCGAGCGGAATGCCTTCGAGCGCGCCGCCCTGCCCGGCAGCCAGCCGCGCATCGGATGCCTTTGCCATATCCCGCGCCTTGTCGTGGGTGACGGCGACATAGGCGTTCAGCTTGTCGTTGGACGCATCGATCGCGCCAAGATAGGCGTCGGTCAGTTCCGTGGCGGAAAATTCCTTGCCGCGCAGCTTCTGGCGCGCCTGTGAAATCGTCAGTCTGGTAAGATCGGTCATCGAAATTTCTTCTTCCGGAAATTTGGGCTGGTCTAAGGGCTGCGCCGGGTACGCCGGGAGGGACGGGCCGTTACTCGACCACTTTCGGCACGAGGAAGAAATTCTCTTCCGTAGCCGGCGCATTGGCGACCACATCGGCGGCCTTGCCGCCATCGCTCACCTCATCCGCGCGCTTGCGCATCTCCATCGGAAGCACCGACGTCATCGGCTCGACGCCGGTGACGTCCACTTCATTCAGTTGCGCGACAAAACCAAGGATGGAATTGATCTTGTCCGCCATGACGGCCGCCTCCTGCTCGCTGACCGCGATGCGTGAGAGACGTGCGACGCGTTTGACCGTATCCAGATCGACCGACATGTAGAAAGTCCGCTTCAAAGCTGTTTTGGAACCAGCCTGCGCTATAGCGGTGCAGGCTGGCGGGTGCAACATCCGGAGCTTGTCAGATCGTCATCTGCTTGCCGATCTCCGGCAGCGCGACCTTGACGCCGGACCCTTCCAGCCCCTCGACGAACTTGTCGGCGGTCTGGTCGAGCAGCGGAAAAGTGCCGAAATGGCAGGGCACCACCGTCTCGAAACGGAAGAAACGCCGGCAGGCAAGCGCGGCCACCGCTCCGCCCATGGTAAAGCGGTCGCCGACCGGCACGATGCCGATCTTCGGTTCGTGCAGTTCGTTGATCAGCGCCATGTCGGAGAATATGTCGGTGTCGCCCATGTGATACAACGTCGGCGCGTCGGGGAAATGCAGCACCAGCCCGCCGGGATTGCCGAGATAGGCGTTGCCGTCCGGCGCAGACGCCGAGGACGAGTGCAGCGCCGGCACGAAGGTCGTGGTAAAGCCGCCGCAATCGACGGTGCCGCCAATATTTCCGGGATTGATTTTCCGGTTGCTGACGCCCTTGCCGACCAGATACATGCAGATCTCGAAATTCGCGACGAGCATCGCTCCGGATTGTTTCAGGATTTCAGCCGCGCCGCTGATGTGATCGTCATGGCCGTGGGTCAGAAGCACATGGGTGACGCCCTTGGCGGGCTCCTCCCAGCCACCCTGCCACACGGGATTGCCAACCAGATAGGGGTCGATCAGGATCGTGGCGCCGCTGGTTTCGATACGAAAAGCGGAATGGCCATACCAGGTCAGTTTCATGGTGAGCGTCCTCGATCATATTTATTTCGGGATTTTATCTCGGTGCGAGGATAGAAGCCTGGCCAGCCATGTCAAAGGAAAGCCGGAGGCATCTTGAACATCGTTGACGCGGAAGAGCTGATCCAGCGCCTTCAACCGGGCCAGACCGTGGCCGGCATCGATCTGGGCGACAAGACGATCGGCGTTGCCGTTTCGGATGCCGGCCTTTCCTTCGCCCATCCACGCCCCGTGATCATGCGCAAGAAGTTCACGCAGGATGCGGCGGCGCTTCTCGACCTGCTGAAGAAGGACAATGCCGGAGCCATCGCCATCGGCCTGCCGGTCAACATGGATGGCAGCCATGGACCGCGCGCGCAGAAATCCCGCGCCTTCGTGCGCAACATGGCGCAGCTGACTGATCTGCCCTTCCTGTTCTGGGACGAGCGCCTGTCAACCGTGGCTGCCGAGCGCACCCTGATCGAAATGGACTTTTCGCGGGCCAAGCGCAGCGGGAAGATCGATTCGGCCGCCGCGTCCTTCATCCTGCAAGGCGTTCTCGACCGGTTGCGCCGGTTGCGCAGCGACGGCTGACTCCGTTTCCAGCCCGCGCTTTTTCCTGATCCATGCAGCGATCTGGCGGCGGCGGCGAAAAGCCCAGAACGCCAGGATGAGGCCGGTGTCCATGATGCACGCCCGCGCCACGAGGCCCGGAATGATCCCAGGGTCGATGCCGAGAATGTCGCCGTAAAGCTGGAACACGAAATCGTGCAGCGGGCGGCTCAGCATCACATAGCCGAAATTGATGTCGTTGAAGGACAGGTAGTACCAGCCCCAGAACAGGATGAGGGGCGCGGCCCACAGCGCGAAAACATAGCGCATCAGCAAGCGTCCGCGATTGTGCGGGCGGCGCCGTCTTCTTTCAGATGTTCGGTCGGCACGGCTGATCCACTCCGCTCGTTAACGCTTTGCTAACCATAAGAGTGACGGCGGCGACGGCGCATCGCAACGGATTTCGTTAACTATGGTTAACGCCCGCGGAACCGCGCGGTTTTGCTTTAACAGCGCCTCGCGATCAGCCGGCCGGCGGATAGAGCGTGTCGACGATCAGGCGCGCATCGTGCCGCGAGTCGAGCAGGCCGTAGGTGGTTCGCCACTGCCCCGCCAGCCGGGTTTCGACAAAGGCGTCGGCGATGCGCCCCGCCCCCAGCCGCCGCAATTCGGCGGCGGCTGCCGCCAGCGCCAGCTGCTCGGTCAGGATGCGCGCCGAACCCTCGTCGCTGGAGGCAACCTGCATGGCCGCTTTCAGAACACCCACGGTGCCGTGACCGCTCGCGCCCAGATCGCGATCTATTCCCGCCATGACATCGTCGAACAGGCCCGGCGCGCGGCCAAGAACGCGCAGCACATCCAGCGCCATGACATTGCCCGAACCTTCCCAGATCGCGTTGACGGGAGCTTCGCGATAATAGCGGGCAAGCGGCGCTTCCTCGACATAGCCATTGCCGCCGAGGCATTCCATCGCCTCGTAGAGAAGTGCCGGCGCGATCTTGCAGACCCAGTATTTCACCACCGGCGTCATGGCGCGGGCGAAAGCGGCCTCGCCCCGGTCGCCGGCCGCCTCATCGAACGAACGGGCCAGGCGCAACGAGAGCGCGGTGGCGGCGGCAACGTCGAGCGCCATGTCGGCCAGCACGCGCTGCATCAGGGGCTGGTCGATCAGGCGCGTGCCGAATGCCTGGCGATGGCGGCAGTGATGCACCGCTTCCGCAAGGCCGGCGCGCATCAGCGCCGAGGAGGCGACGGCGCAATCGAGCCGCGTCAGCGTGACCATGTCCATGATGGTGCGCACGCCAGCACCCGGCTCGCCCACCATCTCGCCGATGGCGTTCTCGAACTCCACCTCGGCGGAGGCGTTGGAACGGTTGCCGAGCTTGTCCTTCAGGCGCTGGAAGCGGAAGCCGTTGCCGGTGCCGTCGCCCAGAATGCGCGGCACGAGGAAGCAGGACAGGCCTTCGGCCGCCTGGGCAAGCACCAGAAACGCATCGGACATCGGGGCCGACATGAACCATTTATGGCCGGTGAGCCGGAAAAACCCGGTCGAGCCCGCGCGTTCGGCCCGAGTGACATTGGCGCGCAAATCGGTGCCGCCCTGCTTCTCGGTCATGCCCATGCCAAGCGTGAGGCCGGCTTTCTCCACTGGCGGCTTCTGCGTCTGATCGTATTTGCGCGTCGTCACGCGCGGCGCCCATTCGCGGAATATCTTCGGACTGCCCATCAGCGCCGCCAGCGAGGCGCTGGTCATGGTGACGGGGCACAGGTGACCGGCTTCGAGCTGGGCGGTCAGATAGAATCGCGCGGCCCGCACCTGATGGCGGCGGCCGATTTCCGTCTCGCCATTCTCCCAGATCGAGGAGTGCAGCCCATTGGTGACCGAACGGCGCATCAGGGCGTGATAGGCCGGGTGGAACTCGACCAGATCGACCCGCCGGCCCTGCCGGTCATGGGTGCGGAGGCGCGGGGTTTCGGTGTTGGCGAGGCGCGCGAGGTCCTGCGCTTCCTGCGTCAGCACGAAGCGGCCAAGACCATCCAGATCCTTGCGGACAGGATCGGAGAACTGCTCGGCGAGCTGGATCAGCAGCGGATCGCCTCTCCAGGCGTTCGTGCCTGTGAGCGGCGGCGGCTGGTTGGTCACGTCGTCTGTCACGCAATGTCCCTGTATGTCGTGGCGGCCTCCGGTCCGGAGCCTGTGACGGATTGTCGAATCCGCTTCATCGGGGGCTTTATATCCCATGGCCGCGGATGCGGGCCATGAAAATAGGGGAAGATGCCCCTCCAATCCCAAGCGGGTCCTTGCAGGTCACCGCTGCTGGCCGTATAGCACGCCCCTGAGATGACCCAAACAGACGCGCCCCTGCCGCTCTTCCCCCACCGCCACCTGCTTGGCATAAGGGACCTTTCCCCACCCGATATAGAGATATTGCTGGACCGCGCGGATCGCGACGTCTCGATTTCCCGGCAATCGGAGAAAAAGACGTCCACCCTGCGCGGGCGCACGCAGATCAACCTCTTCTTCGAATCCTCGACCCGTACGCAGTCTTCCTTCGAGCTGGCCGGCAAGCGCCTCGGCGCCGATGTCATGAACATGTCCGTCGCCAGCTCTTCGGTGAAGAAGGGCGAAACGCTGATCGACACCGCGATGACGCTGAACGCCATGCGGCCCGACATTCTCATCATCCGTCACCAGTCGGCCGGCGCCGCCGCCCTGCTGGCGCAAAAGGTGGGCTGCTCGGTGGTGAATGCGGGCGACGGCACGCATGAGCATCCCACACAGGCGCTGCTCGACGCGCTCACCATCCGCCGCGCCAAGGGGCGCATTGGCGGGCTGACGGTTGCGATCTGCGGCGACATCCTTCATTCGCGCGTCGCCCGCTCCAACATCCTCCTGCTCAATGCGCTCGGCGCGCAGGTGCGCGTGGTCGCGCCATCGACCCTGATGCCGAGCGGCATCGAACAGATGAGCGTCAACGTCTTCCGCAATATGGAAGAGGGGCTGAAAGACGCGGATGTGGTCATGATGCTGCGCCTGCAACGCGAGCGCATGGCCGGCAGCTTCGTGCCTTCGGTGCGCGAATATTTCCGCTATTTCGGTCTCGATGCCGAAAAGCTGAAAGCGGCCAAGGAAGACGCGCTGGTCATGCATCCGGGGCCGATGAACCGGGGCGTGGAGATCGCGTCCGAAATCGCCGACGGGCCGCAAAGCGTGATCCAGGAACAGGTGGAGATGGGCGTCGCGGTGCGCATGGCGGTCATGGAGGCGCTGCTCGATCCGCGCCGCAATCCGGGCCACAATCCCGAGGAGCCGGGCGCATGAGCACCACCATCTTCAGCCATGCCCGCATCGTCGACCCTTCGCGGGGTTTGGACGAAACCGGCAGCGTCGTCGTGCAGGACGGAAAGATCGCCGCCGCAGGCAGGGAAGCGCTCAATCAGGGTGCGCCGGAAGGCGCCACCGTCATCGATTGCAGTGGCAGGACCATCATCCCCGGACTGGTCGACAGCCGCGTCTTCATCGGCGAACCGGGCGGCGAGCATCGCGAAACCATCGCCTCCGCCAGCCAGGCCGCCGCCGCCGGCGGCGTGACCTCGGTGGTCATGATGCCGGACACCGATCCGGTGATCGACAATGTCGCGCTGGTCGAGTTCGTGCTGCGCACCGCGCGCGACACGGCCTGCGTCAATATTTTTCCCGCCGCCGCCATCACCAAGGGCCTTGAGGGCCGCGAGATGACCGAGTTCGGCCTTTTGCGCGAGGCGGGCGCGGTCGCCTTCACCGACGGGCGCCACACGCTTGCGAACGCGCTGGTGATGCGCCGTGCGCTGACCTATGCGCGCGATTTCGGCGCGACCATCGTTCACGAGACGCTGGATGCGGACCTAGCCTCCTCCGGCGTCATGAATGAAGGGCTCTATGCGAGCTGGCTCGGCCTTTCCGGCATTCCCCGCGAAGCGGAAACCATTCCGCTGGAGCGCGATCTTTCGCTCGCCCGCCTCACGCGCGGCAATTACCACGCCGCCAAGATTTCGACGGGCATGGCGGCCGACGCCATCCGCCGCGCCAGGGGCGACGGCGCCAATGTCAGCGCCGGCGTGGCGATCTACAATCTGGCGCTGAACGAGCACGATGTCGGCGAATACCGCACCTTCTTCCGTCTGACGCCGCCGCTGCGCGCCGAGGAAGACCGCATCGCGATGATCGAGGCGCTGAAGGACGGCACGATCGACCTGATCGTCTCCTCGCACGATCCGCAGGACGTCGACACCAAGCGCCTGCCGTTCTCGGATGCCGCCGCCGGCGCGATCGGGCTGGAAACGCTGCTGGCGGTTGCCCTGCGGCTCCATCACAATGGCGAAGTGCCGCTCAGCAGGATCGTCGAGGCGCTGACGAGCGCCCCTGCCCGCCTCTTCGGCCTGCCCGGCGGCACCCTGAAGCCCGGCGCGCCTGCCGATCTGGCCGTCGTGGATCTCGATGCGCCATGGGTGGTCAGCGAGGCCGGCATTCGTTCCCGTTCCAAGAACACCTGCTTCGAGGGCGCGCGGCTGCAAGGCAGGGTCTTGCAAACCATGGTTGCCGGCCGCACAGTGTTCAGCGTCTAGGGCAAAGCCAACCGGTCAGCCAGGGGGAAGCATGACCTTCATCACCATCGCGGCGCTGATCTTCGGCTATCTGCTGGGATCGATCCCCTTCGGCCTGCTGCTGACGCGCGCCGCCGGGCTCGGCGATGTGCGCTCCATCGGCTCCGGCAACATAGGCGCGACCAATGTGCTGCGCACCGGCAACAAGACGCTGGCCGCCGCAACGCTGCTGCTGGACGCGCTGAAAGGCACCGCAGCCGTTCTGCTGGCTACATGGCATGCTCCCGACCTTGGCCCCTGGGCCGGCTTCGGCGCGTTTGCGGGCCACCTTTTCCCTGCCTGGCTGGGCTTCAGGGGCGGCAAGGGCGTTGCGACCTATCTCGGCGTGCTGATCGGGCTGGCATGGCAGGCAGCGCTGATCTTTGCCGCCGTCTGGCTGCTGGTCGCCATCATGTTCCGGTATTCCTCGCTGGCCGCGCTCTGTGCAGCGATTGCCGTGCCGGCATCCCTGTGGTTCCTCGCCACACCGCAGCTTGCCGGATTATTTGGGCTGATGAGCGTGATACTTTTCATCAAGCACCGCGCCAATATCCAGCGCCTCGCAGCCGGGATCGAGGGCCGGATCGGGGCCAGGGGGTGAACCCGGCCCGGCCCGGCCTGAACGACACGCAAAGGCTCGCCTGGCTGCGCCTGATACGAACGCCCAATGTCGGGCCCGCATCTTTTCGCGATCTCATCAATCGATTCGGTTCGGCGCAGGCCGCGCTCGACATGCTGCCGGAACTCATGCAATCGGCCGGCTCAAGGCGCATCGTGCGGATACCCGATGAATCCGAAATCCTTCGGGAGATGGATCATGCCGCCCGTTTCGGCGCGCGCTTCGTGTGCATCGGCGATGCGGACTACCCGCCACTGCTGAAACGTGCGGATCACCCGCCTCCCATATTGGCTGTAACCGGCAATGGAGAGGTTCTGGACCGCCCCGCGATCTCCGTTGTGGGCGCGCGAAACGCCTCTGTCGCGGGAACGCGGCTGGCGGCCGCTCTGTCGGCGAAAATCGGCCAGGCCGGCTATGCGATCGTGTCCGGGCTCGCACGCGGCATCGACACCGCGGCCCATCAGGGCAGCATCGATACCGGCACGATCGGCGTTCTGGCCGGAGGGCTCGACATGCCCTATCCGCCCGAAAATGCCGGGCTTTGCCGCGAAATCGTGGAGCGCGGCGGCGCCATCGTTTCCGAAATGCCATTCGGCTGGCAGCCGCGCGCGCAGGATTTTCCGCGCCGCAACAGGATCGTGGCCGGCATGGGGATGGGCCTGCTTGTGGTGGAGGCCGCCAAACGCTCGGGCTCCCTCATCACCGCCCGGCTGGCCGGTGAAATGGGCAGGCTGGTCTTTGCCGTTCCAGGTTCCCCGCTCGATCCCCGCGCCGGCGGCACCAACGGGCTG
The DNA here is from genome assembly GCA_036678505.1 of Alphaproteobacteria bacterium. Classification (GTDB taxonomy): domain Bacteria; phylum Pseudomonadota; class Alphaproteobacteria; order Rhizobiales; family Rhizobiaceae; genus Mesorhizobium. The sequence continues at coordinate 73,010 of JAZIHP010000005.1, forward strand.
CTCAAGGATGGCGCGATCCTCACCACCGGGCCGGATGACGTGCTTGAAGCAGTCGCGCCGCTCTATGGCACACCGAAGATAACGCAGCTTCCGCTGGAGGAAGCGTCCGATCTGTCGGACGCCGCGCTGCCGCAGGAAGACGAACGGCGTCTCGTCATCGATGCGCTGGGGCCTGCCCCGGTGGAGGTCGATGACGTCATCCGTCATACCAGCCTCAAGCCTGCGCAGGTGCAGATGGTGCTGCTGGAACTCGACCTCATCGGCCGCATCGAACGCCACGCCGGCGGACGCGTATCGCTGATTTCCCACTAAATCATGTCGCCCGAAAGCGGGAACCGGTTTCGGGACAACGACATGCGTGAAAACAACAGCTTGAAGCGCAGGGAGCTGATCTGAAAGATCGCGGCACACTTCAGAGCCGTTCAAGGTTTCACGAAATCGCCGAACGGCTCCTGGTCTTTGTTTCGTCGCGTTTGCAAACCGGAAAAGTGTTCCACTTTTCCTTGAAACGCTCTGGCGGAAAACATGAACGATGGTGAGCCGGGAGGGGATCGAACCCTCGACCACATGATTAAAAGTCACGTGCTCTACCGCTGAGCTACCGGCCCATCATTGCAATGCGGGGTGGTCTGGCAGGTTTTCGGAAACCCGACTTCAGGCGATGCCTTTCCGGCATCCCGCGCCCACCGCATTTTCCGCAGCGGTTCGCGCCCCGGAATTGGGCCGGAACATAGGGAGCGACACAGGACCGGTCAACCGTAAAAAGCGCATCCTGCCAGCCTTTCCAGCTTAACTTCGACATAAGATCGACAGGGGGGCAAAACGCCTGCCGAACACCGTCATCGAGCCGCGGCTTTGTTGCCGCCGGAACGATTTCGCCACTGGAGCATTTTGCACTAGGATGGAATCGTCCGGCGCCGCGCGAATGCGGCTAAAGAAAAGAAGCCGTAGCAGCGAAAGGCACGTTCATCGGAACGCCCGCTGCCAGGCTGCGAAGTGACGCTTTCGAAGTTCAGGAGAACATTATGAAACGCATCGTTGCAGGTCTGCTTGCATCGGCCGTCTCGCTGTCGTTTCTGGCGGCAGATATTTCGGCCGCCAACGCAGCGCCAATTTACGTGACGCCTGCGCAAATTCCAGCGGGCGATGTTCAGCAGATCGATCACAGGCCGGGCCATCCGCCTCCCGGCTACCGCTACAAGCGCCCCGACCGGCGCCCGGGACCGCGTCCCGATGGACGGCATGAGTACCGCCGCCCGCACAGCAAGGATGTCTACTGGCGCGGCCATCGTGGCTATCGCGAACCCAGGCCCGGCTACAGGCGCCATGGCGACTACTGGTTCCCGCTGGCCGCGTTTGCGACAGGCATGATCATCAGCGGCGCAATCGCCAACAGCCCACCGCCGCCGCCTGCCTATCGCGGCGATAATTCGCATGTAAACTGGTGCTACAACCGCTATCGCAGCTATCGCGCCTCGGACAATACGTTCCAGCCCTATAATGGGCCGCGCAAGCAGTGCATCTCGCCCTATTACTGAGGACGCCGCAACCACGAAGCCCGCGCATCGCGCGGGCTTTTTTCATGGGCGCAATTTCAGCAGAAACGCGGGGCGTTTTCGCGTCCGGAATTGCGCCGAAACAGGGAGTTAAAGCATGTCGTCCGAAAGTGGGAACCGGTTTCGGGGTAACCGCAGGCGTAAAAACAACAGCTTGAAGCGCTTTTGAGATTCAAAAGGACGCAGAAATGATCTAAAATTCAATATCTTATGTTATTGTTCTGAAAATTGGATTCAGATCCTTCAGGCTTTGCCGGAAGAAGGCGATGTCGTCAGTGTGCGCCGCACCGCGTCGCGCCAGCCTTTCAGCTTGGCCGCGCGGGCCGGCTCATCGAGTTCGGGGGTGAACTGCCGGTCGAGCGCCCAGCTTTTCGCAAATTCATCCATGCCGGGCCAGACCCCCGCCTTCGATCCGGCCAGCCATGCAGCCCCGAGCGCGGTCGTTTCAAGTATGGTCGGCCGGTCGACGGGCGCATCCAGAATGTCCGCCAGACGCTGCATGGTCCAATCCGAGGCCACCATGCCGCCATCGACCCGCAGCACCGTGCCGGCCCCGTTCGCTTTCCAGTCCTTGTGCATGGCATCGAGCAGATCGCGCGTCTGATAGGCTACCGATTCCAGCGCCGCCTGGGCGAATTCCGCCGGACCTGTATTGCGCGTTATGCCAAAAATTGCGCCCCGCGCCTCGGCATCCCAGTGCGGGGCGCCAAGGCCGACAAAGGCCGGAACGAGATAGACCGACTGCGACGGATCGGCCTGCCGCGCCAGCGGCCCGGTTTCGTCGGCGCGGCTGACGATCTTCAGCCCGTCGCGCAGCCATTGGACGGCAGCGCCCGCGATGAAGATCGATCCTTCCAGCGCATAGGTCGTCTTGCCGTCGAGGCGATAGGCGATGGTGGTGAGCAGCCGATTTTTCGACCGCACCAGATCGCTGCCGGTATTGAGCAGCGCGAAACAGCCGGTGCCATAGGTGGACTTCATCATGCCCGGCCGGAAGCAGGCCTGCCCGATCGTGGCCGCCTGCTGATCGCCGGCAACGCCGAGAATCGGGATCGCGGCGCCGAACAGCTTTTCGTCCGTTACGCCGTAATCGTCAGCGCAATCCTTCACCTGGGGCAAAAGCGAGGCCGGAATGTCGAGGATGCGCAGAAGCTCCTCATCCCATGCGTTCTTCCCGATATTGTAGACCAGCGTGCGCGAAGCGTTGGTGGCGTCGGTGGCGTGAACCCTGCCGCCGGTGAGCCGCCAGATCAGAAAGCTGTCGATGGTGCCTGCCAGCAACTCGCCCTTCCCGGCGCGTTTGCGCGCGCCCTTCACCTTGTCCAGCATCCAGGCGATCTTGGTGCCCGAGAAATAAGGGTCGAGGAGAAGACCGGTCTTGCGGGTAAATTTCTGCTCCAGCCCCTGTTTTTTCAGCTTCGCGCACATTTGCGCCGTGCGGCGATCCTGCCAGACGATGGCGTTGTGGATCGGCTTACCGGTTTCCTTGTCCCAGATGACGACGGTTTCGCGCTGGTTGGTGATGCCGATGGCGGCCATGTCTGCGGCCGCGCAATTCGCCTGCTTCAGCGCCTGCCTGACGGTCGCGACGACGCTCTCCCAGATTTCCTCGGGATCGTGCTCGACCCAGCCCGACGCCGGATAATGCTGGGTAAACTCCTGCTGGCCGAGACCGGCGACCTTCCTGTCCTTGTCGAACAGGATAGCCCGGCTCGACGTGGTGCCCTGGTCGATAGCAAGGATGAGGCCGTTCACGGTGTTCTCTGTCGCTGATGCAGTTCAACAT
>JAZIHP010000006.1:0-75750 GCA_036678505.1 Alphaproteobacteria bacterium
CGACTTTTCCTGGAAACGCTCTATTGCGGAAGCTGGTCGTCGATGCCCCTGACGTAGAAATTCATGCCCAGAAGGGTCTGATCGTCGGCAACCTCGCCGTCCTTCAGCCATTCCGTGCCATCCTGTCTGGTGATCGGGCCGGTGTAGGGGTTCCAGCCATCCGTGATTTTCTGAACCGTTGCCCTGGCGGCGTCGGCAACCTCATCCGGAACGTTGGTGTAGGGCGCCATGAAAATGATGTCGTCCTTGAAACCTTCCCAGCGGTTTTCCGCCTTCCAGCTGCCGTCGAGCGCGGCCTTGACGCGGTTCACGTAATAGGGACCCCAGTTGTTCACCGCAGCGGTCAACTGGGCCTTGGGAGCGAATTTGGACATGTCGGCGGCCTGGCCGAAGCCGTGCATGCCGCGTTCTTCGGCGATTTGCAGCGGAGCCGTCGAATTGGTGTGCTGGGCGATGATGTCGACACCCTGATCGAACAGAGCTTTGGCGGCATCGGCTTCCTTGCCCGGATCGAACCAGGAATTGATCCACACCACCTTCAGCTTGAAATCCGGGTTGACGGACTGGGCGCCGAGCATGAAGGCGTTGATGCCCATCACGACCTCGGGAATCGGGAAGGAAACGACATAACCGGCCACGCCGGTCTTCGATTGCCTGGCCGCGATCTGGCCGCTGACGTAGCGGCCTTCGTAGAAGCGGATGTTGTAGACGCCCATATTGTCCAGCGTCTTGAAGCCGGTTGCATGTTCGAATTTCACATCGGGGAACTTGCTCGCCACTTCGAACTCGGCGTCCATGAAGCCGAAGGAGGTGCCGAAGACGATCTTGCACCCGTCGCGCGCCATGCGCTCGAAGGAGCGCGCGGCATCCGGCCCTTCCGAGACGTTTTCGAGGAAGGCGGTCTCGACCTGATCGCCGAGTTCCTTCTCCACCATCTGGCGGCCCTGGTCGTGCTGGAAAGCGAAGCCGAAATCGCCGATCGAGCCGGTGTAGATCCAGCAGGCCTTCAGCTTGTCCTGCGCCTGAGCCGGCGCGGACAGCGCAAGTGCCGCCACCGCCGCCATGAGAGCTGTTACGGTTTTCTTCATATGAACGTTCTCCATCTGAGGTTTAACTTTTTAACGGCCTGTTTTTCTCAGCGTTCAGGCACGAAGGGCTGCGCCAGAGAGGCCGGCGTGTTCATCATGGTCAGGCGCTTGTTACGCGAAATCACCACCAGCACCAGTATGGTTGCGAGGTAAGGCAGGGACGACAGGAACTGGGATGGCAGGGACTTCAGCAGCGCCAGCGGCTGATAGATCAGCCAGGAGGAATTGCTGAACGCCGACAGGTCGATCGCCTGCACATGCAGCTGCCCGATCCAGATCGCGCCGAAAATATAGGCGCCGGCCAGCACCCGCCATGGCCTCCACGAGGCGAACACCACCAGCGCCAGCGCGATCCAGCCGCGCCCCGCACTCATGTTTTCCACCCATTGCGGCGTGTAGACCAGTGACAGATGAGCACCGGCAAGACCGGCGCAGGCGCCACCGAACATCACCGCCAGATAGCGGTAGCGGATGACATGGATGCCCAGGGCATGGGCGGAGCCGTGGCTGTCGCCGATGGCGCGCATGGTCAGGCCCGTCCGGCTCCTGAACAGGAACCAGGCCACGGCGATGACAAGCACAATGGACAGGTAGAAGATCGGATCCTGCCCGAAAACGAGTTTTCCGACCACGGGCAACGAAGTCAGGCCGGGAATATCGATATTCGGCAGCCGCACGCCCGGCTGGCCGACAAAGCTGGTTCCAAGCATGCCTGAAAGGCCGAGCCCCAGAATGGTCAGGGAAAGCCCTGTCGCCACCTGGTTGGTTGCCAGCGTCAGCGTCATGAACGCGAACAGCAGCGAAAACAGAACACCGATGACGATGGCCGCAAGCACACCGATCCAGGGCGATCCCGTAAGATACCCCGCCCCGAACCCGCCGACCGCGCCCATGATCATCATGCCCTCGACGCCAAGGTTGAGAACGCCGGCGCGCTCGGCCACCAGTTCCCCGGTCGCCGCGATGAGCAGGGGCGTGGCGGCTGTGGCGATCGTCAGAAGGATGCTGATCCAGATATCCATCAGTTTGCCCCTTCCTGCGCGGCAAGCGTGCCGGTTGCCGGGCCTGCCCGGCCGACAATGCGAATGCGGTAGTGAATCAGCGTGTCGCAGCCCAGAACGAAGAACAGCAGCATGCCCTGGAACACGCGCGCCAGCTTGTCCGAGACGCCAAGCGACGATTGCGCCGCCTCGCCGCCAAGATAGGTCAGCCCCAGCACGAGACCGGCGGCGATGATGCCCAGCGGATTGAGCCTGCCGAGAAACGCGACGATGATGGCGGCAAAACCGTATCCCGGCGAAATCGTCGGCTGAAGCCTGCCGATCGAGCCGGAAACCTCCGAAATGCCGGCCAGTCCCGCCAAAGCGCCGGAAAGCATGAAGGCGAAGAACACCATCCGGTTCATGCTGAAACCGGCAAAGCGCCCTGCCCGCGGGCTGGACCCCATCACCCGCACCTCGAAACCCTTGAGCATGCGGCTCATCATCAGCCAGATGAGAACGGCCGCAACGATGGAGAAGACGAAACCCAGATTGGCCCGGCCGGAATCAAGCAGTTCGGGCAGGCGCGCAGCGCGGCTGAACTGAACCGTCTGCGGGAAATTGTATCCCATCGGATCGCGCCATGGCCCCCTCACAACCCAGTCGAGAAACAGTTGCGAGACATAGACGAGCATCAGGCTGGTGAGGATTTCGTTGGTGTTGAAGCGCGCCTTGAGAAAGGCCGGAACGCTGGCGAAAGCCGCACCACCGATCATGCCCGTCAACAGCATCAGCGGAAGAAGATAGGCGCCCTGCAAACCGGGATACAGAACCGGCAGCAATGAGCCGGCGATCGCGCCGGCCGTGAACTGGCCTTCCGCGCCGATGTTCCAGATGTTGGCGCGGAAGCAGACCGACAAGCCCACCGCGATCAGGATGAGGGGCGCTGCCTTGATCGCCAGTTCGTGGAGTTGCCAGACTTCGGTGAGCGGCGAAATGAAATAGGCGTAGAGCGCTTTGGCGGGGTTCACGCCCAGCACCGCGAACATGAGCGCGCCCGCAATCACGGTCAGCGCGAAGGCGATAAAGGGAGACAGCATCGAAAACAGCGCCGAGCGCTGCGGACGTTTGACGAGCTCGATGCGCATCACGCCACCTCCGCCGCTTCGGTTGAATGGGCCGCTGCGGCATGGCCGGGCTCGGCGCCGCCCATCAGCAGGCCGATCTTCTCATAGGTGGCCCCGGCGATGGGCAGGGGAGACGACAGCCCGCCATCGTGCATCACGGCGATGGCGTCCGACATTTCAAAAAGCTCGTCCAGATCCTGACTGATCACCAGAACGGCCGAGCCCTTGCGGGCAAGGCTGATCAGCGCCTGCCGGATATGAGCCGCGGCTCCCGCATCGACGCCCCATGTCGGCTGGTTGACGATCATCACCGAAGGGTTGCGGTCGAGTTCGCGCCCGACGATGAATTTTTGCAAATTGCCGCCGGACAGGGATGCGGCTTCCGGATCGGGCGCGTTCTTGCGCACGTCCATGATTTCGATGATGCGCTGCGCCGCGTCCCGGATCGCCCTGCTTTTGATCAGGCCGCCTTTGCCGACGAACCTGCTGCCGTCCGTTGCGTGGCGCGACAGCAGGAGATTTTCCGACAGCGTCATGCGCGGGGCCGCGCCATGGCCGAGACGTTCCTCGGGAACGAAGGCCGCGCCCAGCAGGCGGCGTCCGGTGATGTCGAGTCCGCCGACCTCGCGGCCGCCGATGCGCACCGATGCCCGATCCTGCTGAAACACCTCGCCGGAGACCGCTTCGAAGAATTCGCCCTGCCCGTTTCCGGCAACGCCGGCAATGCCGATCACTTCGCCCGCCCGGACGGAAAGATTGATGTTCTTCAAGGCAATGGCAAAGGGCGTTGCGGGCTTGCGGGTGAGATTGACGATCTCCAGCAGCGGCCCGGCCTTGTCGATGCCTGCCGCCGGCATACGCTCGACCGCGCGGACCTCGGTGCCCACCATCATGCGGGCAAGCGAGGAAGCCGTTTCCTCGCGCGGAGTGCAGTGCCCCACCACCTTGCCGTGACGCAGCACGGTCGCGCGGTCGCAGATGCGCTTCACCTCTTCGAGGCGGTGCGAAATGTAGAGGATCGACTTGCCCTCGGCCCGCAACCGCTCCAGCGTTTCAAACAGCTTGTCGGCCTCCTGCGGCGTCAGCACGGAGGTCGGCTCGTCGAGAATGATCAGTTCGGGCGCTTGCAGCAGGCAGCGGATGATTTCGATGCGCTGGCGCTCTCCCACCGACAGATCGCCCACAAGCGCCTCCGGATCGAGCGGAAGCCCGTAGCTGTAGGATAAGGCGCGCGCCTTGGCGGCGATGGTGCCTATCGGCGCGCCGTCGTTCAGCGAGAGCGCGATGTTCTCGGCCGCCGTCAGCGCCTCGAACAGCGAAAAATGCTGGAACACCATGCCGATGCCGAGCTTCCTGGCGAAAGCCGGACTGGCGATGCGCACCGGTTGCCCGTTCCACAAAATCTCGCCGGAATGCGGCTCAAGAGAGCCGAACAACATCTTGACCAGCGTGGACTTGCCGGCGCCATTTTCCCCCAGAAGAGCATGTATCTCGCCTTTGGCAATGCCAAGGTCGATCGAGTCACAAGCTTTGAGGGAACCGAATATCTTGGTCAGGCCACGAACCTGAAGCAGGTCCGCAGCGCCTTGATCTGAATTCACAGTGCCTCCCATCTGTTTACCAGATATGTTCTGTGTTCCCGATGGCATCGTAGGCACTGGCGCGAGACTGCGCAAACCGATGCTTACCTTGAAAGAGCTTCAATAATTTCGATGGCATTCGCGGCCGCGATCACGGAACCAGTATGGTCGTTCCCGTGGTTTTGCGTCCTTCCAGGTCGGAATGGGCGCGCGCCGCATCCTTGAGCGCATAGCGCTGGTTGACGATGATTTTCACCGCCCCGGACAGCACAACGTCGAACAAGGCCGCCGCCGATGCCTCCACCTCCGCGCGGGTGACATTGTAGCTGAACAGCGTCGGCCGGGTGAGGAACAGCGACCCTTTCCGGGCGAGAATGCCGATATCGAAAGGCGGGACCGGCCCTGACGACTGCCCGAACGACACCAGCGTGCCAAGCCTTTTCAGGCAATCAAGCGAGCCCGCGAACGTGTCTTTTCCGACCGAATCATAGACGACATCGCAGTTTCCGCCGTCGGTGATGCGCGCCACTTCCTGCACGAAATCCTGCCGGCGATAGTCGATCACATGGTCGAAGCCGTGGGCGCGCGCGAGTTCGGCCTTTTCCGGCGAGCCGGCGGTTCCGATCAGCGTCGCGCCAAGGTGGTGCGCCCACTGGCCGAAAATCAGCCCGACGCCGCCCGCCGCCGCATGATAGAGCACCGTATCGCCGGGTTTCACCTTGAAAGTGCGGCGCACGAGATACTCCACCGTCATGCCTTTGAGCATCATGCCGGCCGCCTGCTCATCGCTGATGCCGTCGGGGATGCGAACGACCTGATCGGCGGCCACCACGCGCTGCTCCGCATAGGCGCCGAGCCGCACCACATAGGCGACGCGATCTCCCGGCGAGAGCCTTTCGACACCCTCACCGACTTCGATGACGACGCCAGCGGCCTCCCCGCCCGGCGTGAAGGGCAGGCCGTTCGGCGCGGGATAGAGGCCGGTGCGATAATAGACATCGATGAAGTTGACGCCGATCGCCGTGTGGCGCACGAGAATTTCGCCCCGGCCGGGACGGCCGGGATCCGCATCCTCGAAAACCAGCACCTCGGGGCCGCCATGATTGTGAATGCGGATTGCCTTGGCCATGTGAATTCAGGTCTTCCTCGCGCCCAGATCCGGAAATAACTGCATGATACCGCCGATGCAGAACAGATAAAGCCCCGTGACGGTAATGCCGCCCTTGGTGAACAGGCTGATATTTTCCGCCAGAATGCCGATCTGGCTGTAGAACTCGGCAAGCGCGGCCTCCGCCAGCGCCAGAATTCCAAAGGCGCACCACAGCAGCGTGATGGCCAGGTTGACCGGGCGCAGGCGCTTCACCCGAACCGGGTGCAGGAAATTGATCGGCACGAAGGTCAGCAGCCCGCAGATCACCACCACGCCGAACGACACCCACTCCCTCGGCCCGACCACGAACAGGGTAAAGACCACCATGTTCCAGACCACCGGAAACCCCTTGAAAAAGTTCTCCTTGGTCTTCATGCCGGTGTCGGCATAGTAGATCGCGCTCGAAACGACGATGATGGCGGCGGCGATGAAGGACAACCCCTCGCCCATCAGCCCGAACTTATACAGCGCAAACGCCGGTATCAGCACATAGGTGACGTAGTCGATGATGTTGTCGAGCAGTTCGCCCGACCATGTCGGCAGGATTTCCTTGACCTGGAGCTTGCGCGCGATCGGGCCGTCTATGCCATCCACGAACAATGCCAGCCCAAGCCACCAGAACATCGCCGTCCAGCGCTCCTCGCTGGCCGCAACGAGAGAAACGAAAGCAAGGAACGAACCGGAAGCCGTCAGAAGATGGACGGAAAAGGCCCTTGCCTGTGGCCAGGTCACCTTCTTCCCCGGTCTTGGAATACGGTCCCTGATCTTCCTGCCGGTCGGTTTTTTATCCACGGCCACCAGTCCATCTTGCATGGCATCCATAATCCCTCTTGATCGACCACCTGCCCGCCGGGGTCAATGCGGAAGCGCCGATTAGACGCAAGGCCGCACAGGATTTCTTGTTCGAAACAGCCGCAAAAACGTTGTTTTTCTTGCAGCGGCTGAAAGGTCGCGTTGATGGACCGGCGGGGAAAGGCTTATAGCTCGGGCGACAAGGAGGCCACCGAGATGCCGACGACCGCCATCCCTGCTGAAGCCGAAGCAAAGATCCTCGTTGCGGGAACCGGGCCCGCCGGTCTGATTGCCGCACTTTCCTTTGCCGAAGCCGGCTTTGCGGTCACCCTGATCGGTCCCGAGCCCAATATCGAGGACGGGCGCACCACGGCGCTTATGAATCCCGCCCTCGAAACGCTGGAACGGATCGGCGTTCTGGCAGCACTGGCGGACCAAGCCGCCCCGCTGGAGATCATGCGCATCGTCGATGCAACGGAGCGGCTGATCCGCAGCGCGCCCGCCACCTTCCATGCCCGCGACATAGGCGAAGAACGCTTCGGCCTCAACATACCCAACAAGGTGCTGGTGGCGGCGCTGGCGCGGGCAGTTGCGGCAAACGCTTCGATCGCCTGGAAAAAGACGCTGGTGGAAGACTGGCAACCGGGTTCCGATATGGCCATTGCACGGCTGGCGGATGGCGGTGAGATTTCTGGAAAGCTGGTCGTCGCCGCCGATGGGCGGATGTCGCCGGCGCGCGAAGCCGCCGGCATTTCGGTATCGTCGCATCCTTTCCCGCAAGCGGCGCTGATCCTGAATTTTACCCATACGCTCGACCACAATTTCACCTCCACCGAACTCCACACGCAAACCGGACCGTTCACGCAGGTGCCGCTTCCCGGCGGGCGCAGATCGAGCCTGGTCTGCGTCGTGCGCCCCGAGACCGCGAGCGAACTGGCGGCGCTCGATGACGACGCCCTGTCGCTGCACATAGAGCGGCGCATGCAATCGATGCTCGGACGGGTGACGGTGGAGCCGAAGCGACAGATCTATCCGCTGTCCACATCCACCCCGAAACGCTTTGCCCGGAACCGGGTGGCGCTGGTGGGCGAAGCCGCACATGTGTTTCCGCCGATCGGCGCGCAGGGCTTGAACCTCGGCATCAGGGATATCGTCGATCTCGTCGATGTCTCCTCGGAAAATCGATCCGATCCGGGTTCGGCGAAGGCGATGACGGCTTACGATCTCCGGCGCCGGCCCGACATCCTGGCCCGCACCAGCGCGGTCGATCTCCTCAACCGGTCGCTGCTGTCGAACATGCTTCCCGCCCAGATCGCGCGCAGCGCCGCACTTGGGCTGCTCGGGCGATTTGCGCCGTTGCGCGCTTTCTTCATGCGTGAAGGATTGCATCCGGGAAGCGGTTTTTCCGCACTGGGCAACGCCTTGCGCGAACAGCTCCAGCGGTAGAATCAGGGTCCGCTCCATCCAAATTCCGCATTGCCGGGCGATGGCGAAGACATTTGTCGCCATGGGCGAGGTCACCGGCGAAAGCGCGGAAACGCTCCAACCTTTTGTTTTTACGCAATTGCGAACGCAACACCGCTTCGCACTCTTGCTGGAATTGCTCTAACAGGCCCGGACAAGGGTGAATCCGTTCAGGATTGAATTAACCTGCCCGATGAGCCAGATAGGAAGCATGGATAAGCCAGCGATCAAAATAGCGAAATTCTCAATCGGACAGGTCGTGCGCCACCGGCTCTTTCCCTTTCGCGGCATTATTTTCGATGTCGATCCGGAATTTGCCAATACCGAAGAATGGTATGAGGCAATTCCCGCTGGCGTTCGCCCGGACAAGGACCAGCCTTTCTACCATCTGCTGGCCGAAAACTCGGAAACGGATTACGTCGCCTATGTTTCCGAGAAAAATCTGCTTGAGGATGTTTCCGGCGAGCCTGTCCGTCATCCGCAAATCAGAGAATTGTTCCTGAAGACACCGGACGGGACCTACGAACCCAGATATCAGGTTCGCCATTAAACCATGCCGCCCGAAAGCGGGAACCGGTTTCGGGATAACGACATGCGTGAAAACAACAGCTTGAAGCGCAGGGAGCCGATCTGAAAGATCGCGACAAGCTTGAAGCGCAGGGAGCCGATCTGAAAGATCGCGACACGCGTTAAAGCATTTTGCAGGCGGACGGAATCGTCCGACGTCGCACAAAGGCGGCTAAAAAGGAGCGAATCCGGAAGATCGCGACACGCTTTAAAGCATTTTGCAGGCGGACGGAATCGTCCGACGTCGCACAAATGCGGCTAAAAAGGAGCGAATCCGGAAGATCGCGACACGCTTTAACGCATGTCCGGCTTTACCCGCAACCATTCAAGGAAAGGCCCCGCACGCTTGCCGGCGGCGGGGCTTTTCCAACGCCTGACGGATCAGGCTTCCTTTTTCTGCGGCATCACGCGCAGTTCCAGTTCGCGCAATTGCTGCGGCGTTGCCGGAGCCGGCGCCCCCATCAGCAGGTCATAGGCCTGCTGGTTCATCGGGAACATGGTGACCTCGCGCAGGTTCTTCGCGCCGACCAGCAGCATCACCACCCGGTCGATACCCGCCGCCATGCCGCCATGCGGTGGCGCGCCATACTGGAACGCGCGATAAAGACCGCCAAAGCGCTCTTCCACCGTCTGCCGGTCCAGTCCCGCAATCTCGAAAGCCTTGACCATGGTTTCGGGAAGATGGTTGCGGATACCGCCCGACGCGATCTCGAAACCGTTGCAGACCATGTCGTACTGATAGGCCTTGAGGCTCAGCGGATCCTGCCCGTTCAGCGCCTCGATGCCACCTTGCGGCATCGAGAATGGATTGTGGGCGAAATCGACCTTCTTCTCGTCCTCGTTCCATTCATAGAACGGGAAATCGACAATCCAGCACAGCTCGAAACGGTCGCGGTCGACAAGGTTCAGCTCCTCGCCGGCGCGGCTGCGCGCGGCGCCGGCAAAGGCGGCGAACTTCTTCGGATCGCCGGCGACGAAGAAGGCGGCGTCGCCGTCCTCGAGCCCGAGCTGCCGGCGCACGGCCTCGGTGCGCTCTTCGCCGATGTTCTTGGCGATCGGTCCCGCACCTTCGATCTTGTCGCCTTCCTTGCGCCAGAAGATGTAGCCGAGCCCCGGCTGCCCCTCGCCCTGCGCCCAGGAATTCATGCGGTCGCAGAATGCGCGTGAACCACCGGTCTTGGCCGGAATGGCCCAGACTTCCGCCCTGGGGTCGTTGGCGAGGATATTGGCGAAAACCTTGAAGCCGGAGCCGCGGAAATGCTCCGATACCTCCTGCATCTCGATCGGATTGCGCAGGTCCGGCTTGTCGGACCCATATTTGCGCATCGCCTCGTCATAGGGAATGCGGCGGAATTCCTGCGTCACCGGCTTGCCGTCGGCAAAAGCCTCGAACACGCCGCGCATCACCGGCTCCATGGTGGCCAGTACATCGTCCTGCTCGACGAAGCTCATTTCGAGGTCGAGCTGATAGAACTCGCCCGGCAGGCGGTCGGCGCGCGGATCCTCATCGCGGAAGCAGGGAGCGATCTGGAAATAGCGATCGAAGCCGGACACCATGATGAGCTGCTTGTACTGCTGCGGAGCCTGCGGCAGCGCGTAGAAGGCGCCCGGATGGATGCGCGAGGGAACCAGGAAATCGCGCGCGCCTTCGGGCGACGACGCCGTCAGGATCGGGGTGGAGTATTCGGTGAACCCCTCCTCGTCCATGCGCTTGCGCATCTCGGCGATGATCTTCGTGCGCATGACGATGTTTCTGTGCAGCGTTTCGCGGCGCAGGTCGAGGAAACGGTATTTGAGGCGGATATCTTCCGGATAGTCCGGCTCGCCGAACACCGGCAGCGGCAGTTCCTTCGCCGCCGAAAGCACCTCGATCTCTTTGGCGAAAATCTCGATCTCACCGGTCTCCAGATTGGGGTTCACGGCTTCCGCCGCGCGCGCCTTGACCTCGCCATCGACGCGGATGACCCATTCGCCGCGTACGGTTTCGGCATTCCTGAAGGCCGGCGAATCCGGGTCCGCCACGATCTGCGTCAGGCCGTAATGGTCGCGCATGTCGATGAACAGCAGGCCGCCGTGATCGCGTACGCGATGCACCCAGCCCGAAATACGGATATTTGAGCCGACATCGGCCTTTCTCAACTGAGCGCAGGTGTGACTGCGGTAACGATGCATCGCCTGATTTTCCGCCTAACAATGGTTCAATGAGGCCGAAGCACTTGCCCGGCCGCAAAATTGGCGCGAAAAGCGCATGGGCAGGCTCTTTTGTCAAGGCAAGAGGGCTCTAAGCCGCCTTCCGGGCGCATGTCTTGCTTCCGGGCGCATGTCTTGCCTGCGGGCGCATGTCTTGCCTCCGGGCGCATGTCTTGCCGTTGCGTTTCACCCGAGATGACTTGACGCGCCGGCCCGCGGCTGGAATTGAGAAACGAGTTTGATCCGAAAAGCGATTTGATGAACCTTATTACCACGCAGAGCGAACTCGAGAGCGCCATTGAAAGACTCGGGCAGTCGGACTTCGTAACCGTCGATACGGAGTTCATCCGCGAAACCACCTTCTGGCCGGTGCTGTGCCTCATTCAGATGGCGGCGCCCGGCTTTACCGCGCTGGTCGATCCGCTGGCGCCCGGCCTCGACCTGAAGCCCTTCTTCAGGCTCATGGCCGATGAGAATGTGGTGAAGGTCTTCCACGCCGCCCGGCAGGATATCGAGATCATCGTCCATCAGGGCGATCTGGTCCCTTCCCCGATTTTCGACACGCAGGTGGCCGCTATGGTGTGCGGGTTCGGCGATGCCGTCTCCTACGACCAGCTCGTCCAGAAGATCACCGATGTCAGGCTCGACAAGTCCTCCCGCTTTACCGACTGGCGCTATCGCCCGCTTTCGGACAAGCAGCTCCAGTACGCCCTGGCCGACGTGACCCATCTGATCGATGTCTACAAACATCTGACGGCCCGGCTTGAGCGCGAGGATCGCGCGCACTGGCTGAAGGAAGAGATGCAGGTCCTGACCTCGCGCGAAACCTACGATCCGCACCCCGACGATGCCTGGAAGCGCCTGAAGATGCGCGTGCGCAAGCCGCAGGAACTGGCGATCCTGAAATCGGTCGCCGCCTGGCGCGAGCGCGAAGCGCGCGAGCGCGACGTGCCGCGCGGCCGTATCATCAAGGATGACGCCATCTACGAGATCGCCCAGCAGGCCCCGCGCGACAGCGACGCGCTCGGCCGCCTGCGGACCATCCCCAAGGGCTGGGAACGGTCATCGGCCGCCGCGGCCCTGCTGGAAGCCGTGAACGCCGCCCTTGCCGTGCCGAGGGATGAATTGCCAAAGCTGCCGAAACAGCAGCAGCAGCCGGAAGGCACCAATGCCGCGGCCGAACTGCTGAAGGTGCTTTTGAAGATCGTCGCGGAACAGCAAGGCGTCGCCGCCAAAGTGCTTGCGTCGAGCGACGACATCGACCAGCTCGCGGCGCATGGCGAGAAGGCGCAGGTTGCCGCACTTCAGGGCTGGCGGCGCGCCGTGTTCGGCGAAAAGGCGCTGCGTCTGGTGCGCGGCGAAATCGCCATCAGGTTCGAAAAGCGCAGGATCGTGCTCTTCGGAGTCTGAAGGGGCTGTCGCGAAACAGGCTTCGGTGGTCCGGGCGTTCTCAGGCCACGCCCGCCAGATGCAGGGCGAACCAGCCCCACAACAGCACCAGCATCACGAATCCGCCGCCAAAAAACATGCCGCGCCGCGACACGCGGTTTGTGGTGACATGCTCCAAAGCATGCGCATAACGCAGCAGCACGAACAGCCACGCCAGCACCACGGCGACCCATGACACGCCCGCCGTGACGTAAAGCGCCAGACAGGCCGCATGGAACAGAACCGGCAGTTCGAACTGGTTCATGATGTTGTTCGACGCTGCGGCGCTGAGCGCCGGCTCGCCGCCGGAGCGCAGCTTCCATTGGTCGCTCGCCACCGTTCCGGCCTGCGCCGCCTGCCGGCGGCGCAGGCCGAGCAGCCCATACAGGGTCGCCACCAGCACGAAATGCGCCACCATCGGCCACAGGATTGCGATCGGGTTCATGCAGTCTCCTTCATGATCGCCGGCCGCAGCATGAGCTGCCTTACACCGAACCCGGATAGTTCGGGCTTTCACGGGTGATGGTCACGTTGTGGGCGTGGCTTTCGCGCAGACCGGCATTCGAGATGCGCACGAAGGTGGCGCGATTGCGGAATTCGGCAAGATCGGCCCCGCCGACATAGCCCATCGAGGCCTTGAGGCCACCGGCGAGCTGATGCAGGACGCCGGCGACCGGCCCCTTGTACGGCACCTGCCCCTCGATGCCTTCCGGCACCAGTTTCAGCGTGTCGCGCACTTCAGCCTGGAAATAGCGGTCTGCCGATCCGCGCGCCATGGCGCCGACCGATCCCATGCCGCGATAGGCTTTGAACGAGCGCCCCTGATGCAGATAGACCTCGCCGGGGCTCTCCTCGGTGCCGGCCAGCAGCGAGCCGACCATGACGGCCGATGCGCCTGCCGCCAGCGCCTTGGCCAGATCGCCGGAGAACTTGATGCCGCCATCGGCGATGATCGAGATGCCGGCCTTCTGGCCGACCTCGACCGCCGACAGGATGGCCGAAAGCTGCGGTACGCCCACGCCCGCAACGATGCGGGTGGTGCAGATCGAGCCCGGACCGATGCCGACCTTGACGGCATCGGCGCCGGCGTCGATCAGCGCCTGCGTGCCCTCGGCGGTGGCCACATTGCCGGCCATGATGCGCACTTCGTTCGACAGCTTCTTGGCGCGGGTAACGGCGTCCAGAACGCGCTGCGAATGGCCGTGGGCCGTGTCGATCACCAAAAGATCGACGCCCGCGTCGATCAGGCGCTCTGCGCGCTCGAAACCGTCCGCGCCGACGCTGGTCGCGGCAGCCACGCGCAGCCGCCCCTGCGCGTCCTTGGAGGCGTTGGGGTTGAGCTGCGACTTCTCGATGTCCTTGACCGTGATCAGGCCGACGCACACGCCCTTGCTGTCGGTGACGACGAGCTTCTCGATGCGGTTCTGGTGCAGCAGGCGCTTGGCCTCGTCGTGGTCGACGTTTTCCTTGACCGTGATAAGGTTTTCGCGCGTCATCAGTTCGTAGACGCGCTGGTCGGGGTCGGAGGCGAAGCGCACGTCGCGGTTCGTCAGGATGCCGACGAGGCGGCCTGCTTTGTGGCCACCGGTTCCGCCGTTTTCAACCACCGGAATGCCGGAAATGCCATGCGCGCTCATCAGCGCCAGCGCATCGGCCAGCGTCGCATCCGGCCCGATGGTGACAGGATTGATCACCATGCCGGATTCGAATTTCTTGACCTGCCTCACCTGCTCGGCCTGTTCGACCGGAGTGAGGTTGCGGTGAATGACGCCAATGCCGCCAGCCTGCGCCATGGCGATGGCCAGCCGCGATTCCGTCACCGTATCCATGGCGGCCGAAATAATGGGCAAATTCAGATCGATATCGCCGGCAATTCGCGTTGCGATGTCGACTTCGCCGGGCATCACTTCCGAATGACCCGGCTGCAACAGCACGTCGTCAAAAGTAAGCGCCAGCGCGCCGGTGGACGTTTCGATGATCTTTGCCATGGCCAATTTCCCGGAATGCGTGAAAGGCACGGAACCCGCATGGCCCGCGCCGACTCGTCTGTCCCTTTCAGGATTGGCGGTGGCTCGTAACACGGTTCCCGGCCGCTGAAAAGCGGGACCGGAAAAGATCATCCTTTATTCGTCGTTTTCCTGCTGGTCCGTCCTGCCCCTGAAGTCCCGCGCCAGCAGGTAGAGCTCCACCGATTCGGCGCGCGAGGCCTGCGGCTTGACGTGATGGACGGTGCGGAAGTTTTTCTTCAGATCGTCCAGCAATCCGGTCTCGGTGCCGCCCTGAAAGGTCTTGGCCAGAAAATGTCCGCCCGGCCGCAGCACGGTCATGGCGAAATCGGCGGCCACCTCGCACAGGTGCATGGTTCGCAGATGATCGGTGCGGCGGTGCCCGGTCGTGGGCGCGGCCATATCGGAAAGAACCATGTCCGGTTCGCCGCCCAGCGCCTCGATCAGCTTTTCCGGCGCGTCATCCTCCAGAAAATCCATCTGGAGAATGGCGGCACCCGGAACCGGATCCATCTCCAGATAGTCGATACCGACGACGGCCGGCGATTCGGCGCTCGACTTCACGCGCGCCGCAGCCACCTGGCACCACCCGCCCGGAGCGGCGCCAAGATCGATGATCCGCATGCCGGGTTTCAGCAGCTTGTATTTGTCGTCGATCTCAATCAGCTTGTAGGCGGCGCGCGAGCGATAGCCTTCCGCTCTGGAGCGCTGAACGTAAGGGTCGTTCATGTGCCGCTCCAGCCAGCGGCGCGACGATTCCTTCAACCCGCTCTTCTTCTTGATCCTCGTGCGCAGCACGCGGGATGCGCCCGCTCCCGGCTTTTCCGGTTTCTTCGTCATCGTCTCGCCCCGCTTCTGCGGCCGTCGCGCCACACACCCTCATCCGCCATCAGTTCGCTCAATATGCCTTCGCGCAGGCCCCGGTCCGCCACCCGCAGGCGCTGGGAAGGCCACACGGCCCGTATCGCCTCCAGAATGGCGCACCCGGCCAGGACAAGGTCGGCCCGGTCCGGCCCGATGCACGGATTGGCGACGCGGCTCTGGAAATCCCAGCCGAGCAGTTTTTCCACCATCCGGTCGACATTGCTGCGGTCCATCCACAAACCGTCCACCCGGCGGCGGTCATAGCGGGGCAGGTCCAGATGCACGCCGGCAAGCGTGGTCACCGTGCCCGATGTGCCGAGCAGATGAAAGCGCGGGCTCTCCAGCACATGATTGAGCCGGTTGCGGCCTTCAAAGGCGGAAAGCCGCCCCGCGACATCGTCCACCATGGCGGCAAACGAATCGCGCGTGACCGTGCGCCCGCCAAACCGCTCCGCCAGAGAAACGACGCCCACCGGCAGCGATGTCCACGACACGATGTGACTGGCCAGATGCTGCGAACGACGCCCCGCGCTCAGATCGATCAGCGCGATTTCCGAAGAACCGCCACCGATGTCGAACAGAACCACGCCTTGGGTGTCGCGCTCGACGAGAGATCCGCATCCCGAAACCGCGAGCCGCGCCTCCGTCTGGCGGTCGATGATCTCCAGTTTCAGCCCGGCTTCCCTTTCCACGCGTTCGAGAAATTCAGCACCGTTTTCGGCCGAGCGGCAGGCTTCGGTCGCGATGAGCCGCGCCCGGCGCACATTCCGGCTGCGCAGCTTGTCGCCGCAGACCTTCAGCGCTTCGACGGCCCTGTCCATGGCGGCCTCGGACAGGCGCCCGCTCGCCGAAAGCCCCTCGCCCAGCCGCACGATGCGCGAAAATGCATCGATGACACGAAACTGGCCATAGCGGGTCGGAATAGCGACCAGCAAACGACAATTGTTGGTTCCAAGGTCCAGCGCGGCGAAGACGGGAAGATCTTCGAAAGGCCTGCGCGTTGGCGCACCGCTGAATGCCTGCCCGCCGAAAGGCTCGCGCACTGCCGGTGGAGCCTGGCGTCCGGCTGGATGGGATGCGGCCTTGCCGGCCTGGCCCTGCCCTGCCTTTTCCCCCCGCGTCTCTTCCCCCGGCACCTTTTCCCCTGGCGCCTTTTCCCCCGGGGCCTTTTCCCTGGGCCGGGTTTGCGGCGCGCCCTGCCCGTCGCGTGCGTAAACCTTGCGGCCGCGGCGGCGCTTGCGTCGTTTTCCGGGTTTTCCGTTCCGGGCGGCAGGGCCGTCCTGCCCGGCAGCGGACAGGTTCACCGGGGCATCCTTGCGGCGGCCGCCAGCAACGGGGGCGGACGCGCCCGAAGGCTCCGCCGATTCCCCGGACCCGCCAACCTCCGGCGTCCTTGCGCCGGCGTCGCGGTATTTCACAGTCGTTCCTTCCGACGCCGCGCGAACCGATGAAGCCGGACGCTGCATGCGCTCACATTTTCAAGTTGAGGAAAGATTAGCAGCGGCGCCGGATTTCACCAAGAGCAAAGCGCAGAAAGAATCGTCCGCGCGCATTTTATGCGGCTGCACAGTTGAAGCCGCCACATTCATAAGGCATTCCTGAAATTCGGATTCGCCGGGGGGCCGGCAGCCACGCATGTCCCTTGACCGTTTTTCATGGAGGCACCCGCCGCGCATGACAGGTCGTGCATGAACTGGAAACGTTATTTCTGGCCGGCTGTCGGGCTGGCGGCCGTCGCATTCTCCGTCTGGATTCTGCTTCATGAGCTGCGCGGCATCTCGCTCGACGATGTCTGGGACAGTCCGATAGCCATCCCGTCCACGCGCTGGGCCCTGTCGGCGCTCAGCGCGGTCGTGGCTTATTCAGCCCTTGCCGGCTACGATCACATCGCCCTGCTGCACCTTGGAAAACGCATTCCCTGGCTTTTCGTGACACTGTGCTCCTTCACCACCTATGCGCTGTCCCACAATATCGGCGGATCGGTGTTTTCGGGCGCCGTGATTCGCTATCGCGCCTATGTCACGAAAGGCCTGAGCGGTCAGGAAGTCGGCGTCCTGGTCGCGGTCTGCTGGTTCACCTTCGTGCTTTCCACCATCACGGTCGGCGCAATAGTTCTGATTCTGGTTCCCGGCCTGCTCGATCGCTTTTCCGACCTCGGCCTGCGGGAGTTTTCAAGCCTTACGGGCATGCTCCTGCTCGTGCCTGTTATTGCCTATGTCTTCTGTTCATGGCTGAACCTGCGGCCGTTGCGAATCGGTTCCCTGCAAATTCACTATCCGCGCCTGCCCATCGTCGCGCGCCAGCTCATCGTCGGGCCGCTGGAGCTTTTTGCTGCCGGGGCGATCATCTATTTCGCGCTGCCGGAAGCGGGCAATCCGGGTTATCTCGTGGTTCTCGGCGTGTTTCTGGTGTCGTTTTCGGTGGCGCAGATTTCCCATGCACCCGGCGGGCTCGGCGTGCTGGAAGTCGTGTTCCTTGCCGGATTGCCGGATATGGAGCCCGTGGACGTCCTGGCCGCCCTGCTGGTATTCCGCCTGTTCTACCTGATCGTACCGCTGATCATCAGCCTTGGCGTGATCGTGCTGTTCGAACGCGCGCAACTGCGCCGGAACGACACCTGAATTCACAATCCCGCAATTGAATTCACGGGCGGGGTTGACTAATTTAAAGCGACGATTAAAACGCAGCCACCTGCCCGGCGCACTTTACCGAAGCGCCCAGACCGGATCGCAAGAAACCGGTTGGAAAAGGCAGGCACGCATCGCTAGCGATGCCCTGCTGGGGAATAGGTTAACGGTAGACCCACGGACTCTGACTCCGTTAGTCCTGGTTCGAATCCAGGTTCCCCAGCCAGTCCTCTTTTTCACCTATTTTCCATTTGCTTAGCAACAGTTGCAGCCAAATTGACGGGCCTTGCGGCTTCACGCACCAGATCCTTGCGTCGTCCGCCGCCGGGGGCATTTCAATGAGTTTGGGAAACGCCAGATCGGGGCCTGGCGTTGCGCATTCCAAAGAAACTGTTCCGGGGACGGCAAACATTTTCTGGCCGAAAAGGCTTGAAGCGCGTCGCGATCTTTCAGCTTCGCTCCCTGCGCTTCAAGTTCTTGTTTTCACGCAGGCCGCCGTCCCGAAACCGGTTCCCGCTTTCGGGCGCCATGCTTTCGTTCAGCGACAACAAGTCTGTAGAAGCGCCGGAAGCAGCACTTACCTGCACGATCCTCCGCACGGATGGCGGCTGTGCTTTCCGGCATTGATTTTCGGGAAAAACCCCGCTCACAAACGCAAGCGCGCTCAGGCTGCATCCGGGGCAGGAACCTGATACCGGGCGTTCATGAGCGATGTTCAGGCCAGCGATTGATTTGCGGCCCGATGACCGGGGCGGAAAGACTTCAGGCGGCCAGGTATTTTACCGACACGCCGCGTTGCCGGAAATAAGCCTGCATGAGCTTTCTTCCCGCACGATTATTCTGCGCAAGCTTCGCCGGGTCGAAGACGGCCTCCTTCATCCCTTCTCGCGCCAGGGCTGCTTTGAGGGCGGCAATGTGCATGTCCAGGTCGGCATTGTCTGCCCTGAGCGATTCATAGATGCGGTTCGTTGCATCTTCGACGGTTGTTTCGCTCACTTGTGCACTCCTTGTTGTTATCAACTGCGCTTAACACGGTTTCCGGACAGAATTCCACCGCGGTGAAGATGTCCGCGCCATGACAGACGGGAGAGACTAAAGCATGTCGCCCGAAAGCGGGAACCGGTTTCGGGACGGCGGCCTGCGTAAAAACAACAGCTTGAAGCGCAGGGAGCGCATCCGAAAGATCGCGACGCGCTTCAGAGATCGAACTCGGCCTGCCCTTCATCCATGGCATTGACGGCTTCGGCGGCAAGGGCGCGCGTTATGCGGCTGTGCTCTTCAAGGGCCATGCGGTCGAGCCGCCCGACCACCCTGATCGCGGTTGCGAGCGAGCGCTCGATGCGGCGCACGAGATATTGAACCACCGGCGGATCGACCTCGATCTGCCGGTCGGCAAAGAGCTTGGTGATCACGCCGGCAAGCAGCGTGTCGTCCGGCTCGCGTATTTCCACCACGGGCGCCGCTTTCAGGCGCGAAACGAGATCCGCCAGCGTCACGCCCCATGCTGCGGGAAAACGGCGGGCCGTGATCAGGAGATGGCTGTCATTGGCGCGCACATGATTGATGAGATGGAACAGCCCCGTTTCGTCGATCGGTGCGCGATCGATATCGTCGAGCAGAACCGGCCGGGCCTCAAGCGTCGTCAGCGCCGACGAAATAGCGCCCGGATTCAACGCGGCGGCATCTGCCTGAAAACGCCAGATTTCCGCCAGATGGGTTTTTCCCGCACCGGTGGGACCGGAAAGCACCATGACGGGCGCGGGCCAGTCCGGCCAGCGGTCGATGAGCGCCACCGCCTCTTCGTTGGCCGGCGACACCACGAGATCATCGCGCGAATAGCCTGGCGCATGACTGAAATCGAGCGGCAGCTGCCGCGGTTTCCCAGACTGCTGTACCATGATTCCGATCAGTCTTTTCCGAAGCGCGCCACGGCCGGCGCTTCCTCGTTTCCGGTTCCCTTATAGAGGGGCGATTCCAGATAGCGGGCGAGCCCGAACCGCACCAGCACGGCAAGCGCCGCGGCCGCCGGCACGGCAATCAGCAGGCCAACGAAGCCGAACAGCGCGCCGAAGGCGAAGAGAGCGAACATCAGCCAGACCGGATGCAGGCCCACGCTCTTTCCGACCAGTTTCGGTTGCAGGATATTGCCCTCGATGAACTGGCCGACAAAGAAGACACAGGCGACAGCCACCACCATGATCCAGTCCGGCCAGAATTGCACGAAGGCAACCCCCACCGCCAGCACCAGCCCGGTCAGCGATCCGACATAGGGAATGAAGCTGATCAGGCCTGCAAACAGACCGATCAGGATGCTGAAGTTGAGACCCGTCAGCGTCAGGCCGAACGCGTACATGCCGCCCAGAACCAGGCACAAAGTGCCCTGCCCGCGCACGAATCCGGCCGTTGCCGTATTGATGTCGGAAAAGATCGTCCGCACCGTTTGCACGTGATCGCGCGGCACCCAGCTGTCCACTCTGGCGATCATGCGATCCCAGTCGAGCAGCATGTAGAATGCAACCACCGGCGTGACCACCAGCAGGCTGACGACCGAAACCAGCGCCATGCCCGAGCTCCAGATCGACTGGAACAGAGACGTCAGCAGGCCGAAACCCGAGGTGAGGAGGGAGTTGAGCCCTTCCTTCAGTCCGGCGGCATCCACGCCGAAGCGGCGCTCCAGCCAGGCCGGGTCGAAATTGGTGACGAGAGCCTGAAGCCTCGTCATGTAATCGGGAAGCCTCTGCGCAAAATCGGCCATCTGCGAGGCGAGAATCGGCACCAGCACCACGAATCCCAATACGACGAGGATGACGAAGGCGAACAGGATGACAACGGTCGCCATCAGGCGTGAAAGCCCCAGACGCTGCAGGCGGTCGGCCACCGGATCGAGGAAGTAGGCGAGTGCCATGCCGGCCACGAAAGGCAGCAGAATTCCCGAAAACACATACAAAAAGAGGACCAGCAGAACCATCGCCGCTCCCCAGAACAGCGCCTGCCGTCGCAGAGCGACAGACATGCTGGCTCTTGCGGCGCTTTCATCGGTTACGGGTCGTGTTGCCTTTGCCATTGCCGCTCATGTGCTTCAGCCAATGATCGAGATAGGCCGCTGTCGAAGTGATGGTCAAGAGGCCGGTTCGATAATCCGGAACGCTCCCTGTGGAACGGATACCCCAATGGCGCGGCAATATGGCCGCAAACAGGCAATTGCCGTCGCCATATGGCGCAAAAAGCGGCTTTCCCCAGTTCCGTCGTCATGGGTCCATGCGCTACCTTGCGGGATGAGGCGGTTCATGCGAAGAGCCCGCTTTAGCAAGGGGAAAGCGATGGCTGAGCGCAAGACCGGGCTGACTTATGCGGAAGCGGGCGTCGATATCGACGCCGGCAATCTCATGGTCGAGAAAATCAAGCCGCTGGTGCGGGCCACCCGCCGGCCGGGCGCCGATGGCGAGATCGGCGGTTTTGGCGGGCTGTTCGACCTGAAGGCAGCCGGTTTTACCGATCCGGTGCTGGTTGCGGCCAATGACGGTGTCGGCACCAAGCTCAAAATCGCCATCGATGCCGGCAGGCACGACACGATCGGCATCGATCTCGTTGCCATGTGCGTGAACGATCTCGTCGTTCAGGGCGCCGAGCCCCTGTTCTTCCTCGACTATCTGGCCACCGGCAAGCTGGACCCTGAACAGGGTGCTGCCATCGTTGGCGGAATAGCCCGTGGCTGCCGCGATGCCGGCTGCGCGCTGATCGGCGGCGAAACGGCGGAAATGCCCGGCATGTATCACGGCGACGACTACGACCTCGCCGGCTTTGCCGTGGGTGCTGCCGAACGCGGCCAGCTTCTGCCGAGCGACGATATCGCCGAAGGCGACGTCATTCTGGGCCTTGCCTCCTCGGGCGTGCATTCCAATGGCTATTCGCTGGTGCGCCGCATCGTGGCCGCATCGGGGCTGAACTGGTCCGACCCGGCCCCGTTCGACAAGAGCCTCACGCTGGCCGAAGCGCTGCTGGAACCGACGCGCATCTATGTGAAGCCGATCCTCAAGGCGATACGCACCACCCACGGCATCAAGGCGCTGGCGCACATCACCGGCGGCGGTTTTCCGGAAAACATTCCGCGCGTTCTGTCGAAGGATTTTTCCGCCGAGCTCGATCTCGACACCATCGATGTCCCGCGCGTCTTCTCCTGGCTGGCGCAAACGGGCGGCGTGGAAGCCGGCGAGATGATGCGCACCTTCAATTGCGGCATCGGCATGGTGATCGTTGTCGCCTCCGGGCAGGCCGCGCAGGTCGCCGCCGTCCTGCAGGCAGCGGGGGAGAGTGTGAAGCCGGTCGGCCGCATCGTGCCGCGCGGTGGCACGGGCGTGATCTATCGGGGAGAAATCGGCCTATGAGAACGGCACGCAAACGCACGGTCGTCCTGATTTCCGGACGCGGTTCGAACATGACCGCGCTGATCGATGCGGCATCGGACATTGACTATCCGGCGGAAATCGTCGGCGTCATCAGCGACCAGCCGGACGCCCATGGCCTGCGGGTCGCGGCTGCCCGCGGCATTCCCACCCGCACGATCATGCGTGGCGACTATGCCGGCAAGGCGCATCACGATGCTGCCATCGATGCGGCGCTTGACGGTTTCAAGGCCGAAATCGTGGCCCTTGCCGGCTATATGCGCCTGCTGACCGCCGGGTTCGCAGAAAAATGGGCCGGCCGGATGATCAACATCCACCCTTCCCTGCTGCCCTCCTTCAAGGGGCTTGAGCCGCACAGGCGCGCGCTCGAAGCCGGCGTTAAGGTCCATGGCTGCACGGTTCATTTCGTCACGCCTGAAATGGACGACGGCCCGATCATCGCGCAGGCGGCCGTGCCCGTGCTGACCGGCGACGATGAAGCTGCGCTTGGCGCGCGCGTCCTGAAGGCCGAGCATCCCCTCTATGTTCTGGCGCTCCGGATACTGGCGGAGGGCAAGGTCGCCATGGACAACGGAAAGGTGCGCTTTTCCGCCGGCGCAGGGCTGGTCGAGAACCCGGACACCGTGCTGTTTTCCCCAGCCGACCTGCGCGAGGAAGTCGATCTCGAAGCGCTGGCCCGTTTCACGCCCTGAAGCGGGAGCGCCAGCTTTTCCTGCTGCGACATGCGAAATCGAGCCGGGACGGCCCCTCGCTCAGCGATTTTCAGCGCCCGCGCGCCAATGAAGCCGATCCGGCCGACATTTTCGCGGAAATGCAAAAAGTGCCTGACGATACAGACAGTCTGCTCGTCATAAAAAAACATGCCGCCCGAAAGCGGGAACCGGTTTTGGAACAACGATAGGCGTGAAAACAACAGCTTGACGCGCTGGAAACTGATCTGAAAAGTCGCGACGCGCTTCCGGACACAATCCGGGCTTTGAACTTCCGGCCGGAACGCCTGCCGGGTCCGGAACAGCGGTACCGGCGCTCAGACGCCGCGAAACAAAATTGCTTACAGCCGCAATGGCAGGACCGGAAACAGGCCCCATGGCGGGAGCTTTCAGCCGGAACGGCCCGGCTGGCCGACTTCGTCACGCCACAGGACATCGCCTGAACATTACTCGGCGATGCCCTCTTCATATTCGGCCGACATCTCCAGCCAGCGTTCTTCGTGACCATCGAGCTGTGAAGCGAGATCGGAGCGCTCCCTGGCCAGTTTCGTCGCGCGGGGTGCATCCTTCTCGTAGAGAACCGGATCGGCCAGTTCGCCTTCGATACCCTCGATGCGCTTGCGCAGCCTGTCCATCAGGCCCTCGGTGGCCTTGATCTGCTTGGCCAGCGGCTCAAGCGCCGCCCGGCGCTGCGCGGCTTCCCGGCGGCGGTCGGCCTTGCTCGCCTTTTCGGCCTCGCGCTTTTCGCGGCGGTCGGCGGGCTGGCCGGTCACGATGGTCTTGTAGTCGTCGAGGTCGCCGTCGAAAGGCTCCACCTGGCCATCCTTGACCAGCCATAGCCGGTCCACCGTCGCCTCCAGCAGATGGCGGTC
This sequence comes from Alphaproteobacteria bacterium, assembly GCA_036678505.1. Taxonomy (GTDB): domain Bacteria; phylum Pseudomonadota; class Alphaproteobacteria; order Rhizobiales; family Rhizobiaceae; genus Mesorhizobium. The sequence goes on from JAZIHP010000006.1 coordinate 23,849, forward strand.
ATGGCTGACGAGAATGACGGCGCCCGGAAAATCGTTCAGCGCATGGATCAGCGCCTCGCGGCTGTCGATGTCGAGATGGTTGGTCGGTTCGTCGAGGATGAAAAGGTTCGGCCCCTCGAAGGCGGCGAGCCCCATCAGAAGGCGTGCTTTCTCGCCGCCGGAAAGGTCCTTGGCGGCGGTGTTCATCTTCTCGGTCGCGAGGCCGAACCGGGCGACGCGCGCCCTCACCTTCGCCTCCGGCGCATCCGGCATCAGCCGCCGCACATGCTCATAGGCATTTTCTTCTGGCCGCAGATCGTCCATCTGGTGCTGGGCGAAGATGGAGACTTTCAGGCCCGGCGCCACCGTGATCGTGCCCGCTTCCGGCGGCAGTCTTCCGGCCAGCAATTTGGCGAAGGTGGACTTGCCGTTGCCATTGGCGCCCAGAAGCGCGATGCGGTCGTCATTGTCGATGCGCAGCGTCATGCGCTTTAAAACAGGCTTGCCCGGCGTGTAGCCGACATCGACGCCGGAAAAGGCCACGATGGGTGAAGCCACGGCCTTCTGCGGCTCGGGAAAGGAGAACGGCCGCACCGATTCGTCGAGCATCGCGCCGATCGGCTTCATGCGCTCCAGCGCCTTGATGCGCGATTGGGCCTGCCGCGCCTTGCTGGCCTTGGCCCGGAACCGGTCGATGAAGGATTGCAGATGCTTGCGATGGGCCTCCTGTTTGACCCTGCCCTTTTCCTGAAGCTCCCGCTGCTCGGCAAGCTGGCGCTCGAACTGGTCGTAGCCGCCGCGCCAGAAGGTCAGTTTTTTCTGATCGAGATGGACGATGGAGTTGACCGCCCGGTTCAGAAGGTCGCGGTCATGGCTGATGAGCAGCACGGTATGGGGATATTTCGCCACATAGCTTTCCAGCCACAGCGTGCCTTCCAGATCGAGATAGTTGGTCGGCTCGTCGAGCAGCAAAAGATCCGGCTCCGAAAACAGAACCGCCGCCAGCGCCACGCGCATGCGCCAGCCGCCGGAAAACGACGACGCCGGGCGCTTCTGCGCGTCCTCGTCGAAGCCGAGGCCGGACAGGATGGTCGCCGCACGCGCTTCGGCCGAATGGGCGTCGATATCTGCGAGGCGGATGTGGATCTCGGCGATCCGGTTCGGATCGGTCGCCGTCTTTTCTTCCTCAAGAAGGGCCGCGCGCTCCTTGTCGGCCTTTAGCACGATCTCGATCAGCGGCTCCTCGGTGCCCGGCGCCTCCTGCGCGACCTGGCCGATGCGCGTGTTCCTGGGCATCGAAACAGTGCCGGTTTCAGAGGCGAGATCGCCGGTGATGGCGCGAAACAGCGTCGTCTTGCCGGTGCCGTTGCGCCCCACCAGACCGGCCTTGCTACCGGCCGGAAGGGTCAGTGAGGCGTGGTCGAGCAGCAGGCGGCCCGCAATACGCAGCGAAAGGTCATTTATGATCAGCATGGTGGCGCGTTTTGGCCCGCCTTTGCGTCAATGGCAAGGCCGAAAGCATGATCCGGCCGGTCAGGCGTAGGCTCTGCCCTCTTCGGTACGCTGGAAATAAACGAGATCGAGAACGGCGGAAGGCCGGCCGAGCATGGTCAGGATGGCATGCGCCTGCCCGCGATGATGGGTCTGGTGGTTGAAGAAATGCCCGAGCGCCGGTGACAGCCGCTGTGAGATGGTGCGCACATCGGTGACGGTGATGTAGGTAAAGCGGCCGGCAAACTCTTCGGGCGTGAGGCTGCCGATCCAGTCCATGATCCGTGCATCCTCTTCCTGCCGGGCCGCGCGCAGCGACGGAAGCTCTTTGTGCAGGATGACATCCAGCTTTGCCGGGGCGTCGCCCTCGCCGGTAAAGCGTTTCGTCCAAATGCGATCGGCAACCAGAATATGGTTGAGCGTTCCCATGAGCGAACCGAATGCGGCCCCCACATCGCGCCGGAATTCGTCGTCGCTCAGTTCAGCGGCCGCGTCATAGATGCGGGCATTGGCCCACCGGTTGTAGGCTGCGAACATCATGAAATGCTGCTTCATGGAATTTCTCCCGCCGTTCCGCCCATCACCGCTAACCCCGGCATGGCTTATCGCCAAGCTCTTGCCTCTCATACACTTGGCAATAGGCGGGCCGGCCTGTATAGAGCGCGCCACACCTCAATCCCAATTTACAAGGAAGACCCATGGCGCTCGAACGCACTTTCTCCATGATCAAGCCGGATGCCACCCGCCGCAACCTCACCGGCGCCATCACCAAGGTGCTCGAAGAAGCCGGCCTGCGCGTCGTCGCTTCCCGCCGCGTGTGGATGAGCCGCCGCGAAGCCGAGGGCTTCTATGCCGTGCACAAGGAGCGCCCCTTCTTCGGTGAGCTGGTCGATTCCATGACCGCTGGCCCGACCGTCGTGCAGGTTCTGGAAGGCGAGAACGCCATCGCCCGCAACCGCGAAGTGATGGGCGCCACCAATCCGGCCGACGCCGCCGAAGGCACCATCCGCAAGACCTTCGCGCTTTCGATCGGCGAAAACTCCGTTCACGGCTCGGATGCCCCCGAGACCGCGGCGCAGGAGATCAGGTACTGGTTCTCCGACACCGAGATCGTCGGCTGATTGAAGCCGGTCACGAAAAAGCCGGGGCATGCCCCGGCTTTTTTACTTTCGGCAACAGGTCAGTCGCCCTTTTTGAAGCGCAGGACTTCCTTGCCTTCGCCATCGTTGAGGAAGAGCCGATCGTCCACGACGGCGTAGGCCTTCACCTTGCCCAGCGCATCGAAATAAGCCCGCTCGGCCTTCATCCGCGCCGGCTCGCAAGCCATTTGTGTTGCGCCGATCTGGCTGAGCGAAATCGCGTCGCCGTCAATTTTGGCCATGCCGAAATAGCCGTTGCACGGCCCGCGCCCGCCTGCGCGCTCCTCATTGTCGATGGAGAAAGTCGCGGAACTGTCGGGCAGGTCTCCGAAGCCTTCGATCGACGCCAGCGTCCATTCCACGCCGCGAAGCGCATCTGCGCGTTCCTGCGCCACCCTCTTCACCAGAATGGTCCGCGCCTCGCTGGCCAGCGGGTCGACTTCATGATGGGTATCGTTGATGAACCAGAGTTCGTCATCCACCGTAATGCGTGCCTGAAGCGCATAGGTCATGCCCTTTGTGATCTTCGAATCGTCGAACCTGATTTCAAATTTCACCGGCACCTGTCCGGCTGGCGAAATCTCCTGCTCGCCGATTACGATCGCCGGGGCATCCATGCGCGACACATCAGCCAGCTGAACCGACACGACCGCATTCTCCGGAAGCGCCATGCGCTCGCGGTACAGAACCTCACCGGACATCACCTTTTCGGCTGCAAATGACGGGCCACAAACGGCAACCAGCCCGGCCACCGGCGCCAGTCCCAGCAAAATCAGTTTCTTCAGCATGTCGTGTCCTCGTTTCGGGGCGGTCAACGGGGCGCAGGAATGAGGAAAAAGCATGGCGCTTCGCAAAACCTGTGGTTGACCAAAGGTCACTTGTCCCACGCGAAAAGTGCTGCTTCGTCGGTTTCCCTGGCCTCTACCCAGTCGCCCTCCGCGCCATCGCGATGATGCTCCTTCTTCCAGAAGGGCGCGCGCGATTTCAGAAAATCCATGATGAATGTGGCCGCCTCAAAGGCTGCCTGGCGATGCGTGGAGGCCGTTGCCACCAATACGATATTGTCGCCGGGCTCCATCCTGCCATGGCGGTGGATGACGGTGACGCCCTGAAGCGGCCAGCGCGCGCAGGCCTCGCCGGCGATGCGCTGCATCTCGGCTTCCGCCATGCCCGGATAATGTTCGAGTTCGAGCGCCGACAGCTTGCCGGCCTCGTCGCGGCAGAGCCCGGTGAAAGTCACGACCGCGCCGATATCCCCGGCGCCACGGGACAGTCTGGCAATCTCCTCGCCCACGTCGAAATCCGCGGTCTGAATGCGGATATGGGGTGCGACCGCAGGCATTGTCATCAGCCGCCGGTCATCGGCGGAAACAGGGCGATTTCCCGTGCATCGGCGATCTTTTCGTCGTGGGCGACATGCTCCTGATTGATCGCCACGCGGATCACTTCCGCATGCCGCAAGGCATTTTCATATTCTTCGCCGCGCTGTTTCAACCAGTTCAGCAGGTCCGAAACGGTCTCCAGACTCGCCGGAAGATCGACCGTTTCTTCCGCCTTGCCGATGCGCTCCCTGACCCAGGCAAAATAGATGAGCTTCATTGTTCTACTCGTCCACGATGTGCTTCAGTCCGGCCCGGAAATAGTCATAGCCGGTGTAAAGGGTGACGATGGCCGCGATCCACAGCAGCACCAGACCCGTCTGTGTCGTGTAAGGGAAAATCTTGTCGCCCGCCGGCCCGGCCAGCAGGAACGCGATCGACACCATCTGGATCGTGGTCTTCCATTTTGCCAGTTGCGTCACCGGCACGCTGACCTTCAGCGCCGCAAGATACTCCCTGAGGCCGGATACCAGGATTTCACGGCACAGGATGATGATCGCGGCCCACAGCGACCAGCCGGCAATGCCGCCGCGATGATCGGTATCGGCGGCCAGAAGCAGCAGGCAGGTGGCGACCAGCAGCTTGTCGGCGATCGGATCGAGCATGCGGCCGATATTGGAGGTCTGCTTCCAGGCGCGGGCGAAATAGCCGTCGAAATAATCCGTTATGCTGGCCGCGACGAAGATCGCCAGAGCCGACCACCGGGCGAAGTCGCTCGATTTGAGGCTTCCTTCCAGATAAAAGCACAATGCGATCAGCGGCACCGCCAGGATGCGGGCATAGGTCAGCATATTGGGCAGATTGAAGGCTGGGCTGGCCATTTTTAGCGCACTCATGACAAATCAAATCAGAATGGATCGACGCCTAGTCAAATCAGAACGCAATCATATGGGCAACCATCGAAAGCCGTCAGCACGGCAAAACCATGACCTTTCCCTGATCTGTCCCGGAGCCGTTCATGGTTTCACGGAAGCGCCGGACGGCTCCAGGTCTTTGTTTCGTCGCGTTTGCGAACCGGAAAAGCGTTTCCACTTTTCCTGGAAACGCTCTAAAGCATGTCGCCCGAAAGCGGGAACCGGTTTCGGGACAACGACATGCGTGGAAACAAGAGCTTAAAGCGCAGGGAGCCGACCTGAAAGATCGCGACACGCTTTAGCCATTGTCATGGAAATGGTCGTAGACCAGTTGCGCGACGCGCTCCGAAATCCCCTCCACCTCCATCAGGTCCTCCACGGCCGCGCGGCCGACCGCTTTCGCGGTGCCGAAATGATGCAGCAGGGCGCGTTTTCGGGCGGGGCCGATTCCCGCGATCTCGTCCAGAGGGCTGGCCACCATTTCCTTCTTGCGCCGCGCGCGATGCGAGCCGATGGCGAAGCGGTGCGCCTCGTCGCGCAACCGCTGCACGAAATAGAGCACCGGATCGCGCACCGGCAGCGTGAACGGCGCTTTTCCCAGCGCGAAGAAGCGTTCGCGCCCTGCCTCACGGTCCTGCCCCTTGGCAACGCCGATGGCGACGACGCGATCTTCTACGCCCAGATCGGCAAGGATCTGGCGCACCGCCGTCATCTGCCCCTGCCCGCCATCGATCAGGATGACGTCCGGCCATGCCGGAAAGCCCTGCGCCTCCTCGACTTCGGCCGCATCCTCGTCGCCATGCTCCTTGAGCAACCGCGAAAATCGCCGCTCCATGACTTCGCGCATCATGCCGAAATCGTCGCCGGGCGTGATGGTGGTCGAGCGGATGTTGAACTTGCGGTACTGGTTTTTCACGAAACCTTCCGGCCCCGCAACGATCATCGCGCCGACCGCATTGGTGCCCATGATGTGCGAGTTGTCATAAACCTCGATGCGCGTCGGCACCTTCTCCAGACCGAAGGTCGCCGCGAAACCTTCCAGCAGGCGCGCCTGCGTGGAGGTTTCGGCCAGACGCCGCCCCAGCGCCTCGCGCGCATTCTGCAGGGCATGGTCGGTCAGGTCCTTCTTCTCGCCGCGCACGGGCACTGAAACGGAAATCTTTCGCCCCGCCCGGGCGGTGAGCGCCTCGGCCAGAAGCCCGGATTCCTCGATCGGATGAGAAAGAAGGATGGCCCGCGGCGTCGGCTTGTCATCGTAGAACTGGGCGAGAAACGAGCCGAGCACTTCGCCGGATTCGAGCGCCGGGTCCGCCTTGGGGAAATAGGCGCGGTTGCCCCAGTTCTGGCCGGTGCGGAAGAAAAACACCTGAATGCAGTTCTGCCCGCCCTCCTGGTGGATGGCGAAAACATCCGCCTCTTCCACCGATTGCGGATTGATGCCCTGATGGCTCTGGACATGCGAGAGAGCGGCCAGACGATCCCGGTAGATGGCGGCGTGTTCGAAATCGAGATTGTCGGAGGCGCGCTGCATGGCCTGCGCGATCTCCGCCTTCACCTTCTGGCTGCGCCCGGAAAGGAAATCCCGGGTTTCCGAAACCAGCGCGGCATAATCCTCGGGTGAAATCTCCCCGGTACAGGGGGCGGCACAGCGCTTGATCTGGAACAGCAGGCATGGGCGGGTGCGGTTCTCATAGAAAGAGTCCGTGCAACTCCTCAGCAGGAAGGCGCGTTGCAGCGAATTGATGGTGCGGCCGACGGCCTGCGCGGAGGCGAATGGGCCGTAATAGTCGCCCTTGCGGGAGCGTGCGCCGCGATGCTTGTAAATTCCCGGAGACGGATGATCGGACGTCAAAAGGATGTACGGAAACGATTTGTCGTCCCGCATGAGAACGTTAAATCTCGGGCGCAACCTCTTGATGAGATTCGCCTCAAGCAGCAGGGCCTCGGTCTCTGTTCGGGTTACGACGAATTCCATGCGCGCCGTTTCGCGCACCATGCGGCCGATGCGGTTTGTATGGAAGCGGCCTTGCGCATATTGCGTCACGCGCTTCTTCAGGCTGCGGGCCTTGCCGACATAGAGAACGTCGCCGGCTGCATTCATCATGCGGTAGACGCCGGGCGCATTGGGCAGGCGCTTGACCAGCGCCTGGATCACCTCGGCGCCGGTTCTGCCTTCATTGTCGTCGGGTTCGAGATCGATTCCGGTGAACGAAACCTCCGGAACCGGCCCCGCCGGCTGCTCGACGGCGTCCTCGTCATCGGGTTCGATGTCCGGCATATCCAGCGCCTTGCCGCCTTTCCCGGTTTTTTGCGCCGCACTCATTCCACCACGTCCGCGATATCCGGCGTCTGCCAGGCCAGATGCTGGCCGCCGTCGAGCGCGATCATCTGGCCGGTTACGGAACGCGCCTCCCACAGATAGCGGATCGTTGCGCCGAACTCGGCAAGTTCCGGTCCGCGCCCCAGAAGGAGGGCATCGACCTGCTGGCGAAAATCGGTTTCCTCCTGCCGGGCGTTGCGCAATGTCGGGCCGGGGCCGATGGCGTTGACGCGAATACGCGGCGCCAGCGCCTGCGCCATGGTGCGCGTGGCCGTCCACAGGGCCGATTTGGAAAGCGTGTAGGAAAAATAGCGCGGCGACAGCCGCCATACCCGCTGGTCGATGATGTTCACCACCAGCCCCTCGGCGTTCTGCGGAAGGCTTTCGGCCATCCTGCGCGCCAGCAGAACGGGGGTCTTGAGGTGAATTGAAAAATGATCGTCCCAAAGCTGCCAGTCGAAATCGAGAGCCGAATCGTTTTCGAACAGCGAGGCGTTGTTGACCAGAAGCCGCACGGGGCCGAGTGTCTGCTGAACCTTATCGAACAATTCGCCCGCCCGCACCGGGTCCGTGAGATCCGTATCGAAAACGGCGGCCTTGCCGCCGCGCGCGCCGATCCGCGCGGCCAGTTCGCTGGCTTCGGCTGCGGAACTGTGGCCATGGATGGCAACGGCAAAGCCATGAGCGCACAGATCCTCCACGATGGCGCGGCCGATTCGTTTTGCGCCGCCGGTCACCAGAGCTGTTATGGCTGGCTTGGCCATGTGTATCGCTTCCCGTTCTCTTCGCTGCGCTCGTCACCGCCAGCCGCTTACCGCAATCTCCGGTCGGCGTTCAGACTCTGTTTGTGCCTTGGGCGGGATTGTGGCAGAAACGCCGGCGGTACTGTCGGATCGCGGGCCGGCAAACCTTTCCGCAGCCCAATATAGGTCCGCCAACGCCTTGAACCAAGTGCGTTTCGCCGGCCAGCGGACCTTCTCCTGACAAATTCTGTTGCATGATTGCAACGCCCCCTTTCTGCCTCATTTGCGCCGGGGAATCACCCAATTTCAGGTTCTCTTCCGCCGCATTTGGGAATGAAATTTTGGAACCGATGAGCGGCGGGATCATTTCCTCCCAAGACCGACCGCGCCCTCACGTCAGAAAAGCCAGTGTGTGTGGCTGAAGGAGTAATGACCATGACGACCAAACTCAAATTCGCAACGCCGGCAGCGGCCGCTCTGATCGCCTTCGCCGCCTCCGTACCGGCATTCGCCGCAGACGTGGTGATGGAAGAGCCCCCCGCGCCGGCGCCGATCGCAGAGCTTCCGGTGGCTTCGTGGGCTGGTCCTTATGCCGGTGTGAATCTCGGCTACGGCTTCAGCGGCCGCGTCAAGGAAAAGGCTATCGACAACTCGATCAGCACTGACGGCGTCCTCGGCGGCGCGTTCGTCGGCTTCAATCATCAGATCGACGATTTCGTGATCGGTGCTGAAGGCGACATCGGCTACAGCGGCGTGAAGGGCTCCAATGCGGGCTACGAGGCCAAGGCCGGCGTCGAAGGCTCGATCCGCGCCCGTCTCGGCTATGCGATCAGCCCCGACATCCTGCTCTATGGTACGGCCGGTGGCGCTGCGCAAAGCATGAAGGTTACGGATCAGCTCTACGGCGACAGCGACCGCAACACCATGCTCGGCTGGACCGCGGGCGCCGGCACCGACATCAAGTTCACCGATTCCGTGTTCGGTCGCGTCGAATACCGCTACACCGACTACGGCAAGGAGAACTTCAACCTGGGCAACGGCACGCACAGCATCGATTCGCGTGACCACCGCATCAACTTCGGTGTTGGCATGAAATTCTGATCCGGGATCGGATCGGATAAAAAAGCCGGGGCATCGCTCCGGCTTTTTTGTTTGCTTGCAAGAACCTGAAGCGGCCTGCTGAGCCGATGGATCAGGAGGGAATGCATCCCTTCAGTTCCGGAAATTTCTCATCGAAGCGCGCCGCCCAGCGCGTGAGGCGGCTACGGCCGCGCTCCCATTCGCCAGCGAAGCGCAAAGACAGATAACCAAGCATCGCGCGCATGGCGATCTGGCCGGCGGTGATCTTCCTCGGCAGCTTCGGCGGATTGGCGTTGAGGTGATCGAGCGCGCGGACAATCTTGCGCCACTGCCCGTCGATCCATTCCTGGTGCACCTTTTCTTCCGGACGCATGCGGCGCTCATAAACGATTGCAAGCGCGCAATCGCATATTCCATCCGCCAGCGCCTCCATCGCTTCCGCTTCGGTGCGCTTGTCCGCATTGCGTGGAAACAATGCGTTCTTCGATTCACGGTTCAGATATTGCGTGATGGCGCGACTGTCGAAAACGACACGTCCATCGTCGAGCACCAGCGTCGGTATCTTGCCCAGCGGATTTGCGGAAACCAGCTCTTCAGGCTGCTGCCCGGTATTGGTGACGACCGCCTCCAGCTCGATGCCTGCATATGCGGCCGACATGCGCACCTTGGCGCTGTAGGGTGACGCCGGTGCGTAGAGCAGCTTGGGCAAGGTCGATTTCCTTCATGTTTCCAGGCGAACGGCTTCCCGCCCCTGCCTTTGGGCAGAAGGCCGGTCGCGGCTTTCAAATGTTACTGTAGCACCCGGCACTGCGCGTTGTAGACGAGCCAGCGGTCGAAGCCCGAAACGCAGAATTCGACGTTGTTGCCGACCCCGGCATAACCCTGGCCTTCCTCGATCAGATACCAGATATCGCGGTCATAACCGTCGGACAGCGTTACCTTCGCTCCGCAATAATGGCGGGCGATCGGCCATCTTTCACTTGCCGGCTCGCTGCGGCGCAGATGGATGCGGTGGAAATCGGAAATCGCGACCTGCGGCAGGTTGGGAACATTCCGCACCTGATGGGCGAATTTGCGGCCGATGCGGTTGAGCACCGAGGGCACATTACAGACGCTCGCCGCACTCTCCTCCACATAGGAAGACAGATCGGCGGCATGGGCGGCAGGCTGCATCGACACCGAAGCGCAGATGCCAGCAAGAGCGAGAAGAGCGGACTTGGCGGCGCGGATCATTTCAGCCTCGTTAGGTGATTTGGCGGCACTGTGAGGATTTCCCGGCACGCGGTCAAGCACCTGCCTGCTCGCCGGCCAGCCAGTTGACGGACCATTTTGCGCCTTGTTCCAGCGAAAGCAGCCGGTGCAGTTCCGGCAACATCGCTTTCAGTTCCGCTTCGAGCGTGAAGGGAGGATTGACCACCACCATCCCGCTGCCATCCAGGCGGGGCACCTTGCCGGAAGGCCTGATGTCGAAACCGATGTCGAGCACACGGGCAATTCCGGCCTGCGCCAACTGGTCGTGGAATGTCGCCACCCCCGCGCGATCCTTGATGGGATACCACAGCGCATAAATGCCACCCGGCCAGCGGCGGTGGGCCTTTGCAAGCCCGTCGACAAGGCGGCCGAACTCGCCTCCTTCTTCGAAGGGAGGATCGACCAGCACCAGACCGCGCTTTTCCTTTGGAGGCAGATGCGCGCCGAGCGCCAGCCAGCCGTCCAGCTCGATCACGCGGGTCTGCATATCCCCCTCGAACCGGGCCTTCAGCCGCGCCGCATCCTGCGGATGCAATTCGATCGCCGTCAGCCTGTCCTGCCGGCGCAGCAGATGGCGCACGATTTTCGGCGACCCCGGATAATGCGCAAGCTCCCGCCCTTCGTTCACCGCGCGGACCGCATCGAGATAGGGTGCAAGAAGCGCTTGCGCTTCCGCGCTCATCGGTGCCTGCATGATGCGGCCGATCCCGCCCAGCCATTCGCCGGTCTTGCCTGCCTCGTCGGAAGCCAGATCGTAAAGCCCGGTGCCGGCGTGGGTATCGATGACGCGAAACGGCTTTTCCTTGCGTTTCAGATACTCCACGAGGCGCGCCAGCACCGCATGCTTGACGACATCCGCAAAATTGCCCGCGTGATAGGCATGCCGGTAATTCATGATCCCCCATCCCTGCCCCAGCGCGGCGGCGGAGCGGAGTTTTCTTTCCGCCCGCGTTTTCCCGAGCGCCGGAAAGCGACGATCAGCCCGATGAAGCCGATCCCCATCAGTGAAAGCCCGGCCGGCAGCATGCGCGCATCGGCGCTGCCGGTCTCGCGCCGCAAAACCAGATCGACCGCCTTGATATCGGCATCCACCTTGTCGCCCGGCCGCACAGCGAATCGATAGTTTCCGGTCCGGACCGGATCGATGATGCCTGCATCGTCGCGGAAAATACGTTCGGTGATCTGCGGGCTTTTCTGCCGGGGGGTGGGATTCGCACGGAAGCTCAGGCCCTCATCCAGAATCACGCGCCCGTCATATGTGCCGGTGATCGCAAGCAGCGCCGTCCCGCTCCGGGTGGCGTGCGGCCGCCACATGGTAAGATCCACCAGAACCCGCACCGGCGCGTCGGATGCCGACAAGCCGACTTCAGCGGCAACAAAGCGCCCGTCCCTGTAGACGCTCCACGTTCCGATCTGCGAACCGGAGAAATTCTGCACGGCCCATGGCCACAGCCCCAGCGCAGCACCCGCCAGAAGAACGAGCAGAAACAGAACCCGCATCTTCAAGCCTGTCCGGCGGCTGCGCGGCTGCTATGGCCGATCATGCCTTGCGCTCCCAGCGCCGGTCGGACGTCTGCTGCCAGTAGGTGACCTCGTGCCCGAGCGCCTTCATTGTCTTCCAGTGCCGGCGTGCAGCCTCGAGCTGCGCGGCATCATGCCCGTCGAACAGAAACACCGCCCGCGCATAGGCGGCCAGATCGGGCGGTTCGGCGCCGTCGACCAGAAACCTGATCCGGGCATCGTTCGCATTATCCGTTCCCGTCGTCAGCAGAACCGGCTGCTCGGCCGGAAACGCCTCGCGGTCGGTTCCATGCGCGAGAAACGAATCGTCGCGAAAGGTCCACAGATGCTGGTCGAGCGAATCACGCCGATCTTCCGTGCCGGTCTGCACCACCGCCCGCCAGCCGCGCTGGAGGCTGCGCTCCAGCAAGCCCGGCAGAGCATCCTCCAGCGTCGATTCGGTCAGATGGTAAAATAATATTTCGGTCATGATCCTGAAGTTTCCGGCCGCGCGACCCGCGAGCCTGCGCTACTTCTCATAGTGATCCCGCACCAGCCGGTCGAGCAGCCGCACGCCGAAACCGGAGCCCCACGACTGGTTCACCTCGTTCGAAGGCGCGCCCATGGCCGTGCCGGCAATATCCAGATGCGCCCATGGCGTGCCGCCCTTGATGAAGCGTTGCAGGAACTGGGCGGCGGCAATCGAGCCGCCATAGCGTCCGCCGGTATTCTTCATGTCGGCGTTCCTGGAATCGATGAGCTTGTCGTATTCGGGTCCGAGCGGCATGCGCCACAGCAATTCCTGCGTTGCAAGCCCGGCCTGCGTCAGCCGCCCCGCCAGTTCGTCGTCATTGGAGAACAGCCCCGCGTGATGGAGGCCAAGCGCCACCATGATCGCTCCGGTAAGCGTTGCAAGATCGATGACGGCTTCCGGCTGGAACCGCTCGCAGCAATACCACAGCGCGTCCGCCAGAACGAGGCGGCCCTCCGCATCCGTATTGAGCACCTCGATCGTCTGCCCGGACATGGAGGTGACGATGTCGCCGGGCCGCTGGGCGTAGCCATCGACCGCATTTTCAACCAGGCCGATAATGCCGATCACATTGGCTTTCGCCTTGCGGGCCGCAAGCGCGTGCATAAAACCGGTGACGGCGGCGGCCCCGCCCATGTCACCCTTCATGTCCTCCATGCCTGAGGGCGACTTCATCGAGTTGCCGCCGGTATCGAAGGTCACGCCTTTGCCGACGACCGCAAGCGGCTTTTTGCCCTTGCGCCCGCCTTCCCAGCGCATCACGGCCAGCCGCGCCCCGCGCGGCGAGCCCTGCGCCACACCGAGCAGAGCGCCCATGCCGGCCTTCTTCATTTCCTTCTCGGTGAGAATTTCGACCCGCACGCCAAGGCCTTCCAGTTCCTTGGCGCGGGCCGCGAATTCGACAGGCCCGAGGATATTGGCGGGTTCGTTGACCAGATCGCGGGCGAGGTTAACGCCATCGACCACCGCGGCGAGCCCGGCAAAAGCCTTGCGCGCCCCCGCGGGGTCCGCGCACAGGATGGTGATCCTGGCCGGCTTCGCGCGCCCCGCTCCGTCCTCCCCGTCATCGGTCTTGCGCGTCTTGTACTTGTCAAACGTATAGGCGCGAAGCAGCAATCCCGCCGCCACGCTGGCGGCCTCGGCCGCGCCTGCGGCAATATCACCGGGCAGATCGAGCAGGATGGTCAACTCCCCGTCTTTCGCCGCTGCGGCAAGAAGGGAGCCGCCAAGCCGGAACCATGCATGTTCATCGAGACCGGCCGCATCGCCGGCGCCGACGATCACGATTTTGTCGAGTTGCACGCCTTCCGGCGCGAGCACGTCGACCTTCGCCCCGAATTTGCCCGAAAATCCGGAGATTTTCACAGCGCGCTCAAGAACACCGGCCGGGCCGACACGGGCGGCGGCTTCGCCAAAACCGGCTTTTTTGAGGTAGAGCAGACAAAGGCTGCCCTTCGCCGGTACGGAAAATCTGGCAAAGCTTACAGAAGGTGTCGATGTCATCGGCCTGTACTTTCGTTCCGTGGAAGCGTGTCGAGAGTTTGTCGTTTTGCGCGTCTTGGCAAGCTATGGTGCCGCAGGGAATAGCAGATTGTTCGATTCGCCAGCCCGCCACAGTCGGAAATTTAAACCCTTTCCATCCGAAACCGGTTATTAACCATGCTCTTTCGCGCTTTTTTAGCCATTCGGACGGAGATTGCGCCTATGGCGAATGCAATCCGGGCGCAGGCTCCGGAGAGCGCCTGTTGTGTGGGCGGCACCGGGACAAGCACGCTTTGCAAGGGCATGATACGGCCTGAACCGGCAGAAAAACCGTACGCATGAAGGTCATCGAAAGCTACATAATGCGCCGCATGCTGCTCCTCTTCCTGGGAGCGCTGGCATGGACGCTGGCTATCGTCTGGACCACCCAGGTGCTTGCGCGCATCGATCTGGTGACCGATGGCGGCCAGTCCGCCCTCACCTTCTTCGAAGTGGCGGCCCTCATCATCCCGACCATCATTCCCATTGTCGTGCCCTTTGCTTTGGCCGGCGCGGTGGCGCAAACCCTGTCGGGCATGAATGCCGATTCCGAGCTGGTGGTCATAAACGCCGCCGGCGCATCCCGGATGACCGTCGCGCGGCCGGTGCTGATTCTGGCGGTCGCGGCCAGCGTGTTCTGTTTGCTCATCCAGAACTTCATCGAGCCCTACGCCCGCCAGCGCAACCGCGATCTGGTCGCCGGCGCCCGGGCGGATTTTCTGTCGCTCGTCATTCAGGAAGGCACATTCCGCAAGATCGAGGATGGCCTGTTCGTGCAGATCGGCGAGCGCCTGCCGGGAAACCGGCTGGCCGGTATTTTCGTCGCCGACAGTCGCGAAGAGGGCATCGACCTAGTTTACTACGCCAAGACAGGTGCGGTGATCGATCATGACGACACCAAGGCCCTGTTGATGAACGATGGCGTCATTCACCGCAAGGCTGTCGGCGGCGACATCTCGCTCGTCCACTTCACGTCCTACGCTTTCGATCTTTCCGCATTCGGTTCCGACACCGGAACCGGCTCCCGGATGCCGAAGGACCAGACGACAGCCTATCTTCTGAACCCGAACCGCAATGACGACGTCTATAAAAAGACGCCGCAGCTCTATCGCAACGAACTGCACAAGCGTTTTTCCGAATGGCTTTTCCCCATCGCTTTCGCCCTCATCGCACTGGCGGTTGCGGGGGATGCGAAATCCCATCGTGAGGCGCGCATACATCCGCTGGTGACGACCATCTGCCTTGCGCTGTTCGTGCGCTGGATGGGTTATTTTGCGGAGGGTCAGGCCAAGACCGAGCCATCGTTCAACTATGCCCTCTATGCCGTGCCGGTCGCATTTTCGGCGATTTCGGTCTGGTGCATCGCCACCCAGAGGACCATGGAATTGCCGATGGGCTGGATCGACGCTCTCAACGGCATTTACAGGAAGCTGTCCGGAACAGCTTTGGCGTTGCGGCTGAAACTGGCCGGAGCCCGCGCAGACAAGGGATCCGCGTGATGGGCTGGACGCTGGGCCGCTACTTCTTCTTCAGATATATCGTGATCGCCACCTGGTTCTTTCTTGGTATCTTCGCGCTTGTCTTCCTGATCGATTTTACCGAACTGACGAGCCGCACCAGCCGCATACCGGGCTTTACATACTGGACCGGAGCGGCGATCTCCGGCTTGCGCGTGCCAATGCTCGTGCTCCAGACGGTGCCGTTTGTCGGCCTGTTCGCGGCGATGGCGACGCTGGTATCGCTGAACCGGAAATATGAGCTGGTGGTTGCCCGCGCAGCCGGCATCTCGGCCTGGCAATTCCTGCTGCCGGTATGCCTTGGCGCATTTCTCTTCGGCGTGCTCGCCGTCACAGCGCTCAATCCGCTCGCAGCCCACGGGCTGGTGCGCTCGCAGCAGGTGGAGAACCTGCTGCGCTCGGGCAATTCAAATACGGTCGACAGCGACACGGTGCCGTGGCTGCGCCAGAAAACATCCTCTGGAGACACCATCATCGGCGCGCGGGCCATCCTGTCCCAGGGGCTGGAGATGGCCGACGCAACTTTCTTCATGCTCGATCGGGACGGAAATATAGCCGAGCGACGGGATGCGCGCCGCGTTTATCTGCGCGACGGTTTCTGGGAATTGCACGACGTCGTGGTGCGGCCATCCGACGGTCCGGGCGAAAGGAAGGACACCGATCGCGTCCCCACGGATCTGAGACCCGAATTCGTGCAGGAACGGCTGGCTCAGCCGGAAACGATTCCGTTCTTCGAACTGCCGCGCAAGATCGAAGCGGCGCGGTCCTTCGGTCTTGGTGCAAACGCTTTTGCCATGCAGTTCAACTCGCTCATCGCCCTTCCGTTCCTGCTGGTGGCGATGACCCTGATCGCCGCAACCGTATCGATGCGGTTTGCCCGGATGGGGCAGTCCGCGACGATGATTCTGGGTGGCATTGTGGCCGGCTTTCTGCTTTATGTCGTCTCGGTTCTGGTCAAGGCGTTCGGCGTTGCCGGGTTCGTGCCCACTGTCGTGGCCGCATGGTTCCCGGTTGTCGTGGCCATGTTTTTCGGGGTAACATTCCTTTTGTATAAGGAAGATGGCTAGTGAGGGGGGCGGTTGTGAAAAGCGGTCGGTTCAGCCGATTGTCGCTCCTGTGTGGAGTGAGTGGCCTTGCCGGCTTTGTGGCATATGGCTTTGCGCCGGCTCCCGCCGCCGCGCAGGTGCCTGATTCCCTGACGTCCAATATCCCGTCGGATGCGCAGATGCTGCTGGAGTCCGACACGCTCGTTTACGATAATGATTCGCAGACCGTGACCGCGGTTGGCGGCGTGCAGATCGAATATGCAGGCAACCGGCTGGTCGCCCAGCGTGTCGAATATGATCGCAAGACCCAGCGGCTGGTCGCCAGCGGCAGCGTCGAGATCGTTCACAGCGACGGCACCAAGGTCTATTCGGAACATATCGACATCACCGACGATTTCGCGGACGGTTTCACCAACGCGCTGAGGGTCGAGACCGTCGACAAGACCTATTTCGCGGCCGAAAGCGCCGAGCGCATGGGCGGCGTGCTGACCACTTTCCACAATGGCGTCTACACCGCGTGCGAGCCCTGCGAGGACAAGCCCGACAAACCCGCCATCTGGCGTGTGAAGTCGCGGAAAATCATCTGGAACAGCCAGAAGAAGACGATCCGCTTCCAGAACTCCAATTTCGAGTTCTTTGGCATGCCGATCGCCTATCTGCCGGTTTTCGAGATCGCCGACCCGACGGTGAAGCGCAAGAGCGGCTTCCTGTTCCCGTCGATCTCCTACAAGTCCGAGCTTGGCGTCGGAGCCGGTATTCCCTATTATTTCGCCCTGTCGCCCACCTACGATCTGACGGTCAAGGGCAATTATTATTCCAAGCAGGGCTTTCTCGGTGAAGCCGAGTGGCGCCAGCGCTTCGACAACGGCCAGTACAGTGTAAAGGCTGCCGGCATCCGCCAGCAGGACCCGGGAGCTTTCGTAACCGGCAACAGATATACGGAAAATAGCGGCGCCAAAGGCGATCCGAACAAGTTCCGCGGCATGATGGGCACGCAAGGCCAGTTCGCGATCAATTCGCGCTGGGATTTCGGCTGGAACGTCCTGCTGCAAACCGACAAGAATTTTTCCAGAACCTACGGCATCGACGGTTTTGGTGAATATGCCCATCGCTCCGAAATCTATCTGACCGGCCTCAACGACCGGAACTACTTCGACCTGCGTGGCATGAAATTCCAGATTCAGGAAGATATTCTCAAAACCAATGATCGCGGTCGCAACGAAAAACAGCCTTGGGTTCTGCCATCATTCGACTATGCTTACATTCCTGACGCGTCCTTTGCCGGTGGACAGCTTTCATTCAACGTGAACGCACGCTCTCTCAGTCGCAGCCGAATAGATCAGGCATTCAAAACACCTTATGTTCCCGCTTCAGGTGTTCAGCGTGTCCGGGGAATAGAGGGCGAAAGTGGCCGCCTCACCGCTGAAGCTGAATGGAAACGTTCCTTTATCACCGATGGTGGAATGGTGTTCACGCCGCTGCTCGCGTTTCAAGCTGACGGGAGCTATCTGAATGCTTCTTCGACGTCGTTGACTAAAATTGACGAAATGGCGGGCACCGGCACCACCGCTGACATGCGCTCGTCCTTCTTCCGTTCGATGGCGACGCTTGGCCTCGAATGGCGCTGGCCGATCCTGTTTTCCGCCACCGCGTCCTCGCATGTGCTGGAGCCGACCGCGCAGCTTTTCGTGCGGCCGAACGAAGATTATGTCGGCGGCCTTTCGGTACCCAATGAAGACGCGCAGAGCTTCGTTTTCGATGCCTCCACCCTGTTCGAGCGTGACAAGTTCTCGGGCTATGACCGCATCGAAGGCGGCACCCGCGCCAATGTCGGCTTCCGTTATGTCGGAACCTTCGACAACGGCTGGGCCGCCAATGCCATGTTCGGCCAGTCATACCATTTGAACGGCGCCAACTCGTTCGCGGCGCCCGATCTCGTCAATGTCGGCGCCAATTCCGGCCTCGAAACCGACCGCTCCGACTATGTGGGCCTCGTCGGCTTCAGCGGTCCCGGTGGTATTTCGGCCTCGCTCAGCGGACGTTTCGACGAGCAGACATGGGAGGTTCGCCGTTCGGAGGTGAAGCTTGGATATAGCGGCGGCCCTCTGTCGCTCTCGGCGCGCTACGCCTTCATCCAGGCCCAGCCCGATTACGGCTTCGGTGTCGATCGCCACGAAGTGGCATTCGGCGGCTCCGCTCAGTTCGCCGAGAACTGGCGCGTATTCGGTTCCGGCACCTACGATCTGGAAAAGAGCGTGATGGTCAACAACGGCATCGGCTTCGGTTATGCCGATGAGTGCTTCACCTATCTGATGACCTATTCGCAGACGCGCAATCGCACCACCAGGGACGTGTCACAAAGCATCGGCTTCAACATCAGCTTCAGGACACTGGGCGATTTCGGCTCTGCCACCAACAAGTTCATGCAGTAAGATGGCGCCCGACACGCTTTTGCCGCATAAAGCGGGCATAAGCCCGATCCAATTTGTGCTTTGACGTGAACTGAAAGCTGGATTCCAGGAATGCGGAAATACATCCTGTCTGCAACCCTTGCCCTTTTCGTCGGCGTGACGGCGATCGCGGCGACGGGTGTTTCCACGCCGGCACTCGCAAGCGAGATCAAGTACATCGTCAACAATATGCCGGTCACGACGGCCGATATCCAGCACCGCAACGCGTTTTTGCGCCTGCAAAGGCGCAAGGGCGATGCTGCCAACGAAATGATCGAGCAGACCCTGCGTCTTGCCGAAGCGCAGCGCATCGGCATCCGTATCAGCGACAAGCAGGTCAACGAGGCTTACGCCCGCTTTGCCTCCAGCAACAACATGCCGCTGGCGCAGCTCGATTCCGTCATGGCGCAGTCCGGCGTCACGAAACAGCACTTCAAGGATTTCATCCGCTCCCAGATGGCCTGGAACCAGGCAATCGGCGCACGCTACCGTGCCGAGCAGTCGGGAAGCGGGCTGACCAGCCAGCAGGAAGCCGTGCGCAACATGCTGAAGAAGGGAGGCGTCAAGCCTTCCGCCACCGAATATATGCTTCAGCAGGTGATTTTCGTCATTCCGCCGGCGGAGCGCAAGTCGACGATGGGCAAGCGCAAGCGTGAGGCGGAGGCGCTGCGGGCGCGCTTCAATGGCTGTGCCAGCACGCAGCAATTCGCCAAAGGCCTGATTGATGTGACGGTGCGCGATCTGGGACGGGTGCTTGCGCCGCAATTGCCGCCGGAATGGGCCGATCAGATCAAGAAGACCAGGGCGGGCGGCGCGACCGGGGTTCGCGAGACCGAACGCGGCGTCGAATTCATCGGCGTGTGCAGCGCGCGCGAAGTTTCGGACGACCGCGTGGCCGAGCTGGTGTTGCAGGAAAAGAATTCCGATGCCGATGGCGACGCACTCAGCAAGAAATACATGGAAGAGCTGAAGAAGACGGCCAAGATCGTCCGGCGCTGATCGTGCAGCGCCCGCCTCTCTCCCTTGCCGTCAGCATTGGCGACCCATCCGGCATAGGCCCGGAGATCGCCATTCAGGCATGGCAGCGGCGCGGCGAGTTCCGGCTCCCCCCCTTCTATCTGCTGGCGGACCCGGCGCTGGTTGCCGCGCGAGGCAGGCGGATTGGCGCCGACATCCGGCTGATCGAAACCTCGCCCGAAAAATCGGCAGAGGCTTTCGCTGGCGGCCTGCCCGTCGTTGCGCTTGAAAACCGGCTTGCCGATCGTCCGGGACAGCCCGATGCGGCTAATGCTTCCGGTATCGTCGAGGCCATAGATCGCGCGGTTGAAGATTGCTTTTCCGGCAGAGCGGCGGCTGTCGTAACCTGCCCGATCGCCAAGAAACCGCTCTATGACGCCGGCTTTGCCTTTCCCGGCCACACCGAATATCTGGCCCATCTGGCTTCGGAGCGCATTGGAAAACCCGTCACGCCGGTAATGATGCTGGCAGGGCCGGAACTGCGCACTGTCCCGGTCACCATCCACATCGCGCTGTCTGCCGTACCAAAAGCGCTGACCACGGAACTCATCGTGGAAACGGCGCTCGTCACGGCCCGGGATCTGCGACGCCGCTTCGGGCTGAGCAGTCCCAGGCTTGCGATTTCCGGCCTCAATCCGCATGCCGGTGAGGACGGCGCGATGGGAACCGAGGACCGTGACATAATAGCGCCCGCCATAGCCGCCTTGCAGGCCAGCGGCATAAATGCGTTCGGCCCGCTGCCTGCCGACACCATGTTTCACGCCAGCGCCCGCACCGGTTATGATGTCGCGATCTGCATGTATCACGATCAGGCGCTGATCCCCGCCAAGGCTCTCGCCTTCGATGAGGCCGTGAACGTCACGCTCGGCCTGCCCTTCATCCGGACTTCGCCCGACCACGGCACCGCATTTAACATTGCCGGAAAAGGCCAGGCCCGGCCCGACAGTCTGATCGCGGCGCTGAGGCTGGCCGGCCGGATGTCCGGCAGCAGCGAAATGGCGGAACCCGCTTGAGCTTCGATGGCCTTCCCCCTTTGCGCGACGTCATCGACCGCTACGAATTGCGGGCGAAGAAAGCGCTTGGGCAGAATTTTCTCCTCGACCTCAATCTGACCGGCAAGATCGCCCGCGTGGCCGGCGATCTGGGCGATGTGACCGTCATCGAGGTCGGCCCCGGTCCGGGCGGACTGACCCGCGCCCTTCTCGCTCATGGCGCGAAGCGGGTCGTCGCGATCGAGAAAGACGAGCGCTGTCTCGCTGCGCTGGATGAAATCTCGAAACATTACCCGGGCCGCCTGCATGTGGTTCCGGGCGATGCCCTGAAGACGGATTTCGCCGCGCTTGCCGAACCGGGCTCACTTGTCAGGATCGTGGCCAACCTGCCCTACAATGTCGGCACCGAACTGCTGGTTCGCTGGCTGACATTGCCGCAATGGCCGCCCTTCTATCGGTCGATGACGCTGATGTTCCAGCGCGAGGTCGCCCTGCGCATCGTGGCGGAACCGGGCAGCGAGGCTTATGGCCGGCTGGGCGTTCTGGCCGGCTGGCGCACGCAGGCGCGCATCGCCTTCGATCTGCCGCCGCAGGCCTTTACGCCGCCGCCGAAGGTCACCTCGTCGGTCGTCCATCTGGAACCGCGCGCCGAACCGCTGCCGGCAGACGTCGGCAAGCTTGGACGCGTCACCGAAGCCGCCTTCGGCCAGCGCCGCAAGATGCTGCGCCAGAGCCTCAAATCGCTGGGTGGCGCAAACCTTCTGGAAAGCGTCGGCATCGACCCCACGCGCCGCGCGGAGACGCTGAGCGTGGAAGAATTCGTTCGTCTCGCCAACGCCGTTTGACGATGCGGGACCAAGGGCCGCGGGACCAAAGGCCGCGGGACAAGGCTGTCGGACCGGGGCCGCCGAACCAGGCAGGCATTCCGGAGCTCGCCGCCCGAAAAATGGCGGGCGGGATGGTTTTCCCGCTCATCCGATCCGGTCTTTTTCAGCCCAGATCCTCGCCCATCAACCCGGAAACGAAATCGAACAGGCCGGGTCGGCGATCGCGGCGCAGCCGTTCCGCGGTGACGATCGACACGACTTCCGTGAATGCCCGGTCGAGATCGTCGTTGACGACGACGAAATCATACTCGGTCCAGTGTTCGATCTCGTCACGCGCGTTCTTGAGGCGCGTTTCGATCACCGCTTCCTGATCCTCCGCCCGCCGCTTCAGGCGATCCTTCAGTTCGCGCATCGATGGCGGCAGGATGAAGATGGAAACGATGTCGCCCCGCATCTTCTCCCGCAGTTGCTGGGCCCCCTGCCAGTCGATGTCGAACAGCATGTCGCGCCCCTCCGCCATCGCTTTCTCGGCAGGGCCGCGCGGGGTTGCGTAAAAATTGCCGTGCACTTCGGCCCATTCGAGAAGCTCGTCATTGTCGCGCAGGATCTCGAATTCCCGCCGGCTGCGGAAATGATAGTGACGGCCATCGATCTCGCTGCCGCGCCGGGGGCGCGTCGTCACGCTGACCGAAAGCTCGAACTGGTTGTCGCTTTCCAGCAGGTTCCGCGCGATGGTCGACTTGCCGGCGCCCGAGGGCGAAGACAGCACGAGCATCAGCCCCCGCCGACGGATGAAGGATCCGGCATGATTTGACGGCATCTGTTACTCCAGATTCTGAACCTGTTCGCGGAACTGATCGACGACGGCCTTGAGTTCGAGCCCTGTGGCGGTGATCGAAGCCGCATTCGATTTGGAACACAAGGTATTCGATTCGCGATTGAATTCCTGCGCCAGGAAATCGAGCTTCCGGCCAATCGCACCACCTGAGACGAGCAGGGATCGCCCGGAGGCCACATGCGTCTTCAGCCTGTCGATTTCTTCGCGGATATCGGCTTTGGTGGCAAGCAGCGCGGCTTCCTGATGAAGGCGGGTTTCATCGAGCCCCCCGGCTGAATTGAGCAGCAAGCCCACCTGATCGGCAAGCCGTGCGCGGATTGCTTCCACCTCACGCGACGGGTCGGCTTCGGCGCGCCGGGTGAGTTCTTCGATCCGGTCGAGATGGCCGCTCAGAACCTCGCGCAGCGCCTCGCCTTCCTCGCGCCGGGCCTGCTCCAGTTGCAGAAGCGCTGCTTCAAGCGTCTGTTGAACGGTCGCGTCCAAACTTGCGCGCGCCTCGGGCGTTTCCACCGTTTCCGGAAGTTCCAGAACGCCACGCAGGGCCAGAAGACCGTCGACACTCGGCGGTGCCGCTCCGAAATCGTCCTGCATCCGTTTGGCGAGGACGGCGAGATCGCGGAGAAAGGCTTCATTGATCGAGGGCTGTACGCCAGCCCCCGCAGGCCGTGTTATAGTCAGATTGGCCTGAAAGTTCCCGCGTGCAAATCGTTTCTGGATTGCCTGACGAGCCGGCAGCTCCAGCCGGTCAAAACCGGGGGGCAGACGCATCCGCACCTCCGCGCTCTTGCCGTTGACGGACTTCACCTCCCAGGCGATGGCGACGCCATCATGCCCGGCATTGGCGCGGGCAAACCCGGTCATGCTCTGCAGGGTCATGCAATCCTCTCCGGCTGGCTGACGGAAATCCCGGCCAGCAAATCCATGGTCTGACCGGAATGCCGGATGGGCCTTCCGCCTTTACTGGGTGGGGCTGGTTCCCGCGGGGCCGCCGGCATCGTCGTCCGGCTGGGCGGAGCCTGTTGCCTCCGCAGCCTGCTTGCGCTGCCAGGCGCGGTAGCGCGCGACGTTCTCATTATGCTCCTTGAGCGTCGGCGCGAACACGTGGCCGCCGGTTCCGTCGGCGACGAAATACAGGTCATCCGTCTTCGATGGGTTGGCGACCGCTTCCAGCGAGGCCTTGCCCGGATTGGCTATAGGCGTCGGCGGCAGGCCATTGATCGTATAGGTGTTGTAAGGCGTGGGCTTCTCGATATCCGACCGGTAGATCGGACGGTCCGCCGGCTTGCCCTGGCCTCCGAACAGGCCGTAGATGATCGTCGGGTCGGATTGCAGGCGCATGCCTTTGCGCAGGCGGTTCAGAAACACCCCGGCAATGCGCGAGCGCTCGTCGCCGCGCGAGGTTTCCTTCTCCACGATGGAAGCCAGCGTCACAAATTCGTTCTCATCGGCCAGCGGCAAATCGGAATCGCGCCGCGCCCAGATGGAGGAAACCAAAGCCTTCTGATCGGAAAGGAGCTTGTCGATCATCTGCTGTCGGGTGGCGCCGCGCGTAAACCGCAGCGTATCGGTCGCGATGCTGCCTTCGGGCGGAAACTGCGAAGGCATGTCGCCGGCCAGCGCCTCATGCGTGGCGATCCGCTCGAACGCCTGATGAACCGTCAGGCCTTCGGGAATGGTCAGCGCATAGGTAACCGATTTTCCGCTCTTCAGCAGTTCCATGATCTCGCGCATCGAGGCATGGGGCTTGATTTCGTATTCGCCCGCCTTCAGCGCCTGATCATTGTTATGGGCGCGCACGCCGAGACGGAAAATGCGGGCGTCGCTGATCAGTCCGCGACGCTCAAGCTGCTCGGCAATCTGCAAAACACCCGTATTCGGCTTGACGAGGAAAGTGTCGCCAATGGCGGAAGGACCGGGCTCGATGAACGCCTTCTTGCCGAAATAGACGGCAAATCCGCCGCCCACCATCACCAGAAGGACCAGGGAGAGCACGAAATTGAGAAAAACCACGATCTGGCTGCGCGAACGACGCGAGCGCTTCGCCGGCGGGGGCGTGCCTTTTTCCGGTCGCAGCGCTTCATTCGCCGTCTTCGGAACGATCGGCGCTCCCGTCGGCGCCGGGCTCTGCCCGAATTCGTTGCCTCCAGAATTGGTGTTCATGGCGTCCCGGTCTTTTTTAAAATCGATACCCCTCCTGAAAAATAGGAGCGAATATGGCAAAATTCACGGCGCCCGACCTTGCCGGATGCCGTTTATACGAGTTGTTTAGCCATTGAATCGCTGGAAGACCAGCGAAGCGTTGGTGCCACCGAAGCCGAAGGAGTTCGACAACGCAACATCGATCTGCCGCTGGCGCGGTTTGTTCGGCACCAGATCGACGACCGTCTCGCGCTCGGGATTGTCGAGATTGATGGTTGCGGGCGCGATGTTGTCGCGAATGGCCAGGATCGAGAAGATCGCCTCGGCCGCGCCCGCCGCGCCGAGAAGGTGGCCGATCGACGATTTGGTCGACGACATTGACACTTTCGCGGCGGCGTCGCCGACCAGTCGCTCGACCGCGCCGAGTTCGATCGTATCCGCCATGGTCGACGTGCCATGGGCGTTGATGTAGTCGATGTCGGAAGGCTTGAGGTTCGCGCGTTTCAGCGCGGCGGCCATGCAGCGGAACGCACCGTCGCCGTCCTCGGAGGGAGCCGTGATGTGATATGCATCGCCGGTCAGGCCGTAGCCGACCACTTCGGCATAAATCCGCGCGCCGCGCGCCCTGGCGTGCTCCAGCTCTTCCAGGACCACGACGCCGGCGCCCTCGCCCATCACGAAACCGTCACGGTCGCGGTCATAGGGGCGGGATGCCTGTTCGGGCGTGTCGTTGCGTTCGGTGGAAAGCGCCCGGCAAGCTGCAAAGCCCGCCAGAGAAAGGCGGTTGACGGGCGCTTCGGCGCCGCCTGCCAGCATCACGTCGGCATCGCCGAACATGATCAGCCGTGCGGCGTCGCCAATGGCGTGCGCGCCGGTGGAACACGCCGTCACCACCGCGTGGTTGGGGCCCTTGAAGCCGTGCCGGATGGAAACCTGCCCGGAAACCAGATTGATGATCTGCCCGGGAATGAAGAAGGGGCTGATGCGGCGCGGGCCGCGCTCCTTCAGGATGATGGCGTTTTCGGCGATGCCTTCGATGCCGCCGATGCCGGAGCCGATCATGACGCCGGAGGCGCAACGCTCCTCCTCGGTCTTCGGCTCCCAGCCGGAATCCTTCAGCGCCTCGTCGGCGGCCGCGATCCCGTAAAGGATGAAGTCGCCGATCTTGCGCAGTTCCTTGGCTTCGAGAACGGCCTCCGGATTGAAGGTGCCGCCGGCTCCGTCGCCGCGGGGAATGACGTGGGCGATCTTGCAGGCAAGATCGTCCACTTCGAATTCGGTCACACGGCGGGCTGCGCTGCGGGCGGACAGAAGTTCCTTCCATCCGTGCTCGTAACCCATTCCGAAAGGCGAAAGCAGGCCAAGACCCGTAACGACAACGCGCCGCATGTCTGAAATCAATATCCGCCTGAAAGGATCAGGCAGAGGCCTTGTCGATGAACTTGACGGCGTCGCCGACGGTCAGGATCGTCTCGGCGGCGTCATCCGGGATCTCGACCCCGAACTCTTCCTCGAATGCCATGACGAGCTCGACCGTGTCGAGGCTGTCTGCGCCCAGATCGTCGATGAAGCTGGCCTGCTCCGTCACCTTGTCGGCGTCAACGCCGAGATGCTCGATAACGATCTTCTTCACGCGCTCTGCGGTGTCACTCATTTGGGCATCCTCGTCTTCAGGTTGGTCTGTCTTCGTTAGCGGTCGTCATGCCGCTAATCAAGTTGAAAGATGGTCCTGCAAGAAACACTGTGAAGCAGGCCGATTCCGGCAAGAGCCTTGGAATTGCGGGCCGCATTACACGATATTCCCCGCATATCCAAGGTGAAAAGCCGCTGTCCCTAGATCATCGCCATGCCGCCGTTCACATGAATCGTCTGGCCGGTGACATAGGAAGCCTCGTTCGAGGCGAGATAGGCAACGGCAGAGGCAACTTCGCCGCCGGTTCCCATGCGCCGGGCCGGAATGGCCGACATGATGGTTTCTTTCTGCTTGTCGTTGAGCTTGTCGGTCATCGCCGATTCGATGAAGCCGGGGGCAACGCAGTTCACCGTGATGTTGCGCGTGGCGATTTCCTGCGCCAGCGACTTGGAGAAGCCGATGACGCCCGCCTTCGACGCACAATAATTGGCCTGGCCCGGATTTCCCGTCACGCCGACAACCGAACTGATGTTGATGATGCGGCCGTGGCGGCGGCGCATCATCGGATGGGTCAGTTCGCGCGTGAGACGAAAAACGGCGGAGAGATTGACGTTGATGACATCGTCCCAGTCGGCATCGCTCATGCGCACGAACAACCCGTCGCGGGTGATGCCGGCATTGTTGACGAGAATGTCCACGCCTTCGAGTTCCGCTTCGGCTTTCTGGCCGAGCTCCTTGACCTCGCTGGCATCGGACAGGTTGGCTGGAAAGAGCTTTACGCGCTCGCCGAGTTCGCCGGCCAGCGTTTCAAGCTTTTCAACGCGCGTGCCGTGCAAGCCCACAACGGCGCCCCGCGCATGAAGCGCGCGGGCGATGGCCTCACCGATCCCGCCGGTCGCACCCGTTACCAGCGCCTTGCGGCCTGTCAGATCAAACATTCCTGCCTCCATGATCGTCGCCAGCGGCGACCGGTCCGCGATCAGCCGAGAGCGGCAAGCGCAGCTTCGACATCGGCCGGCGTCCCGACGGTACTGACAGCGATATCGCGATTTATACGGCGCGCAAGCCCGGAAAGCACCTTTCCAGCGCCAATTTCATAAAGCGCGGTGACCTCATTGGCGCCGAACCACTCTACCGTTTCGCGCCAGCGCACCCTGCCCGTAACCTGCTCGACCAGCCGCGCGGCGATCAGATCGGGGTCGGTGGCGGGCTCCACGGAAACGTTCGACACCACCGGAACGGCCGGGGCGTGCCGCGCCACAGCCGCCAGCGCCTCGCGCATGGCGTCCGCTGCCGGGGCCATCAATGCGCTGTGGAAGGGCGCCGAAACCTGTAGCATCAGCGCACGCTTGGCGCCTTTGGCCGTGCACAGCGCGGCACCGCGCTCCACAGCCGCCTTGCTGCCCGAAATGACGAGCTGACCGCCGCCATTGTCGTTGGCGATCTGGCAAACCTCGCCCTGCGCCGCTTCCGAGCAGGCCGCTTCCACATCGGGCTGCTCCAGTCCGATGATGGCGGCCATCGCGCCCTCGCCCGCCGGCACGGCGGCCTGCATGGCGTTTCCGCGAATGCGCAGCAGGCGCGCCGCATCGGCGACGGAAACGAAGCCGGCGGCGGCAAGCGCCGAATATTCGCCGAGCGAATGACCGGCGACATAGGCGACCTTGTCCTTCAGCGAAAAGCCTTGCGCCTCCAGAGCCCGCATGGCGGCGAGCGACACGGCCATCAGGGCCGGCTGGGCGTTGGCTGTCAGGGTCAGCGTTTCTTCCGGTCCCTCGAAGATCAGCGCGGAAAGCTTTTCGCCCAGCGCCTCGTCCACTTCCTCAAACACCCTGCGCGCTTCTGGGCAGGCATCGGCAAGTTCCCTGCCCATGCCCACGGTCTGACTGCCCTGCCCGGGGAACGTGAATGCTATTGCCATGATCAGCCTCGGTTTGCGCTTTTATCCCGCGTGTGTCGCATTGCGGCGCGGCAAGTCAAGCCCGCACCCTTTTTATCGGGCCTTTTGAACCGGAAGCGGCTTCTTCATCCACCGCAGCGGGAAAGGGATCACATATCATTAAAAACGAACACGATTCTTTCGTCGGCTATTCCCATTTTCGCCACACGAAATAGCTTTTCGTGACATATGCATGACAGTTTCATGACGTCGGCATTTAACGGGAAAGTCGCGAATTGGTGAAAAGCAGAGCAGAATTCGTCGAACAGGCGGCATGCGCGGATGCGGTCGCATCCGGCAGCAAGCGTTCGGCCCTGAACGCAAGCGCGCGTCATGCGGTGCTGATGGTCCTCGCCTCGGCCCTGCTTGTTTTCGCCACCGAATGGATATTCCGAGGCGATTTCGCCGGTGCGGCTGCCTTCTTTACGCAGCCTTACAAGCCGGGCTGGACCACGGTTATGGTGTTTGCTCTGCTTCTGCTGGGGCTCGACGCCATTCTTGGCCGCGCCTGGCTCGGATTGCTGTCGATCGCGCCCCTGACGCTGGCGCTTGCCTTCATCGGCTATCAGAAATCGCTCTATCTGGGCGATCCGCTGTTTCCGACCGACATTCTCTTTGCCCGCCAGATCTTCGAACTGCTGCCGCTTCTGGTCGGTGAACGGCCATGGACCGGGGTTGCGCTGGCGCTGGGGCTCGTTCTGACGATAACCGCCCTGCTCTGCGCGTGGCGGCTCGTGCAGCGCCGCATACCGCGCATGAGCTACAGCGGCCGCGCCGCGCGCCTGCTGCTTGCCGTGCCGGCGCTCGCCTTCTTCGTCTCGCTGATGGACTACGCGACGTTTTCCTGGACCCGCGACCGTCTCAGGATCATCCCGATGATGTGGGACCAGAAGGAAAACTACGCCAATAACGGCTTTACCCTCGCCTTCGCGCTCAATGTGCCGATGGCCCATGTCTCCGCCCCCGCCGGCTTCTCCGACAAGGCGGTCGGTTCCGTGCCGAAGCCCGCGGTCGAAGCAGCACTGCCGAGCGAACAGCCCGACATCATCATGGTGATGAGCGAATCGTTCTGGGATGCGGGTAAATTGCCCGGCGTCGCCATCACCCCCGATCCGATTCCCTCCGCGCGCGCGCTGCAATCGGGTGAAATGTTCTCGCCCGAATTCGGCGGCATGACCGCCAATGTGGAGTTCGAGGCGCTGACCGGGTTCTCCAACGCCTTCCTCCCGGCAGGCAGCATTCCCTACCAGCAATATGTGCGCAAGCCGCTGCCTTCCATGGCAACCTTCCTGCGCTCGGAAGGCTATGAGACGCTGGCGATCCACCCCGGCACCGACTGGTTCTGGAACCGCTCCAATGTCTACAAGGCATTCGGCTTCGACGAATTCCGCTCCGAAAAGACGATGGCGACCATAACCAGGCGCGGACCGCTGGTTTCCGACGAATCGATGACCGACGAGATCATCGCTGCGGCGGAGGCCGCCGAGCGGCCCCGGTTCCTGTTTTCCGTGAGCCTCCAGAATCACGGACCCTACGAGCCGAATCGCTATGGCAACGCCACCCACAGCGTGCAGGCCGCAACGAGCGACTGGGCGCGCGCCTCACTGGCGAGCTTCGCGGAAGGTACCGCCGATTCCGACCGCGAATTGCAGCGGCTGATCGACTGGGCCCGCAAGCGCGACCGTCCGACCGTGATCGCCTTCTTCGGCGATCATCTGCCGCCTCTCGGGCCCGTTTACGTGGAAACCGGCTTCCTGAAGACCAATGTCGCCCCGCGCCGGGATACGCCTGAAAACATGCGCCGCCATCGTTCGACCCCGCTGGTGCTCTGGTCGAATCGCGGCGGCGCGGTCGAGGATATCGGCGGCGTCAGCGCCGCCTTTCTGCCCCTGCATGTGTTCAGGACAGCCGGAATAAGCCATCCCTACTACACCGGCTTCCTGGGCGATCTGCACCGGCGTTACAGTGTCGTGGAACGGTCGCTGCTGCTGGGCGCCGACGGAGAGCCGACGCTCGACTGGGCAAGGCGGAAGCAGATCGATCCCCGGATCCGTGATTTCCGCTACCTTCAGTATGACATGATGTTCGGAAAGCATCTTGCTGCGCCGGACTTCTTCCCCGAAACGATCGGAGATCTCGTCGCGCATGCCAGTTGACGGGCGGGGATCGAAAAGCGAGCGAAGACTTGACATTCCGGGCACATCCAGTATGTGTCGCGCCAAGTTTCCGCTTCCGGGCGCCGCCCCGTATCGTTGCGGCTTAACCCCAGGAACATGAACGGACGAGCAACATGGCAAAAGCCGCGAACATCAAGATCAAGCTTCTTTCGACCGCCGACACCGGCTTCTTCTATGTAACCAGCAAGAACAGCCGCACCAAGACGGACAAGCTCTCGTTCCGCAAATACGACCCGGTCGTGAAGAAGCATGTTGAATTCAAGGAAACGAAGATCAAGTAATCTTCGTTCTCCTGCGACAAAAGAGCCGCCCACCGGGCGGCTTTTTTGTTGGGCGCGTTTTTTTGTTGGACCAGGCATGTGCCTGCCCGCTCTTCGCGTTTTGAAGCATGCCGCCCGAAAGCGGGAACCGGTTTCGGGGCAACGACATGCGTAAAAACAAGAACCTGAAGCGCAGGGAGCGAATCTGAAAGACCGCGACACGCTTTAGGGCATTTCCAGGAAAAGCGGACACACTATTTCCGGTTCACAAACGCGACAAAACAAAGACCTGGAGCCGTTCGGCGATTCCGTGAAACCATGAACGGCTCTGGAAAGCCGAAGGATGGCCTTTTTCATCTATTCGCCGGACGACGCCCGACCTGCCGGTCTCACCGGCCTTCCGGCCGCACATCGCCGAGGCGGGGACTGCCGGTCCGCCCGCGAAGGCGGAGGAGTTCAGCAAGAAGAATGCCGGCGCACCGGCTGCAAGGGGCGGAACAGGCCCGCTCCGGAAAACCGGGGGCCGGTCGACCATGGCAGCGGTACGAGGAGGCCACTATTACCAAGGCCGACCGGCCGACCCCACGGACCCAGGAGATGCGGCGGACCTGAGCAACATGGGGCGTCTGGCGGACAGCGTCAGGAAATTTCCCGCGCTCCCCTTTCCGCAACGTCGCGCACGAAAAGATGAAAATCAACCATTTCTTAACCGGAGAAATGGAAAGCGCCGAATTAAGGCATGTCGCGCGAAAGCGGGAACCGGTTTCGGGACAACGACATGCATGAAAACAGGAACCCGAAGCGCAAGCGGCGGATCTGAAAGGTCGCGGCATGCTGTAAAGGCAAACCCGCCGCCGCCCGTCTCTTGAGACGCCGGCGGAAATTCAGCGCTCAGGCCGCCTTGGCGACGACGCGGTTGCGGCCGCTCTTTTTTGCTTCATACAGGGCCAGATCGGCCCGTTTCAGAAGCTCTGCAACGTTATCATCCTGCTTTTTGACGGAGGAAACGCCGACGCTGATGGTGATCCCGACCGGCTTGCCCTGCTTGCCGACCGAAAAAGGCGTTCGCGCGATTTCCGCGCGGATGCGCTCCGCCACCTTTTCGGCGACCGGACCTTCCGTATCCGGCATGACGATGACGAATTCCTCGCCGCCGAACCGGCAGATCAGGTCGATGCCGCGCATGTTCTGCCGCAGGCGGCGCGCAAATTCCCGCAGCACATCGTCGCCGCCGTCATGACCATAGGTGTCGTTGATCGATTTGAAGCGATCCAGATCGACGATCATGATCGACAGCGGGCGCCGGCGCGCAACCGCCCGGTCGAACAGCGTCTGGAGATGGCTGTCCAGATAGCGCCTGTTGTGCAATCCGGTAAGGGCATCGGTGACGGCCATTTCCAGTGAATGGGTCACGCTGGCGCGCAGGCGGTCATTGTAGCGCTTGCGCCTGATCTGCGTATAAAGCCGGGCGGTCAGCTCATGGGGGTCGACCGGCCGCACCAGATAGTCGTTCACCCCCAGTTCCAGCCCCCGGATGATACGCGGATCGTCGTCCTGTTCGGCCAGCAGGATGATTGGCAGGAAGCGCGTGCGGTCGAGAGACCGCAATTGCGAGCACAGGCGCAACGGATCGACATCGGGCAATGCCGTCGACAGGATCACGCACTCATAATTGCCTTCCGCCGCCTGGAAGAAACCGGCATTCGGATCGGAAGCGAAGTCCAGCTCCATGTCGCCCCTGATCCTGGAGCGCATGCGCTCGAAGACTTCGACGCGGCTGTCGATCAGCAACACCCTGGCCGGCGCATCCGGAACGCTTTCGGCGCGATTGAGGATGTTTGCCAGACCAATGCTGGTCGCGGTGGCTGTGCGCAGCCGCAATTCGTCGGTGAGCATCTTGAGCCGCACGAGGCTCTTCACCCGCGTCATGAGCTGGAGATCGTTGACGGGCTTGGTCAGAAAGTCGTCGGCGCCGGCCTCCAGCCCGCGGATACGGTCGGCAACCTCCCCCAGAGCGGTGATCATGATCACCGGCAGATGGGCGGTCGCCGGATCGCTCTTCAGCCGCCGGCACACCTCGAACCCGTCCATCTCCGGCATCATCACATCGAGAAGGACGACGTCGATCTTGGTCGTTTCGCAAATATCGAGCGCCTCGGCTCCGGAGCTTGCGGTGATGACTTCAAAATATTCGGCGAGCAGGCGCACTTCGAGAAGGCGCACATTGGCCGGAATGTCGTCGACGACGAGGATGCGCGCGGTCATGCATCCCCCAGATAGGATTTGATGGTCTCGATAAAACGGGGAACCGAGATCGGCTTGGAAATATAGGCCTCGCATCCACCCTTGCGGATGCGCTCCTCGTCGCCCTTCATGGCAAATGCGGTGACCGCTATGACCGGAATGACGTGAAGTTCATCATCCGCCTTGAGCCACTTCGTCACTT
Source organism: Alphaproteobacteria bacterium (assembly GCA_036678505.1). Taxonomy (GTDB): domain Bacteria; phylum Pseudomonadota; class Alphaproteobacteria; order Rhizobiales; family Rhizobiaceae; genus Mesorhizobium. Next base: position 56,919 of record JAZIHP010000006.1, read on the forward strand.
CGAGCCCCGAGACTTCCGGCAACTGAATATCCATCAGGATCAGATCCGGCCTGTGGGTGCGCGCCAGTTCGAGCGCTTCAAGACCGTTGCGGGTGCGCACGGTTTCGTAGCCGCTGGCCTCGATGAGGTCGCGGAAGAGCTTCATATTGAGCTCGTTATCTTCGACGATCATTACTTTCTTCGGCATAGACTTCCCGTCCCGACAGCCATTCCCCGGAATGACATCGTCCCCCTACACTCAGTCAGGCCGCACCAAACCCGGATGCATGCTAGCGCGAGATGATTGATGAAACGGAAATCAAACGTCAACAAAGCGCATCCTGCGTCGGGTATCCACAGACGGCTTCCAAAACTTGCCCTGCGCGGCAATTCACATACCTTGCCAGAGCGATTCGAATAGTCCCCGCTCGAAACTGAAGGGTAACCATGACAGACACAGCGTCAATGCGCGAGCAGGCAGAGGCTTTGTCCATCAGCGCCCTCGGTTTCGTAGCATCCGATCCCGAACTTTTGCCACGTTTTCTTGCAATCACCGGCATCGATGCCGGTTCGATCCGGCAGGCAGCGCGCGAGCCCGGCTTTCTGGCGGGCGTTCTCCAGTTCATTCTGGCGCATGAACCCACCCTGCTGCGCTTTTGCGAGGCAACGGGAACACCGCCTGCCGCCGTTGGCCAGGCCCTGCGCCATCTGCCGTCAGGCGATACAAGCTATGAAAGTTCGATATGAGTGCCGATCCCGAAACCCTGCGACAGATTGAAGAACTCTCCTTTGACGACAGGCCGCTCCTGATCCTCGACGTCGACGACGTCCTGCTCGAATTCATCCGCCCTTTTCCGCGCTTTCTGGAACAGCGCGGATTGCGGCTGACCATGGCGTCGTTTCGCCTGACCGGCAACATCGCCGAAAGGGCAACCGGCCGGCTGGTCGAGCAGCCTGAAGTCACCGCCCTGCTGGACGACTTCTTCGCCGGCCAGGCCGACTGGCAAAGCATCACCGACGGCGCTCCCGAAGCGCTTGCCAGCTTCGAGGGCCGCGCGGAAATCGTGCTGCTGACGGCGATGCCGCACCGGCACCGTGAAGCGCGCCGCGCGCATCTCGACGCGCTCGGCCTTCCCTACCCGCTTCTGACCACGGAAATGGCCAAGGGCCCCGCGGTGGCGCGCCTGCGCGGCCCCGGCAACCGGCCCGTCGCTTTCGTCGATGACCAGCCGCCGAACCTGATTTCGGCGCGCGAATCCGTCTCAGACGCCAATCTTTTCCATCTGATGGCCGACAACAGCCTGCGCGAATTCCTGCCCCCTCTGCCGCAGGACATCACCGTCGTGCATGACTGGCATGACGCAAGGCCCAAGATAGCGACCGCTCTGGGCTTCTGAGCAGGCATATTTGCCGGAACGCGGGGCACTTCGCGGAGAACGAGGTTCCGCGCCTGCGGCGCTTCCGGATATGGCGCTTTCCGGGCGAGGAATTTTCCGGCAAATCCTACAGCGGATGCTCGGCGTAGAACTCGATCACCCGCTGCTTGAAGCTCTTGTCGCCCACAGCCAGCATATGATCGCGGCCTTCGATGGCAAATGGCACGGCGTTGGGCATCAGCGCCGCCAGTTCCTCCGGTGAACCGCCAATATCGTCTTTCGTGCCGACTGCAACGAGCGTCGGCTGGGTGATGCGGGCCATCTCGTCCTCGCTCAGCGCTTCGCGCGAGGCCGAGATGCAGGCGGCGAGCGCCTTGCGGTCGCTGCGGGTCTGGTCGGCGAAGGCGCGAAAGGCGCGGCCGCGCGCATGCGTCGTCAGCGAAGGGTCTTCCGCCAGCAGGGCATCGGCGATCGGGTCCCAGTCGCCCACGCCGTCCACCATGCCGATGCCCAGTCCGCCGAACACAAGCGTTGCCACTCTTTCGGGCGCCTCAAGCGCCAGAAACGCGGAAACCCGCGCCCCCATCGAATAGCCCATGATATGGGCTTTTTCGATGCCCAGATGATCCAGCAGGGCCACCGCATCCGACGCCATCTTCGTCGGTGCATAATCGCTCTCGACATAGCTCCTGGTGGAATTGCCATGGCCGCGATTGTCCAGCGCGATCGCCCGGTAGCCGGCATCGTTGAGCGTCTTGAACCAGCCGGGCGATACCCAGTTCACATAATGGCTGGAGGCGAAACCATGGATGAGCAGCACCGGGTCGCCCTTGCCGCGCGCCGGTTCCCGGTCGAGAAAAGCAAGGTCGAAACCGTCATGGGTGAAGAACTGCATGCCGCACTCTCTGTTTTGAACTGTCTTGCGATCCCGCAGGTGACCCGGCGCGCCTCAAAGCATGCTCCCGGCCAACCATTTTGCCTGAGAAGCCGTGCTCAGCCGCCACTGCCGGGAGCCATCTGCAAGGTTCCGGTCTGCCCCATCCTCGGATGCCGGACCATGTCTCCTACAGATATGCCTTCCCGGGCAGCCGTTCCAGCCTTCAGTTCCAGCACATAGCGGACGGGTTTTCCCGGCGAGACGGGTGCGATGGAATAAGGTTCTCCCGGCAGGATAGCTTCGATGCGGCCTCGTTCCGCGATGAACACCAGGTCGAGCGGCATGGGCGTGTTCTTCATCCAGAAGCTCACCGGCCGGGTTTCCTCGAAAATGAAAAGCATGCCGCGATCGTCCGGCATCGTCCGGCGATACATCAGCCCCGCCGAGCGGCGGGCGCCGTCATCGGCTACTTCGATGGTGAACAAGCGCGGACCGTCGGCGGTGGCGACTTCCAGAGGATCGGCATCCACGGGCAACAGCATCGGCTGACCGGCGCCTGCATCCGCTTCCTGTGCCGGGAGCGGGGCAGCGACACCCGCCGCCAGCGCCAGACAGGCGACGATGGCGGCCATCCAACTCCAACGCTTCGCACTCATCGCGCTGCTCTTTCAGCCAGTTTCGGCCCGCACCTCATGTGCAGGAAGGTTTTCCGGGCAAGGTCGAAGATGCCGGCAAAAAATCGCCTGACCGCCACGGTAAAGGGCAATCAGGCGAATAACGCGCAGTCCGGGGTCAGTGCGAAACCGGCGGGGTTCCGACGTCCGGATGTATCTCGGCGGCCATCAGGCCCTTCTCGCCCCGTCCGAAGCGCACCAGAACGACCTGTCCGGGCCGCAATTCGGTAACGCCGAAGCGGCGCAGCGTTTCCATATGGACGAATATGTCCTCCGTGCCCTCGCCCCGCGTCAGGAAACCGAAGCCTTTGGTGCGGTTGAACCACTTCACCAGGGCCCGCTCCAGCCCGCTTTCCGGCGTCACCGTCACATGGGTGCGCTGTTCGGGAAGCTCTGTTGGATGCAATGCCGTCGACATGTCGATGGACAGGACCCGGAACGCCTGCAATCCGCGTTCACCCTGCCTGACCAGGCAAACCACGCGCGCGCCTTCCTGCGCGGTCTGGAAACCGTCACGGCGCAGACAGGTGACATGCAGCAGGATATCGCCGAAATGCGGCTCGTCCGGCAGGATGAAGCCATAGCCCTTGGCGACATCGAACCACTTTATCGCACCCGAAACTTCGGTGAGATCGGCGCTGTCAGCATGTTCCTGACTGGCGGCAGTGTCGGTCCGGTCCGCTTCCCGCCCCGTAAAAGAGGCTTTTTCCCCCATCAGAACGCCCCCATCTTGCATCAACACTCGACTGATTCTTCAACCGGAGGATAGCATTCAGAGTTCGCAGTTGTGCAAGAGCAGAGATACATTTTGCACGTATCATTCAGTTGTATTGACGAAACTCCCGGTTGCCGCCGGCAATCGCCGATCCTATGTTGCGGGTTCCGCCCAGGAGGTTTTCATGCGTTATCTGCACACCATGGTCCGGGTGACCGATATCGACGCCGCGCTCGACTTCTACTGCAACAAGCTGGGCATGAGCGAAGTGCGCAGGCAGGACAGCGAGCAGGGCCGCTTCACCCTGATATTCCTTGCGGCGGATCAGGACGCCAAAAGCGGGCGCGAGGCGAGCGCGCCATTGCTCGAACTCACCTATAACTGGGATCCCGAAACCTATTCCGGCGGCAGGAATTTCGGCCATCTCGCCTATGAGGTCGACGACATCTATGAAACCTGCCGGAAACTGATGGACAAGGGCGTCGCCATCAACCGCCCGCCGCGCGACGGCTATATGGCGTTCATCAAATCGCCGGACGGCATTTCCATCGAACTGCTGCAAAAGGGCGGCGCCAGGGAAAAGGCCGAGCCCTGGGCTTCCATGCCGAATACGGGAAGCTGGTAGAAAAAAGCCGCCCCTGTTTCACGAGGGGCGGCCTTGACCGGTCTTCGCTGTCTCAGGCTTTTGCCATGCAGACCGATGTGTGGCCCGACCGGATAAATCCGAGCTGATCGGCGGCGGCCTTCGAAAGGTCGAGAACCCTGCCCTTTACGAAGGGCCCGCGATCGTTGATGCGCACGACGATGCTCTTGCCGTTCTTCTTGTTGGTGACTTTGACGCGCGTGCCGAAAGGCAGCGTGCGATGTGCGGCAGTCATGGCGGAGGGATTCATCTTCTCGCCGGATGCTGTCCTGGAATGCAGCGCATACCAGGAAGCACGTCCACACTGAATGGTCGCAGAGGCGTCGGTCGCAAATACACCCGTCATCACGCCTGCCGCAACGGCGGCCATCGTCATGGCCCGCCCGTTCCTTATCGTCATTAAATCTGCTCCGTTGGTCGTGCGGAGCCACTAGACAAGAAATGAGGCGGCAAATGAGGTGATCGACCACCTGATTCGCCGCCATGGAACACGTTTGAAAAACTGTGGAAACAGTTTGTCAGAGCCGGTCGCCCGGATTCGGATGCGAAGGCCGCGTCCAGTTCATGAATAATTAGGAAATAACGAGATCGACCGTCCCGGCGTTACTTTAAACCGCCGGGGTTCGATCGTCGAAAATCTCAGACGCCGAGAGATTTAAGCTTTCTGTGCAGAGCGGAGCGCTCCATGCCGATGAATTCGGCGGTTCGCGAAATATTGCCGCCAAAGCGGTTGATCTGCGCGATGAGATAATCCTTCTCGAACTGCTCGCGCGCTTCGCGCAGCGGCAGCGCCATGATGTGCTGATCCGACTGGCCGGGCGTGCGGGGCATCACGTCGCCGATTTCCCCCGGCAGCAGGTCGGCGGTGATCGGCGCCTCCACGTCATCGCCGCGAACGAGGATCATCAGGCGCTCGATATTGTTGCGCAGCTGGCGGATGTTCCCCGGCCAGTTGTGGGCCTGAAGCACGGCCATGGCGTCGTCGCCCACCCGGCGAGGCTTCATGCCCACCTGCCGGGCCACCTGCTTCATGAAGTGGTCGACCAGATAGGGAATGTCCTCGCGGCGCTCGGCAAGCCCCGGCACCATGACCGGCACCACCGCCAGGCGGTGATACAGGTCTTCGCGGAAACGTCCGTCCGCGATCATCGCCTCAAGGTTCTGGGCGGTGGAGGAAATGATGCGGACATCGACCTTGACGCGCTTGGTGCCGCCCACGCGCTCGAACTGCTGCTCGACCAGAACGCGCAGGATCTTGTTTTGCGTCTCGCGCGGCATGTCGGCCACTTCATCGATGTAGAGAATGCCGCGATGCGCCTCTTCCAGCGCCCCGACCTTGCGCTCGGTGCCGTTGGATTCCGTGCCGAACAGCTCGATTTCCATGCGCTCCGGCGTGATCGTGGCAGCGCTCAGCGTCACGAACGGCCCGCTTTTGCGCGCCGACATGGCATGGATGGCGCGCGCCGTGAGTTCCTTGCCCGACCCCGAAGGGCCGACGATCATGACGCGGCTGTTGGTGGGCGCGACGCGCTCGATCGTCTGGCGCAACTGGCTCATGGCGGAAGACATGCCGATGAGATCGAACGTCTCCCCGCTCCTCTGCCTGAGATCGGAAACCTCGCGCTTGAGCTTGGAGGTTTCCAGCGCCCGCTCGGCAACCAGAATGAGGCGATCCGCCTTGAATGGCTTCTCGATGAAGTCGTAGGCGCCGCGCCGGATCGCGGAAACCGCCGTTTCGATGTTGCCATGCCCCGAAATCATCACCACCGGCATGTTCGGATGCATCGTCTTGATCTCGTCCAGCAATGCCAGACCGTCCAGCCGCGACCCCTGCAACCAGATGTCGAGGAAGATCAGGCGCGGCGCGCGTTCGGCGATCGCCGCAAGGGCGCTGTCGGCGTCGTGAGCCGTGCGCGTTTCATGACCTTCATCACTCAGAATCCCCGCGACGAGTTCGCGAATGTCTTCTTCGTCGTCGACGATAAGAATATCAGACGCCATTTTCGACCTTTAAAGTTTTTTCAGACGGTGAATTGACGGAGGCGGGGGCGGAACCTCCGGCAGCAGGAAGGATGATTGAAACCATGGCACCTTTCCCGCCATGGAATTCTTGCGGCGCATCATGAAGCTCCAGACGGCCGCCATGGTCTTCCACGATCTTCTTGACGATAGCGAGGCCGAGGCCAGTGCCCTTGTCGCGCGTTGTCATATAGGGCTCCAGAAGCCGCTGGCGATGCTCGCGCGGCAGCCCCTTGCCGTTGTCGATGACATCGACGCGGATGCCGTCTCCCTCGCGGCCTGCACGGATCAGGATGGCGTTCGGAGGGCCGTCCTCGCGCTCCATGCCCTCCATCGCTTCGGAGGCATTCTTGATGACGTTGCCGAAGGCCTGCGACAACAGCCTCGCATCGAAAGTGCCGGGCAGCGGTTCATTGCCGAACCGGCGCTCGAAACGGATATCGGGACGGCTGACCTCCACGAGGAACGAAGCCTCGCGCAACGGTTCGCGCAGATCGATCTGCTTCATGTCCGGCTTCGGCATGCGCGCGAAGGACGAGAATTCGTCCACCATGCGGCCGATATCGCCCACCTGCCGGATGATGGTGTCCGTGCACTGGTCGAACACTTCGCGGTCCTCGGTGATCACCTTGCCATAGCGCCGCTTGATGCGCTCCGCCGAAAGCTGGATCGGGGTGAGCGGGTTCTTGATCTCATGAGCGATGCGGCGGGCAACGTCGGCCCATGCGGACGAGCGCTGGGCGGTGACGAGATCGGTGATGTCGTCCACCGTCACCACATAGGATTTCGAGGCGTCCTCATTGTCCTCTTCCTCCATGGTGACCTGAATGTTGAAGGTGCGCTCGGCGCCTGCACGGTAGAACGTCACCTGCTCGCGATAGACCGCCTTTTCCGACTTGCGCCCGATCTCGAAAGCCCGGCCGACCAGGGGCAGCAGCACGGAAAGGTTCTGGCCCGTCGCCGCCTCCGCATCGATCGCCAGCATGATTTCCGCCGAGCGGTTGACGATGGTGACGATGCCTTCGGCATCGACGCCGATGACGCCCGCCGTCACGCCTTCCAGAACCGCCTCGGAGAAGCGGCGGCGTTCGTCTATCTGGTCTTTTGCCGCCAGCAATTCGTTGCGCTGCGATTTCAGCTCCAGCAGCATGTTGTTGAAGGTCGCGCCCAGCGAGGCGACGTCGCCATCGGAGGGTCGCACCGGGACCGATACGTCGAGATTGCCTGTCGCCACCTCGTCGGCCGCGCCGATCAGCTGGCGGATCGGCCGCACCAGGCGGTCGGCAACGGCGATGCCGGTCCAGACCGAGGAGAGAATGATGATCAGCGTCATCGACATATAGGGCAGCGCGAAAGCCAGCTGCGACGGGCGCCGGTTCGATTCCAGCCCGCGATATTCATCGACATTGGCGCGCACGATCTCGCGGGCCTTGATCACCTCCGGATCGATCACCCGGATGGTGTAGAGGAACAGCCCTTCGAGCTCCCGCAATTTGACGATCGCGCCCATGATGTTGCGCGTGCGCGGCTCGATGAGCAGCGGCGGCCCGCTTTCGGCCTCCTGGATCGCGCCCTCCGGCGGCGCCGGCATGGCGAAGTCGGCCGAGGTTTGCGCGCTCATGACGAATGAGCCGTCCGCCCTGACCAGCGCGGCATGGGCGAGCCCTCGTCCCACCGCCTCCTTGTTCAGGAGATCGAGAAAGCCGGTGCGGTCGAGCCCGTAAAGGGTGCGCGCGCTGTCGAGATCGTAAGCCATCGACAGGGTCGTGCCCTGAAGGTTGCGGGCATTTTCCTGCACATAGGCGTCCGCGATCGAGAGAGACGAGTTGATAATGGTTTTGGTGCGGATTTCAAACCATCTGTCGAGGCCGACATTCAGCGTTATCGAGGCAACGATCGCCACCATGATTGCCGGTATCGCCGCCACCAGCGCAAACATGGTCACGATGCGCACATGCAGCCGGGAGGCTGCCTTGCCGATCCGCCGCGCCAGCACGATGCGGTGGATTTCCCGGCCGATCAGCGCCGCCAGCGCCAGAATGAAAATTGCGTTCGCGGCGATGAGAACGAGCGTGGTGGTGCCGTCCGGCGCGATGGGCGTCGCACCTACGAGAATCGCAAACGACGCGCCGGCGGTGACGAGCGCGCCCAATATCGCCAGAATGCCCGGCAAGGCGAGCAGGCGCCTGCCTTCCTGCGCACGGCTTCTGGGCAGTCGCACCTGACCGGTGCTGAGAATTTGAGTCGCCATTCCGCCCCGTGACACCATGAATTGCGTTACATGTATGCAACATTGTGGCGATTATGCAACAAAACAGGCGAGAATATGACCTCGTCCCGCAAGGCCGGTTTCAGCGCCCGCGCATCAGCCCGCGGATTTGTAGATATTGATGCCGAGTTCGCGGATTTTCTTGCGCAGCGTGTTGCGATTGAGACCGAGCATTTCGGCGGCCCTGATCTGGTTGCCGTGCGTCGCCATCATCGCCGCCAGCACCAGCGGATGCTCGATTTCGGCAAGGATGCGCTGATAAAGCCCCGGCGGCGGCAGGTCCGGCCCGCAGGACGCGAAATAGCGTTGCAGATAATGCTCCATCGCCTGCCCGAGGGAGAGATTTTCCGGAAGCGGCGCACTGGCGGCTACCGGGCCCGGCTTTTCGCCGGAATTCAGTTCGGCATCGATGATTTCGGCCGAGATTTCGTCCTGCGGATAAAGTGCGGCCAGCCGGCGCACGAGGTTCTCCAGCTCCCGCACATTTCCCGGCCAGGGATAGCGCTTCATCAGGTCGATGCCGCCAGCGTCGATGCGCTTGGCCTGCAATCCCTCCGTCTCGCCCTGTTTGAAGAAATGGCGCGCCAGATCGGGAATATCCTCCGGCCGCTCACGCAGGGACGGCAGCCGCAGCGGCACGACGTTCAGGCGATAGAACAGGTCCTCGCGGAACAGGCCCCGATGGATGAGGCCGCGCAGATCCTTGTTGGTGGCGGCGACGATGCGCACATCGGCGCGGATCGGCGTGCGCCCGCCAACGGTCGTATATTCGCCCTGCTGAAGGACGCGCAGCAGCCGCGTCTGCGCCTCCATCGGCATGTCGCCGATCTCGTCGAGGAAGAGCGTGCCGCCTTCGGCTTGCTCGAAACGCCCGCTCGAGCGGGCTTGCGCCCCGGTAAAAGCCCCCTTCTCATGGCCGAAAAGCTCGGATTCGATCAGATCGCGCGGGATAGCAGCCATGTTGATGGCCACGAACGGACCGTTGCGGCGGCGTCCATATTCATGCAGCGCCCGCGCCACCAGCTCCTTGCCGGTGCCGGATTCGCCGGTGATCATCACGGTCAGGTCGGTCTGCATCATGCGCGCCAGCATGCGATAGATGTCCTGCATGGCGGCGGAGCGCCCGACGAGCGGCATCGGATCGGGCTGATCCTCCGGCCTGTGGCCGGCCTTCGCCTTGCGCGGCTCGGCAAGCGCCCGCTGCACGATGCCCAGAAGCTCGGTCAGATCGAACGGCTTGGGCAGATATTCGTAGGCGCCGGCCTCCGAGGCGCGGATGGCCGTGATGAAGGTGTTCTGCGCGCTCATCACCACCACCGGCAGTTCCGGCCGCGCCTTGCGGATGCGCGGCAGCATGTCGAAGGCGTTCTCGTCGGGCATCACCACATCGGTGATCACCAGATCGCCCTCGCCCGCCGCCACCCAGCGCCACAGCGTGGCGGCGTTGGAGGCGACGCGCACCTCATGCCCCGCCCGCGACAGCGCCTGATTGAGAACGGTGCGGATCGCCGCATCGTCATCCGCGACAAGTATCTGCCCGCGCGCGCTCATCGGGCATTTCCCCGGTTCAGGTCCTGCTGGTCCGGCACTATCTCCTTCCATGCCGGCATCAGCACGCGGAAGGTCGTTCCGCGCGGATTGGAAACGCACTCGACGGTGCCGCCATGCTCGCCCACGATCTTCGCCACCAGCGGCAGCCCGAGCCCCGAACCATTCGTCTTCGTGGTGATGAAGGGGTCGAACAGGATCGGCAGGATATCCTCGGCCACGCCCGGCCCGTTATCGCGCACGCAGAACTCCAGCGGCAGCGACAGGCGCTCCTGCGAGCCCGGCACCGACAGGCGAATGCCGGGACGGAAAGCGGTGGTCAGCACGATTTCGCCTCGCGGGTCGCCGCCCACCGCCTCGGCCGCGTTCTTGATCAGGTTGAGGAAGACCTGAATGAGCTGGTCGCGATTTCCGTGCACCGGCGGCAGCGAGGGATCGTAATCCTCGATGATGGAGATGCCGCGCGCGAAGCCGTTTTTCGCGATTGCCTTCACGCGGTCGAGCACGGCATGGATATTAACCGGATAACGGTCAATCGGCCGCTCGTCGGAAAACACCTCCATGCGATCGACCAGCGCCACGATGCGGTCGGTCTCATCGGTGATGAGTCGCGTCAGCGCCCGGTCTTCGTCGGATGCCGATTGTTCCAGAAGCTGTGCGGCGCCCCTTATGCCCGAGAGCGGGTTCCTGATCTCGTGCGCCAGCATGGCGGCAAGACCCGTCACGGAGCGCGCCGCGCCGCGATGGGTCATCTGGCGGTCGATCTTGTCCGCCACCGATCGTTCCTGAAACATGACCACGACAGAACCGGGGAATTCGGGCACCGGCGCGGCGTAGAGATCGACGATCTTTTCGATGCCGAGACGCGGCGAGGAAATGTCGACGCGATATTCGTTCACCGGCGCCCGGCGATGACGCACCTGGTCGACCAGGGCAAGCAGCGGGCTGCCGAAGGGAATGAGCTTCGACAAGGTGCCGCGCCCCAGAACCGGGGCGCTGGACCGGAAAAAATCTTCCGCGTCCGCGTTGGCGAAGGAAATATAGCCTTCGGGGTCGACCATGATGACGGGCCGCCGGATCGTATTGAGCAGGATCTGCGCGACATCGCCCGCATTTGCGGTCGTGCGCGGTATCGGGCTCATGCCGCATCCCTCGCCTTGGCGGGCTGGCCGAAAATCTCGTCCACAAGCGAAATCACCTGTCGAGGCTCGCCGCAGGTCAGCAGCGCCTTGCGCCGTTCGTCGGCAATTGACGGCGCATGGCGGTCGAGATACCAGCCAAGATGCTTGCGCGCCTGCCGCAAACCGCTTTCCCTGCCGTAAAGCGACAGCATGTCCTCGTAATGCGCGGTGACATAACCGCCCAGTTCGGCGCCAGCCGATGGAATTCCCGGCGCGGGGATACCGGAAGCGGCTGAGGCGATGTCACCGGCCACCCAGGGCGCGCCGTAATGCGCGCGGCCGATCATGACGGCATCGGCGCCCGATTCCCGCAGGATCGTCTCCGCATCCGCAGGCGAACCGACATCGCCATTGGCGACAACCGGAACGCCGACCGCCGCCTTGACCCCGGCAATCGCCTTCCAGTCGGCCCGGCCCTTGTAGAACTGGCAGCGGGTGCGCCCATGCACCGTCACCATCCGCACGCCTGCCTGTTCCGCGCGCCGCGCCAGAACCGGCGCATTCAGCCCGTTCTCGTCCCAGCCAAGCCGCATCTTGACGGTGACGGGCACGTCCACCGCCCCGACAACGGCCTCGATCAGCGTCAGCGCGTGGTCGAGGTCCAGCATCAGGGCCGAACCGGCATAGCCGCCGGTCACCTTCCTGGCCGGGCAGCCCATATTGATGTCGACGATGTCCGCGCCCTCTCCCGCCGCAATGCGCGCGGCTTCGGCCATGTGAGAGGCCTCGCGCCCGGCAAGCTGCACCATATGGACAGGCAGGCCGGGGTGACGGATGCGCAGGTCGGACCCGGCCCGTCCCTTCGCCAGTTCGCCGCTGGCCACCATTTCCGAAATGACGAGGCCGGCGCCATGGGCATAGGCACGCTTGCGAAAAGGCTCATCGGTCACGCCCGACATGGGCGCCAGAAAAACGCGATTGCGAATTTCGACGCCGCCTATGTCCAAAGACGCGGACAGGATGGCCTGTTCAGGCATGCACAAAAACCATGCAGATAATCTTGATGCCCATTGTTTAAACAAGCCACGAAAATGATGCAATGCACAATCATGTCGCAATCGTTCCGTCCTGCTGAAAAAGCTGGCCTTCCCGGTCCCGCGCGACTAAGCCTCCGCCATGGCTGAGCGAACCGACATTGCTGTTAGCGAGGGAACGTGCCGGATCGCGGCCGTGATCGTGGCCGCCGGGCGCGGCGAGCGCGCGGGACAGGCGGACGGCCCCAAGCAGTACCGCCATATCGGCGGCCGGGCGGTCATCGCGCATACGCTGGAAACCTTCCTGTCGCATCCGCAGGTGGATGCGGTGGTCGTGGCCATTCATGCCGACGACCGCGAATTGCTGCGCAAGGCGGCGGAAGACTATCATGACCGCGTCACCATCGTCATCGGCGGGCCGACACGGCAGGAATCGGTGCGGCTGGGCCTTCTGGCCCTGAACGAAACAGCGCCCGCCAAGGTGCTGATTCATGATGCGGTCCGTCCTTTTTGCCACACCGGGCTGATCACCCGCACCATCGACGCCATAACCGAAGCGCAGGGCGCGCTGCCTGCCTTGCCGGTCGCCGACACGCTGAAGCGGGAAGCCTTTGGCGGCATGGTCGGCGAGACGGTGCAGCGCGCCGGGCTCCACGGCGCGCAGACGCCGCAAGGGTTTCCGTTCGCACCAATTCTTCAGGCGCATGACCGGGCGCATGCGCTCGGCCGGCACGATTTTACGGACGACGCCGCGATCGCCGAATGGGCGGGCATCCCCGTCATGCTGGTGCCCGGCTCCCCGGACAATGTAAAGCTCACCTGGGCAAGGGATATTTCCATGGCAGACCAAAGGCTTAAGGGAACCGCTTCGAGCTTCCCCGATGTACGCACCGGCAATGGCTATGACGTTCATTCCTTCGAGGCCGGCGACCATGTGGTGCTGTGCGGCGTCAGCATTCCGCACACCCGCAAGCTGTCCGGCCATTCCGATGCCGATGTCGGCCTGCACGCGCTCACCGACGCTCTGCTCGCCACCTGCGGCGCCGGCGATATCGGCACCCATTTCCCGCCTTCCGATCCACAATGGAAGGGCGCGGCGTCACGCCGGTTCGTGGAACATGCGGTGGCAATCGTGCGCGAGCGCGGCGGCCGCATCGCCAATGCCGACGTGACGCTGATCTGCGAGATGCCGAAGATCGGCCCTCATCGCGAGGCGATGGTGGCGGAACTATCTTCCATGCTCGGCATTTCGGCAGAGCGCATCTCGATAAAGGCCACCACCAACGAGCGGCTGGGCTTTGTCGGGCGAGAGGAAGGCATCGCGGCCATCGTGACGGCGAGCGTCATCTATCCCGGAGAAGTCCCCCCATGACGGAAGCAGGCGTTGGAGAGGTCAGGCAGCAGGGCGTCGGAGAGCTGGCGGATCGCTTTCTGAAGGCCTGCAAGCGCGCCGGCATATTGGCGGCGACCGCCGAAAGCTGCACCGGCGGCCTCATCATCGCCGCGATGACCGACATTCCGGGGTCCTCGTCGATGGTCGACCGGGGTTTCGTCACCTACTCCAACGAAGCCAAGATGGAGATGCTCGGCGTTTCAGCCCGGACGCTGGCCGACCATGGCGCCGTATCCTCCCGGACCGCGAAAGAAATGGCGGAAGGCGCGCTGAAAAACTCGCGCGCGGGCATTGCCCTTGCCGTTACCGGCATCGCCGGCCCCGATGGCGGCAGCGCCGAAAAGCCCGTCGGTCTCGTCTGGTTCGGCCTGGCGATGACCGGCCAGCCCGTTCACGTCGAAAACCGCGTCTTCGACAATCGCGGCCGCGACCATATCCGCCGGGAAACCGTGAAGCACGCCTTGTGCATGGGCCTCGAGGCCCTGGATGTGCATGGGCCTCAAGGCCCTGGATGTGCATGAGCCCCAAGGCCCTGGATGTGCATGAGCCTCAAGGCCCTGGTTAACGATCAGGCGGTTTCGGCCGGACGCCCGTAAACCGCATCGGCGCGCTTTTCGAAGGCTTCCGCGAACATGCGGAAAGCGCGGTCGAACATGGTGCCCATCACCGCGCTGAACAGACGGCTCTTGAATTCATAATCGATGAAGAAGCGAACCAGGCAGCCCGATCCGTGCTCCTCGAATTCCCAGACATTGCTGAGATATTTGAACGGCCCGTCGATATATTTGACATCGATCGCCCGCTCCTGCGGCTTTAAAAGCACTTGCGTGATGAAGGTTTCACGAATGGCCTTGTAGCCGACGCTCATGGACGCGACGAGCAGGGTCTTGCCGTCGCGCTCGCGGCGTGACTGCACGCTCAGCGCCTCGCACAGCGGCAGGAACTCCGGATAACGCTCGACATCGGCCACCAGAGCGAACATTTCATCCGGCGAGTGGGCGACTTGGCGGGTGGCCTCGAATTTGGGCATGAAACGAAAAAACTAAGCCGATTTCCGCAGGGATTCTTCGCGAGCCGCCTTCAGCCGCGCGAAATCCTCGCCGGCGTGATGCGACGAACGCGTCAGCGGGCTGGAAGCCACCAGAAGGAACCCCTTGGTCTTGCCGATGGTGGCGTAGGACTGGAATTCCTCCGGCGTCACGAAACGCCGGACCGGATGGTGCTTGCGGGTCGGCTGGAGATACTGGCCGATGGTCATGAAATCGACATTGGCGGTGCGCAGGTCGTCCATGAGCTGCAACACCTCGTTGCGCTCCTCGCCCAGCCCCACCATGATGCCGGATTTGGTGAAGATCGTGGGATCGAGTTCCTTCACCCGTTGCAGCAGGCGGATCGAGTGGAAATAGCGCGCGCCGGGCCGCACTGTCAGATAGTTGGACGGCACCGTTTCCAGATTGTGATTGAAGACGTCCGGCCTTGCCTCGACCACGATCTCAAGAGCGTTCGCGCCTTCCTTGCGCAAAAAGTCCGGCGTCAGGATTTCGATGGTCGTCGCCGGCGCCGCCGCGCGAATGGCATGAATGACATTCGCGAAATGCTGCGCGCCGCCATCGGCAAGATCGTCACGGTCGACCGAGGTGATGACGACATGGGTGAGCCCCATCTGGCGCACCGCATGAGCCACGCGATCGGGCTCATTGGTGTCGAGCGGCATCGGTATCCCGGTCGCGACATTGCAGAAGGCGCAGGCGCGCGTGCAGATCTCGCCCATGATCATGAAGGTGGCGTGCTTCTTTTCCCAGCACTCGCCGATATTGGGGCAGCCGGCCTCCTCGCAGACGGTCACCAGCTTGTTCGTCTTCACGATCTCGCGGGTTTCGGCATAGCCCCTGGAGACAGGCGCCTTGACACGGATCCACTCCGGCTTGCGCAGCACCTCCTGGTCAGGACGATGCGCCTTTTCAGGATGCCTCGCCCGCGGCGGATTTGCGATGTTATCGAGAACCGTTACCATATCCGATCCAATGCCTTACCAATGCGGAGCAGGCCCGCCCAACCAATACCATCTAGGATGTTTCGCCGGAATAAGAAAGGCCGCGGCGGAACCAGCCGCCACGGCCCTGATGAAATTCAACCCCGCAAATGCTGTTATCGGCCTCGCAAATGGTATTGTCGGCCCCGCAAATGGTATTATCGGCGCAGCAGTCGCCCGACGAAAATGAGGATGCACGCGCCGATAAAGCCCGTGATCAGATAGGCAAGCCAGCCTGCGCCAAAAACCCCGAAATCCAGAGCCCGCAGGATGGCGTTCAGCACCACCGCCCCGACGATCCCCAGAACCACGTTCATGAGGATGCCCATATTGCTCTTCATCACCATTTCGGCCAGCCAGCCGGCGACGCCGCCAACCACTATAGCCGCGATCCAGCCCACACCGTTGACGTCCATATGAATAGTCCCTCCTGAAAGGATTGGAATTCATATGCAACGTCCAAACCTCGCATCCGGTTCCACGGCCTGGCCGGAGGCGGAGCGAGACGCATGATCGCGTCCCTCCGTCCCTCAAAAAGGCTCACTCAGGCGTTCAGCGCCCGCCCATAGGCGTCGAGAACGCTTTCCTTCATCATCTCCGAAAGGGTCGGATGCGGGAACACCGTGTGCATCAGCTCCTCCTCGGTGGTTTCGAGGTTCATCGCCACCACGAACCCCTGGATCAGTTCGGTCACTTCCGCGCCGACCATATGCGCGCCAAGCAACTCACCGGTCTTCTTGTCGAAAATGGTCTTGATCAGGCCCTGATCCTCGCCGAGCGCGATGGCCTTGCCATTGGCGGCGAACTGGAAGCGGCCGACACGGATGTCGCGCCCTTCCGCCCTGGCCTTCGCTTCGGTGAGGCCGACGGACGCCACCTGCGGGCTGCAATAGGTGCAGCCGGGAATCTTCGACTTGTCGAGCCCGTGCACGCCCGGCACGCCGGCGATCTTCTCCACGCAGATCACGCCTTCATGCTCGGCCTTGTGCGCCAGCATGGGCGGGCCGGCGACGTCGCCGATGGCATGGATGCCGGGCACGTTGGTGTTGCCATAGCCATCCACCACCACGCAGCCGCGATCGGTCTTCACGCCAAGCGCTTCCAGCCCGAGATTTTCGATGTTGCCGACCACGCCGACAGCCGAGATCATGCGCTCGGCGGTGATTTTCTCCACCTTGCCGTCCTTTGTCTCGATATGGGCGGTGATCGAGTTCGCGCCCTTCTCGACCTTCGCCACCTTGGCTTCCAGCAGGATCTTCATGCCCTGCTTCTCGAACTGCTTCTGGGCGAATTTGGAGATTTCGGCATCTTCCACCGGCATGACCTGCGGCATCACCTCGACCACGGTCACCTCGGCGCCCATGGTGCGGTAGAAGGATGCGAACTCGATGCCGATGGCGCCCGACCCCATGACCAGCAGCGACTTCGGCATTTCCTTCGGCACCATGGCCTCGAAATAGCTCCAGATCAGCTTGCCGTCCGGCTCGATGCCGGGCAACGCGCGCGGCCGCGCCCCGGTGGCGACGATGATGTGCTTCGCGGTATAGGTGCCCTCGCCCTTGACGCCTTTTGGAGCCGGCGGCTGCGGCTCCATCGGCTTTTTGGAGCTTTTGGAAACGACGATCTCGCCCGCCTTTCCCTGAACGGGAGCTTTCGAAAGCTTCGCCTCGCCCCAGATCACGTCGACCTTGTTCTTCTTCATCAGGAAGGCGACGCCGCCGTTCAGCCGGCGCGAAACGCCGCGCGAGCGCTCCACCACGGCATCGATGTCGGCGCTGACCTTGCCGTCGATCTTCAGGCCATAAGCGCCGGGATTTTCGGCATAATGCTTGATCTCGGCCGAGCGCAGCAGCGCCTTGGTGGGAATGCAGCCCCAGTTGAGGCAGATGCCGCCCAGATGCTCGCGCTCCACGATCGCGGTTTTGAAGCCAAGCTGCGCGGAGCGCACGGCTGTCACATAGCCGCCCGGACCCGAACCGATGATGATGACGTCGTAAGCCTCGGCCATAAATCCTTGCCTTTCCTCAAGCGGCGCTGCGCGTCGGCAGCACCCGGTCATGTTGCCTGCCGTTTTCGGTGAGCGATACGGCCTGCCGTTGCGTCACCTCTGCGAATCCACGCGATTTGTAAAGCCCGGGCGCGGTCTCGTTATCACTTTCGGCGATCAGGCCTACCGGCCTGCCGTCGGCGCGGGCCGCCTCACGGGCAAGCCGCCGCCTGCCCCGCCACGCCGCGGCTTGCGTGCCGGAGCGCATGGGGCAGCGAGCTTCCCCGAAGGCCGTTGCCTTCGATCCGTTCAGCACCGCGCCATACCGGAACCACCACGCAAGGCCGTGCGGCGAGCCATCCGCCGGAATGACAAATTCGGCCGCATCGTCCTTCCTGGCAGCTCTGATGGCGATGGCGTCCGGCACGGTCAGAGCTCCAGCATCACGCGTGCCACCGGGGCCAGCGCCTCGCCCAGCCTGCGCGAATTTTCCGCATCCATATGGATGCCGTCGATCTGGCAAACCTCGCAGACACCAGAAGCGTCGAAAAACCCGCAGCCCGCCTCATCCGCCAGTTGTTCATAATAACCGGCGAGTTCGCCCGGCCCCTTCTGGCCGGGGGCAGCCACGGGCGGCGCGACGATCAGCACCTTCGGCTCGGGAAGGCCGAGCGGATCGTCATGGCCGCGCACGATGGCGACGAGGCGGCGCATGCCCTGCCTGGCGACGAAGGGATCGCCGTGAATCCAGGGCTTCATGTCATTGGTGCCCAGCATGACGATCACCAGATCGAGCGGCCCGTGCGAGGACAGGAGCGTCGGCAGGAAACGCGCGCCGTTACGGTCGGCGCCCGCCAGATGATCGTCAAAGGCCGTGGTGCGCCCGTTCAGCCCCTCGGCGACGACATGAACGCCGTCACCGAGCACCCGTTGCAGCGCGCTCGGCCAGCGGTCTTCCAGCGCATGCCTCGAAAGACCTTCGGCATCGTAGCCCCAGGTCAGCGAATCGCCGTAGCAGAGCACCGTCCGCATCGGCTGTCAGACCACCAGACCCATCGGGTTTTCGATCAGGCGCCTGAAGGCGCCGATCAGTTCGGCCCCCAGCGCCCCGTCCACCGCGCGGTGGTCGGTCGACAGGGTCACCGACATCACGGTGGCGATCTTC
>JAZIHP010000007.1:0-74851 GCA_036678505.1 Alphaproteobacteria bacterium
GGTGCTCGAAAAGGGCTGGCTCGGCGGCGGCAATACGGGCCGCAACACCACCATCATCCGCTCCAACTATCTCTATGACGAATCGGCCGGCATCTACGACCATGCGCTGAAGCTGTGGGACGGGCTGTCGCAGGACCTCAACTACAATGTGATGTATTCGGCGCGCGGCGTGATGATGCTGGCGCACAATGTGCATGACGTGCAGTCGCTGAAGCGCCATGTCCACGCCAACCGGCTGAACGGCATCGACAATGAATGGCTGACGCCGGAGCAGGCCAGGGAATATTGCCCGCCGCTGAACATATCGCGCGATGCGCGCTATCCGGTCGTCGGCGCTTCATTGCAGCGGCGCGGCGGCACGGCCCGCCACGATGCGGTCGCATGGGGCTATGCGCGCGGCGCCTCGGCGCGCGGCGTCCACATCATCCAGAACTGCGAGGTCACGGGCATAAGGCGCGGCGCCGATGGCGGGGTCATCGGCGTTGAAACCTCGCGCGGCCCGATCGGCGCGAAGAAGATCGGCGTGGTCGCCGCCGGCAACACTTCCGTCGTCATGAACATGGCCGGGGTGCGCATGCCGCTGGAAAGCTATCCGTTGCAGGCGCTGGTGTCGGAGCCGGTCAAGCCGGCGGTGCCCTGCGTGGTCATGTCCAACACCGTTCATGCCTATATCTCGCAGTCCGACAAGGGCGAACTGGTGATCGGGGCAGGCACCGACCAGTATTATTCCTACTCGCAGGCCGGCGCGCTTCACAATCTGGAACACACGCTCGATGCGATCTGCGAGATGTTTCCGATGTTCACCCGCATGAAGATGCTGCGCTCGTGGGGCGGCATCGTCGACGTGACGCCGGACCGCTCGCCGATACTGGCGAAGACGCCGGTCAGGGGACTTTACGTGAATTGCGGCTGGGGTACGGGCGGGTTCAAGGCGACGCCCGGCTCGGCGCATGTCTTTGCCCATACCATCGCGCGCGACGAGCCGCATCCGATCAACGCGCCGTTTTCGCTGGAACGCTTCCGCACCGGCCGGCTGATCGACGAGGCGGCAGCCGCCGCCGTGGCGCATTGAAGGGAAAACCATGCTTTTAATCCGCTGCCCCTATTGCGAGGAAGAGCGCCCGGAGACCGAATTCCGGCACGCGGGCGAAGCGCATGTCGCGCGGCCTTCCGACATCGCTTCGATCAGCGACGAGGATTTCGAGGCGTTCTTCTTCATTCGCGCCAACACACGCGGCACGATCTATGAGCGCTGGCGCCATGTTCATGGCTGCGCCCGCTTCTTCAACGCGGCGCGCGATTCGGTGAGCGACCGCCTGATCGTCACCTACAAGGCCGGCGAGCCGAAGCCGAAAAAGCTTCCGGGGGTATAATCATGGCCGAATCTTTCCGACTTTCAGGCAAGGGCCGCCTGGCGCAGGCCCGGACCGCCCGCTTCACCTTCGATGGCCGGAACTACAGCGGGGTCGCCGGCGACACGCTGGCCTCGGCACTGCTTGCCAATGGCGTGCATCTCGTCGGCCGCTCGTTCAAATATCACCGGCCGCGCGGCATCGTTTCGGCCGGCGCGGAAGAGCCGAATGCGCTGGTCGGCATCCATCGCGACGCTTCGCGCAAGACCCCCAATGTGCGCGCCACGGTGCAGGAGCTTTATGACGGGCTGACCGCGGTTTCGCAAAACCGCTGGCCCTCGCTCGGCTTCGACGTGGGCGCGGTCAACGATCTGGCCTCGCCGCTGTTTTCCGCCGGCTTCTACTACAAGACCTTCATGTGGCCGAAAGCGGCCTGGAAATCGCTGTATGAGCCGTTCATCCGCTCTGCCGCCGGGCTTGGCGCAGCACCCGATCAGCCCGATCCGGATCATTACGCCGCCCGGTTCGCGCATTGCGAGGTGCTGGTTCTGGGCGGAGGCGCGGCCGGTATCGCGGCGGCCCTTGCGGCGGCCGAATCGGGCCTGCGCGTCATCATCTGCGACGAACAGGCAGAGCTTGGCGGATCGCTGCGTTTCGAGAGCGGTGCGGTCATCGACGGTGAGAGCGGCTGGCAGTGGGCGCAGGCGGCCATGGCGAAGCTGGCTGCCATGGACAATGTGCGGGTGCTGACCCGCACCACGGCATTCGGATATTATCTTCAGAACTTCGTCGCGCTGACGCAACGGGTGAGCGATCATCTTTCCGATCCGGCCGGCACTCTGCCCAGGGAGCGACTGTGGCAGGTGCGGGCAAAGCGCGTGGTGCTCGCCACCGGGTCCATCGAGCGGCACATGGTGTTCCCGGACAATGACCGGCCAGGCATCATGCTGGCGTCGGCGGCGCGCACCTATCTCAACCATTACGGCGTTGCCGTGGGCAAGAATGTCGGCGTCTACACCGCCAATGACAGTGCCTATGCCGCCGCCATCGACCTGAAAAAGGCGGGGGTCGGCGTGGCCGCCATCGTCGACCTGCGCGACAACCCCACCGGCGAACTGGTGGACGAGGCCCGCGCGCTCGGCATCGAAATTCATGGCGGACGCGGCGTGGTGCGCATTGGCGGGCGGTTGCGCGTCAGTTCGATGACCGTGCGTCCGCGCACCGGCGGAGGCGGCGAGCGCACCATTCCCGTCGATGCATTGCTGATGTCGGCGGGATGGACGCCCTCGGTGCATATGTTCTCGCAATCGCGCGGCAAGGTCGCCTTCAACGATGAAGTCAAGCGCTTCCTGCCGGGCACTTATGCGCAGGACTGCATCTCGGTCGGCGCCTGCAACGGCACCGACGGGCTTTCTGCCACCATCGACGAGGCCTATGCGGCCGGCGTGAAGGCTGCGAAGGAAGCCGGCGGCAAGGCGGCGAAACCGGCAAAGCCGAAGGTCGAGACCAGCGAAAACTGGTCGCGCGGCATGCTGGGCGCGGCACCGGGGGCGGAGGCCGGCACCACGGTCAAGGCGTTCGTGGATTTCCAGAACGACGTGACGGCCAGGGACATCCGCCAGGCGGTTCGCGAGGGCATGCAGTCGATCGAGCACGTCAAGCGCTTCACCACCAACGGCATGGCGACCGACCAGGGCAAGACCTCGAACATGCACGGTCTGGCCATCGCCGCCGAAGAGCTGGGGCGGACGATCCCGGAAGTCGGCCTGACGACGTTCCGCGCGCCCTATACGCCGGTGACGTTCGGAGCCATTGTCGGTCATGCGCGCGGAAACCTGTTCGAGCCGGCGCGCCGCACCGCCATGCATGGCTGGGCGGAACGCCATGGCGCGGTGTTCGAGGATGTCGGCCAGTGGAAGCGCGCCTGGTATTTTCCGCGCGCCGGCGAGGACATGCAGGCGGCCGTCAACCGCGAATGCGTGACGGTGCGCAAGAGTGCGGGCCTGTTCGACGCCTCGACGCTGGGCAAGATCGAGGTGGCGGGGCCGGATGCGGCGGCCTTCATGGAACTGATGTACACCAATCCGTGGCAGAAGCTCGAGGTTGGCCGCTGCCGCTACGGCATCATGCTGCGCGAGGATGGTTTCATCTATGACGACGGCGTTGTCGGGCGGCTGGCCGAAGACCGATTCCATGTGACCACGACGACCGGCGGGGCGGCCCGCGTCATGAACCATATGGAAGACTATCTCCAGACCGAGTTCCCGCATCTGAAGGTGTGGCTGACCTCGACCTCCGAGCAATGGGCGGTGATCGCCGTGCAGGGGCCGAAAAGCCGCGACATCATCGCGCCGCTGGTCGAGGGCATCGACCTTTCGGATGCGGCGATGCCGCATATGTCGGTGCGCGAGGGCGGCATCTGCGGCGTGCCGGCGCGGCTGTTTCGCATGTCGTTCTCAGGCGAGCGCGGCTTTGAGGTGAACGTGCCGGCCGATTATGGCGAGGCCGTGTGGGAAGCGCTGTGGGGGGAGGGGCAGAAGCATGGCGCCTGCGCCTATGGCACCGAAACCATGCACGTTCTTCGCGCTGAAAAAGGCTACATCATCGTCGGGCAGGATACGGACGGAACTGTCACACCGAACGACGCCGGTCTCGACTGGGCGGTCGGCAAGAAAAAGGCCGATTTCGTCGGCATACGCGGTCTGAAGCGACCCGATCTGGTGGCCGAGGGACGCAGGCAACTGGTCGGTCTAAAGACGCTTGATCCGGCCATCGTGCTGGAGGAAGGCGCGCAGATCGTGGCCGATCCGAAGCAGGCGGTGCCGATGAAGATGATCGGTCACGTTTCCTCCAGCTACTGGTCGGAAAATTGCGGCCGCTCCATCGCTCTGGCGCTGGTCGAAGGCGGACGCAAACGAATGGGCGAAACGCTTTACGTGCCGATGCCCGACCGCACCATCGAGGTGGAGATCACCGGCATGGTGTTTTTTGACGAGAAAGGGGAGCGCCTCAATGGCTAAGGCGGCAGCTGGGACCGTTCAGGCGCACATGGCGGCCGAACGGCGTCCTGCCCTTGCCGGGCAGGAAGTGTCGGCAAATGGGGTGAAGGTGGCCGTGCTGGCGCCTGCTAACCGCGTGTCGGTGCGCGTGCCGGAAGAGGCGGTGGCTTCGCTGTCGCGAGCGCTCGGCGTTAGCCTGCCACGGAAGCCGAAAACGTCTGCTGCAAAGGCCGCGCGCACGGTATTCTGGCTGGGGCCGGACGAATGGTTCGTCATCGACACCGAGGGCGGCGACATACTGGCGGATTGCGGCAAGGCGAAGGGGCTTCATTCGGCGGTCGATGTTTCGCACCGCAATGTCGCCTTTTCGGTGAGCGGTCCGGCTGCGGAGGCAACGCTCGCGGCCGGTTGTCCGCAGGACCTGTCAGTGCAGGCATTTGCCGTGGGGGCCTGTTCGCGCACGCTGTTCGGCAAGGTGGAAATCCTGCTTTACCGGGCGAGCGAGCAGGACTTCCGGGTCGAATGCTGGCGTTCCTTCTCCGACTATGTGTTCGGCCTGCTGTCGGCAGGCGCCCGCGACGCGGCGGCCTGAGGGAACCCGGAGACGGGAACCGAGTTTCTGTATGGTGCCCTCAATCGGGGCAAATCCGGGAGAAACTGGCCGGGAGAAACTGGAATGGCAAGCAAAACGGAACACAAGACCCGCAGCAAGACATCCGCCGTCAGGTCGCTTGAGCATGAGCGGCAGACGCAGGACGAGACCGAGGAGCTGGAAGAAGGGCTGGAAGACACTTTTCCCGCCAGCGATCCCATTTCGGTGACGTCTTCCGCTATTCCGGGCGGGCCCAAGAAGCCCGGGCAGGCCAAGATCGTCGCCGGCCGCAAGTCGGGGCGCTGAGGCAGAGCGTTCTTCTGGCAGGGATTTTTGCGCTGCGGCCAGAGCGTTGCCGAGCGTCGCTCCGGCCGAACCAGCCCGGCAGCAACAGATCAAAAAAGGGCGGCTATCCGGGGGATGCCGCCCTTTCCGTGCCGTGCGCGCTCACAGACCGGGCACGAACGGGCTCACGCCGATACCGAGGCGAGGGCCGGAGGTCTTGCCTTCGCTGGCGGCGTTGCCGATCGAGGCGGTTTTGGCGCAATCGATTTTCACTTTCTTGCCGGTGGCGGAGCTGCATCCGGCCGTGGCGTTCGCCTGTGCCGTCATGGAAGCGGCCATGCTGAGGCCCGACAAGGCGAGCAGGGCGGACAGCGCGAGGATGGCGGTCTTCATTTTCTTCTCCGTTTCGTACGAGTATTATATAACGTACATGTACGAAAGCTGGATTTGCAAATCAAGATCAATTCGTACGCGTACGAAATTATCCTGAAGGTCGAGATCGGGCGAAGTCTGAAAATTTTCACGTCGGGCGACGAACTCTTCGGCCCTCACGCATGTCGCCCGAAAGCGGGAGCCGGTTTCGGGACAACGACAGGCGTAAAAACAGCAGGTTAAAATAAAGGAGCGACGCTGAAAGATCGTGACGCGCATCCGTGAAATGAGACGGAAGATAGACGGAAAATACAGGCCGCTTTTTTCAGGGCCGCGAAATGTCCCGCCCGGCAACGCCGGGTCCCGCACGCCGGATGGCCGAAGCGGAGACGTACGCAGCGGGTGTGGCCGGGTTTTTCCTCTGCTCCGCGTGGGCAGGGTCAGACGGACGGGACTAAAGCATGTCGCCCGAAAGCGGGAACCGGTTTCGGG
Organism: Alphaproteobacteria bacterium; assembly: GCA_036678505.1. Taxonomy (GTDB): domain Bacteria; phylum Pseudomonadota; class Alphaproteobacteria; order Rhizobiales; family Rhizobiaceae; genus Mesorhizobium. Next base: position 6,093 of record JAZIHP010000007.1, read on the forward strand.
GCAACGACATGCGTAAAAACAAGAACTTGAAGCGCAGGGGGCTGATCTGAAAGATCGTGACACGCTTTAGCGCAATTCCAGCAAAGGTGCGGAGCGGTTAAGTCTTTGTTTTGTCGTGTTTCCGAACTGGAAAAGCGTTTCCACTTTTCCTGGAAACGCTCTATTTGGATGCCCGGCATATGGGGCCGGGAGCGTCGGTCAGCGGCTGGGTGTCCTGACCCTGCAACCCGGCGAGAGCGAAATCGCACATCCGTTTCAGGAAGGCCTCGCGGTCCCCGAACTCGTGAAAAGGAAAGGTGATCATCAGGGAGATCGTGCCATGAGCGATGCTCCACAGCATCGTCGCGATGGCGAACGGGTCGCCCTTGATCCTGCCTGCCGCAATGCAGGCTTCGACGCGGCTCAGAAAAGCCTGGAGCGCGGGGTTGCCCTCATCCATGCCGTCGACGGCCTGTGCGTCCGCCGGCCGGGTCTTCTCGGTCATGAAGACGATGCGGTATTCGTTCGGATTGCCAAGCCCGAAGGCCGCATATTCGGTCAGCACCGCGCGCAGGGCTTCCAGCGGATCGTCCGCAGCGTTCTCCTGGATCCGGCGCGCCAGCAGGGCGAAGCGGTCTTCGGCCAGAGCCAGCAGGATTGCCTGCTTGTCGGCGAAATAGGAGTAGACGGACATCGGCGCATAGCCGACCCGTTTGGCGAGCTTGCGGATGGTCAGGCCATCATAGCCTTCTTCCTGAACGAGCTGCCGCGCCGCCTCGATCAGATCCGACCGAAGCGTTTGCCTGTGTCGTTCGCGCCGTTCCTGAACGGTGGGCGGCGCGATCCTGGTTTTGCGAGTGTCCTCCACGGGAGCGACTATATCCCTGATGTGAGCCGGGGCAAGCCGTGCCGCAGCGTCAGGCTTGCGGTTCCGCGAAGGTGAGCGTCAGCCAGCGGGCGGTGAAGGCCGGCTTTTTCGACCCTTCGAGCTCCACCGTCACGTCATGGGTCACCTGCACCCAGCCGGACGGACGGGCCCTGGCGTCGGCCAGCACGAAGCGGGCGCGGATGCGCGAACCGGTCTTGACCGGGGCCATGAAGCGGATTTCGTCAAAACCCTGATTGACGCCCATCTTGCCCTTTTCCAGCGGCGGCAAGGTCTCGAAGGTCATGGCCGAGAGCAGGGAAAGCAGCAGGAAGCCATGGGCGATGGTGCCGCCGAAGGGGGTTTCGCGGGCGGCGCGTTCCGGATCGCAATGGATGAACTGATGATCGTCGGTCGCATCGGCGAACTGGTCGATCATCGTCTGCGTCACCACACGCCAGGGCGAAACGCCAACTTCCGTGCCGACGCTTGCCAGAAGCTCATCGAGCGTGATCGGTTGCATGTCTGCCGCTTCTCCTGATGCCCGCATGTCGCTTTGGTTCGGGCAGGAGCAATACAGGGCCATGCCGGCCCTGTCACGCGTCCAATATGGGTCCCGCGCCGGAAGGCTGCTTATTCCGCCGGTTCCATATTGGTGTAGGCGGCTTCCTCCAGCTCGCGGCGCAGGCGGTTCTGCTCTTCGGCCTTCGGCGTGACGAAACGGCCAAGCAGAAGATAGGCGACCGGCGTCAGGAACAGGGTGGATAGGGTGGCAAGGCCGAGACCGCCGACGATGACCCAGCCCAGCGCAATGCGCGCCTCGGCGCCGGCGCCGCTGGCCAGCACCAGCGGCAGACCGCCCAGAACGGTGCAGATCATCGTCATCAGCACCGGGCGCAGGCGCACATTCGCCGCTTCCTCGATCGCCTCGCGCACATTGGCGCCGCGGTCGCGCAACTGGTTGGCGAATTCCACGATCAGAATGCCGTTCTTGGCCATGACGCCGACCAGCAGCACCAGCCCGATCTGGCTGTAGGCGTTGAGGCTGGTGCCGGTGAGCACCAGCGCGAAGATCGCGCAGGCGAGGCCAAGCGGCACGGTGGCCATGATGATGATGGCCGACACGAAGCTTTCGAACTGCGCGGCCAGCACCAGAAGGATGATGACCAGCGCAAAGCCGAACACGGTGATCATGCCCGCATTGGTTTCGCCCAGCGTGGCGGCTTCCGCGAGCGGCAGCATGCGGACGCCCGCAGGCATCGACGAAGCGGCGATCCGCCGTGCCTCCGCATAGGCGTCGCCAAGCGCGAAATCGGCGCGCAGGCCGGTGGTGACGGCCACGGAGGCCTGCCGCTGTTCACGCGTCAGGGTTGGCGGCACCGCCTTTTCCGTCAGCGCGGCGATGGTCGACATCGGCACGAAGCGGCCGTCGCCGGTCTTGAGGAAGAGATTTTCCAGGTCGGTCGGATCGTTGATCGGGGTGGTGGTCGACACCAGCTTCACGCCGAAGGAGCGGTCGCCGATGAAGACGTCGCCGATGTCATTGCCGTCGAGCATGGCCTGCAAGGTGTTGGCCAGCCCGGTGATGTCGATGCCGAGATCGGAAGCGCGCTCGCGATCGATGGCGACCGAAAGCTGCGGCTGCGACGGGTCGATGGACAGGCGCGGCTGTTCGAAGCGCGGATCCTGCTCCATGGCGGCGATGATGGCGTCGGCAGCTTCGCTCATCTTCGCGCGGTCGTTGCCGACAAGGGCGAATTGCAGGCCGTTGCCGGCGCCGCGGATGCCGAGGCTGTTCGGCTGCACGGGAAACACGCGCACGGCCGGTATCCGGCGTGTGAGCGCGCTTATGTCCGATGATATCTGCTGCTGGCTGCGGGCGCGCTTTTCCCAGGGCGCCAGGGTGATGACCATGAAGCCGCTGTTGTAGTTGCCGTTGTTGCCCGCAAACTGGAAGGTGCTTTCGATTTCGCCGGTCCGGCGCATCGGTTCGATCAGTTCCTCTATGGTGCGCATCTGGCCGGCCGTATAGTCGAGGCTGACGCCCTGCGGGGCGCTGACCCGCAAAAGCACCATGGAGCGGTCTTCGCTCGGCGTCAGTTCCTGGCGGATCGTTCCAAACAGGATCACCGCAAGGCCGGCGAACAGCGCGGCGACCAGCACCACCAGCCATGGCGCGTTCAGGCAAAAGCGCAGGCAGCGCCGGTAAAACCCGCCGAGCTTCGCGCCGATGCGGCCGCCGATGCCGTTCCCGCCTTCGTGATCCGCAGATGCGGTGGCGAGCATGCGCGACGCGAGCATCGGGCACAGCGTCAGCGCAACCACGCCCGAAAGCAGAACCGCAATCGCCAGCACGAAGCCGAATTCGCGGAACAGGCCGCCGGTCTGCCCCGGCATGAAGGAGATCGGCACGAAGACGGCGACCAGCGTGGCGGTGGTCGCTACCACGGCGAAGAACACTTCCTGGGTTCCGAGCACCGCGGCGGCGCGGGGGCCGAGCCCCTGATTGCGGCGGCGCACGATGTTTTCAAGCACCACGATGGCGTCATCGACGACGAGGCCGGTGGCGAGCACCAGCGCCAGCAGGGTGAGAATGTTGATGGAGAAGCCCGCCAGATAGATGGCGGCGATGGTGCCGATCATGGCCACCGGCATCGACAGTCCCGGAATGAGGGTGGCGCGCCAGTCGAGCAGGAAAGCGTAAATGACGATGAGCACGATCGACACGGCCAGCACCAGCGCGATCTCCACCTCATGCACCGCGCCGTTGACGAACACGGCGTCATCGGAGGTGATCTTGATGGTCATGCCGTCGGGCAGGTTTTCCTGAATGGCGGTGACGGCGGCCTTGACGCCCGCGGAGATGTCGAGCGTATTGGATTCGGCGGCGCGCACGATGCCGATACCGATGCCGGTCTTGCCATCCGAGCGCAGCATGCTCTGGCCGATATCCGGCCCGAGGGTGACGGTGGCCACATCGCCTATGCGGGTGTCGCCGTCGATGTAGAGCTGCTCGAAGGCTTCGGGCGTGTTGACCTCGGCGGTGGTGCGCACGATCAGGTTCTGGTCGCTGGTGGCGATGGAGCCGGCGGGCTTGTCGAAGGCGACGGAGGCCAGCGCGCGGCGCAGATCCGCCACCGTGTAGCCGAGCGCGGCGAGCCTTGCCTGATTGACGTCGATGCGGAAGATCTTTTCCCGGTCGCCGTAAACCTGCACGTCGGCGACGCCCGGAACGGCAGCCAGCACATCCTCGATCTGGTCCTCGACGATGACCGTCATGTCCTCGACGGTCATGTGGTCGGAGGTGACGGCCAGCCGCATGACGGCTTCGGCATTGGCGTCCGCCTTGACGATGCGCGGCGCGTCGGCCTCGTCGGGCAGCTGGTTGGTGACGCGCGCGACGGCGTCGCGCACGTCGGAGGCGGCGACGTTGAGGTCGACGCCATCGTTGAACTCGATGGTGACGCGGCTGGCGCCATAGGACGAGCGCGACGAGATCGACTTCACCCCGGAAACGCGCGCAACCGCGCGCTCGATGACATCGGTCATCTCGCGGTCGACGGTTTCCGCCGCCGCGCCGGTAAAATTGGCGTTCACGGAAATGACCGCGCGGTCGACGTCGGGCAATTCACGCACCTCGACGCCGTAGAAGGCGGCGATGCCGGCCACGGCAATCAGCACGTTGAGCACGAAGGCCAGAACCGGGCGGCGGATGAAAAGCGCGGTCAGGCCATTTCGGCCACTCTCGATCTCGTCATTCATGGCATGGTCTCGTCATGTCCGGGGCGGCGTTCAGCCGTCTGCATCCACGCTTCGGGCCGCATCGCCGGCGATGCGCACGCCGCCGCCGTCGCGCACGCTCTGCACGCCTTCGATGACGACGATGGCGCCGGCCGCGATCGGCGCATCGACCAGCACATTTTCGGCGTTGCGCTGCACGATGCGCACGGGCATGCGCCTTGCCCTGCCGTCATCCACGATCCAGATGAATGCGCCTTGCGAGCCCCACTGCACGGCAAGCGGGCTGACTGCCGGGTAGGTTTCGCCGGGGAACGACATGTCGATCCGGAACGACATGCCGGCGCGCAGCGCATCCGAAGGGTTGGCGATCGTCGCCTGCACCCAGAGCGTGCGGCTCTTCTCGTCGATGCGGTTGTCGATGGCGGTGACGGCGCCCGAATATTCGCGGTCGGGATTGGCGATCGGGGTCGCCCTGACCGGAGCTCCGATCCCGATCATGGATGCAAAGCGTTCCGGAACGTGGAAATCGACCAGGATGGACGAGCGATCATCGATGGTGGCGATGGCGGTCTGGCTGGTGACGTAGTTGCCGGCTTCGATGGGCAGGATGCCGACGATGCCGGAAAGCGGCGAGGTCACGGAACGGCGGTCCAGCGCCACCCCGGCATCGTGCAGGTCCAGTTCGGCGGTGCGCAGGGCGAATTCGGCATCGGTGAGCTGAACCTGCGTGGCGGCATTGGACGAGCGCAACTGGCGCATGCGCACGACCCTGGCGCTGGCATCTTCCTGCACGGCTTTCGCCCGCTCAACGGCGATTTCCTCGGTGGCGGAATCCAGCCGGGCTATGATCTGGCCGCTTTCGACGCGCGCGCCGGACGTGACCAGAAGTTCCGTCAGGCGGCCGGAACCGTAGGGCGTCACGGCAACGGTGGCCTTGGCCCGGCCGGTGCCGATGGCGTTGAGGCGGTCGTTGATGGTCGCGGTGGTAGCGGCCGCGGCGACGACCGAAACGCTGCGCGGGCCTTCCTGCTGCCCCCCGCCGCCGGGAGAGCCGCCGCGGGGAGAGCCGGCGCGGAGGGAGCCGGCGCGGGGAGAACCGGCGCGGGCGGCCGGATCTTCGGCGGTGCCGATGCCGGGCCGCGCGAGGAGCCCGGTGGACGGCGCGAACATATAGCCCCCGACCGCGATTGCAGCGAGAATCGCTATTGAGAACAGGATCTGCTTCCAGGCTGCCATCGAAACTCCGGTCGTCTGTCAAACTGCGCGCCGAATCCCGGCTCCGGAATTCAAGGACAGGGTATCACGAAACGCACATCGTGCCCGATATCCGGCCTTTATGACAATTCTCCCGTGCCAAAGCACATTAAATCTGCGTAAGGTTGCTCAAACCCTTGCAGAAGGTGCGTTTCAGCGAAGCCCTTCCATCTCGCGGATGCGTCTGGCACCTTCCGTTTCGAGGCGTCGCGTAACGGCGTCGATCACCGATTCCGCTATCACGAAGAGCGAGGCCGAGGAATCCCAGGCCGAAGGCATGGCGGTGCGGCCGGCGACCACATATTTGGCGAAGCGGGATATGGGCGACAGCCACTGGTCGGTGACGAGCACGATGGCGACGCTGCGCTGATGCGCTTTTTCAGCGAAACGCAGCAGGCTTTCCTGATAGCGGCGTATGTCGAATATCAGTACGATATCCTGCTTGCCCATGTCGATGAGCCGGTCGCGCCACATGCTTTCCTGTCCCGCCAGATGGAAGACGTTGGGGCGGATGATGGCCAGATGCGCCGCCGTGTAGCGTGCCAGCGGATCGGTGAACCGGCCCCCGATCAGAAACAGATGGCCGCGCCTTTCGGCCAGGCAGGCGGCGATATCCTCAAGCTGGCGGTCGGAAATGTGGCGGAAGCTTTCGCGCAGATTGTCGAGCGTTGCTTCCAGCATCGGGGAGACCGCGCCCTTGCCGCGGCTGCTCGGCGCATAGGTTCGCGAGGCGGGCGACTGCAACTGCGCGGCCAGTTCATCCTGAAGCGTGGCCTGGAATTCGGCATAGTTGTGGAACCCCAGCCGGGCGACGAAGCGCAGGATGGTGGGGGAGGACACGCCGGCCTGCTGCGAAAAGTCCGCCACCGTCTTCAGGCCGAGCAGCGGATAGTTTGCAATCAGCGTCTGCGCCGCCCGGCGCTCGCCTGCCGGCATGTCGTCAATGCGCTCGGTGATAAGCTCGGCGATGCTGGAGTTCATGTTATCCCCATTTGTAAGCGACCGGGTCAGTGCGCAATAAAACGTATTTGACAAAGCTGAACAATGTGTATGAAATCATCCGTCAAGGCGAAATGAAAAACAATAAGTAACATATGATACATCGCCCGGGGAACGGAGAGCTATGGGGAACGAGCGCTCATTCGAGCAGGCCGTCAGGATAACGAACCCGCAGGGGCAGAGCCCTTACGTGTTCACCTGCGATCACGCATCCAACTATATGCCGGCCGAAATCGGCACGCTTGGCCTGCCGCAGGAAGAGTTTCAGCGTCATATAGCCTGGGATCCCGGCGCGCTCGAGGTCGCGACGCTCATGGCGAATGCGCTCGACGCCACGCTGATCGAAACCTGCGTGTCGCGTCTGGCGATCGACTGTAACCGCCCCCTCGATGCCCATAACCTGATCCCGGAGGTCAGCGAAACCACCGCCGTTCCCGGCAATGTGGGGCTGACGCCGGAGCAGCGGCAGGCGCGCGTCGATCTTTCGTGGCGTCCGTTTCACAACACCATCGCCGTCACCATCGAGGAGCGGCTGGCCGCGGGCCGCGAAACGCGGCTGGTTTCGGTTCATTCCTACACGCCGGTTTATTTCGGCGAGACGCGGCCCTGGCATATCGGCATCATCCACGACGAGGACGAGCGCATTTCAGCGCCGCTGCTGCGCGGGCTGAGTTCGGTCGCGGGCATCCGGGTGGGTGCGAATGAGCCCTATTCGCCCGCCGATCTGGTTTATTTCACGCTGGAGCATCATGCCCGTTCGCGCGGGCTTGCCTGCGCGATGATCGAAATCCGCAATGACGAGATCGCCGATGCGGCCGGCCAGCGCAAATGGGCGGAACTGCTGGGCTCGCTGCTCGCCAAAATTCATGTCGGCGGCAACGAGGCGGGGAACAAGGGAGGCGTCAATGCCTGAACCGATCAGGCTCTACGTTCGCTGGGTCGATGCGATTGGCTACCGGGTCGGTCGCTTCGCGATGTATCTGATCTTTCCGATGGGCGCGATCCTGCTCTACTCGACGGTGATGCGCGTGATCTTCGGCTACCCGGTCAACTGGGTGATGGAGATGTCGCAGTTCCTGCTGTCGGCGTATTATCTGCTGGGCGGCGCCTACTCGCTCCAGATCGATGCGCATGTGCGCATGGACCTGTTCTACGGCATGATGTCGCCGCGCCGCCGCGCGGTGACCGACGCCCTGACCATCGGCTTCGTCATCTTCTATCTGGCGGTGCTGTTCAGGGCCGGCGTGTCGTCCACGGAATACGCCATCACCTATGGCCAGAAAAACTACACGGCATGGGCGCCGCCGCTGTGGCCGATCAAGACGATCATGACCTTCGGCATCTTCCTGATGCTGCTGCAATCCATTTCCACCTTCTTCAAGAACGTGGCTGAAGCGCGTGGGAAGCCGCTGACATGAGTTCGGAACTGATCACTCTTTTCATGTTCGCGTCCATGCTGTTGCTCATGGCGACGGGGCAGCGCGTGTTCGGCGTCATCGGCGCCGTCGGCGCCGGTGCGGCGCTGTGGCTATGGGGTGAGGGCTCGGCGGAAATGCCGTTCAACGCGGCGTTCCAGGTGCTCAACTGGTATCCGCTGATCACCGTGCCGTTCTTCGTCTTCATGGGCTACATGCTGTCGGAATCCGGCATCGCCACCAATCTCTACCGCATGTTCCATGTCTGGTTCGGGTCGGTGCGCGGCGGGCTGGCCATCGGCACCATGGGCCTGATGATCATCATTTCCATGGTCAACGGCCTGTCGGTCGCGGGCATGGCCATCGGCGCGACGGTGGCGCTGCCCGAACTGCTGCGCCGTGGCTACGACAAGACGATGATCACCGGCGTCATCCAGGGCGGCTCGTCGCTCGGCATCATGGGGCCGCCTTCGGTGGTGCTCATTCTCTATGCCATGATCGCCCGCCAGCCCGTTCTGCAACTGTGGCTTGCCGGCATCGGGCCGTTCATCCTGATGGCGATCATCTTCACCGCCTATATCTACATACGCTGCCGCCTGCAGCCCGAGATGGGGCCGGCCCTGTCGAAGGAGGAACTGGGCCAGATCAGCTTGCGCGAAAAGCTGGTGTTGCTGCGTGCGGGCCTGCTGCCCTTCGGCCTGTTCGCCACGATCATGGGCCTGTTCCTGAGCGGCACCACCAGCCTCGTCGAGACCTCGATGGTCGGCGCGCTCCTGGCGCTTCTGGCGGCGCTGTTTACCGGCCGCCTGACGAAAAGCGTGATGGAGGAAACCACGCGCAACACATTGTCGGTTTCGGCGATGTTCCTGTGGATCATCCTCGGCGCGCTGTGCTTCAGCGCCGTCTATGACGGGCTGGGCGCCATCAAGGCGATCGAGAACCTTCTGCTCCACACCTGGGAACTGAGCCCGTGGGGGGTGCTGTCGATGATGCTGTTTTCCTTCATCATCCTTGGCATGTTCCTCGACGACACCGCCATGCTGGTCATCGTCGCGCCGCTCTATATTCCGCTGGTCAAGGCGCTCGGCTTCGATCTGATCTGGTTCGGCATCCTGTACACGATCACCTGCCAGATCGCCTATATCGTGCCGCCCTTCGGTTACAATCTGTTCCTGATGCGGGCCATGGCGCCACCGGAAATCACCATCGTCGACATCTACAAGTCGATCATTCCGTTCTTCTTCATGATGGTGCTGACGATGATCATCATCATGGTTTTCCCGGACATCGCGATGTGGCTACCTGAAACCTACATGGGAAAGCGTTGAGATGAGCCATATGCGCCTTGTTTCCGGAAGGCGTGGGGGCGGGGCGCAAAATGCCGGCCCGCCCGAGTGAGTGAAGCGTTGACGGTTGATACAACAGAGGGAGCATTTTCATGACCGATAGCAAAAAGACCATCAGCAAGCGCGATTTTCTGCGCAAATCCGTTCTGACGGGGGCCGGCGCCGTGGGCGCGACGGCGCTTGCCACCCCCTATGTGAAGGCGCAGGCGCCGATCAAGTGGCGCCTCCAGACCTATGCCGGCCCGGCTCTCGCCGACCATGTCTGCAAGCCGGCCATCGACGCCTTCAACAAGGCGGCCAATGGCGAGATGGTGATCGAGCTCTACACCGCAGACCAGCTCGTCCCGCAGGGCGAACTGTTCCGCGCCGTGCAGACCGGCACGATCGATGCCGCCCAGAGCGACGACGATTCCATGGCCTCGCCGGTGGATGTCGCCGTGTTCGGCGCCTACTTCCCCTTCGCCTCGCGCTACAGCCTGGACGTTCCGGTTCTGTGGAACTGGTACGGCCTGAAGGAGATCTGGGAAGAGGCCTATGGCGAGGTCCCCGGCGTGACCTGGCTCAGCGCCGGTGCATGGGATCCGTGCAACTTCGCCACCACCAAGCCGATCCGCTCGGTGGCGGACCTGAAAGGCCTGCGCGTCTACACCTTCCCGACCGGCGGCCAGTTCATCTCGCGCCTCGGCGTGGTGCCGGTGACCCTGCCGTGGGAAGACATCGAAGTCGCGCTCCAGACCGGCGAGATCGACGGCATTGCCTGGTGCGGGGCCACCGAGACCTATACCGTGGGCTGGGCCGACGTCACCAAATACTACCTCACCAACAACATCTCGGGCGCATGGTCGGGCTCGTTCTTCGCCAATACCGACAAGTGGAATGCGGTGCCTGACCATCTCAAGACGCTGTTCCAGCTGGCGATGGATTCTTCGCACTACTATCGCCAGCACTGGTACTGGTGGGGCGAGGCCAACTACCGCACCACCGGCGGCAAGCTCGAACTCACCACCATTCCCGAAGAGGAGTGGAAGGGCGTCGAGGACATGGCGATGGAGTTCTGGGACGAAATCGCCGCCAAGAGCGAGCGCAACGCCAGGGTCGTGGAAATCCTGAAGAAGTATCAGGATACCATGCGCAAGGCAGGCGCACCCTATCGCTACGGCTGATGCATCCCGGTCCGGCCGCTCCGGCGGCCGGACCTCTTTCCAGATTTTGAACTGAACTCGCAATCATGCAGCCGCAGGGGCGGCGGAGAAGAGAATGGCCGGAAAACTTTCGTTCGATCAATTGAAGAGCGCAGTCGCCTCGGGCGAAATCGATACCGTTCTGACGGCATCGGTCGACATGCAGGGTCGTCTCATCGGCAAGCGCTTCGTGGCGCAGTTCTTCGTCGATTCCGCCTATGAGGAGACGCATGGCTGCAACTATCTGATGGCAGACGACATCGATATGGAGCCGGTGCCGGGCTACAAGGCGGCAAGCTGGTCGAAGGGTTATGGCGATTTCGTCATGAAGCCCGACCTGTCGACCATCCGCCCCGTGCCGTGGCTGGAAAAGACGGCGCTGGTGATCTGCGATGCCCAGGACCACCACACTCGCGAGGACCTGCCCCACTCGCCGCGCGGCATTCTGCGCCGCCAGCTCAAGCGGCTGGAGGAGCGCGGCTACATCGCCTATTTCGCCTCGGAGCTGGAATTTTTCCTCTTCTCGGAAACCTATGCGACCGCCCGCGACAAGCACTGGCAGAAGCTCGACACGGCCTCTCCCTATATCGGCGACTATCTGATCGACATCACCTCCAAGGAAGAGGGATATATGCGGCGCCTGCGCAACGAGCTGAACGCGGCGGGCATCCCGATCGAATGCTCCAAGGGCGAATGGGGGCCGGGCCAGGAAGAAATCAACGGCCGCTATGCCGAGGCTCTCGAAATGGCCGACCGCCACGTCTTCATGAAGAACGGCGCCAAGGAGATCGCCCATCAGGAAGGCAAGGCCGTGACCTTCATGGCCAAGTACAATTACGATCGCGCCGGCAATTCCAGCCACATCCACAATTCCGTGTGGAGCGCGGACGGCAAGACGCCGCTGTTCCTCGACAAGAACGCGCCGTGGACGCTGTCGGAACTCGGCCGCCAGTGGTCGGCCGGCCAGATCAAATACGCACGGGAATACACCTATTTCCTCGCGCCCTATATCAACTCCTACAAGCGTTTTCAGGCCGGCACCTTCGCGCCGACCAAGATCATGTGGTCGGAAGACAACCGCACGGCCGGGTTCCGCCTGTGCGGCGAGGGCAGCAAGGCGGTCCGCATGGAATGCCGGATCGGCGGCGCCGACCTCAATCCCTATCTCGCTTTCGCTGCGCTCATCGCCGCCGGCCTTGCCGGTCTCGACGAAAAGCTGGAACTCCAGAAGCCGTTCGTGGGCGATGCCTATCAGGCCTCGAAGCTTCCCGAAATTCCGAAGACGTTGCGCGATGCGACCGAGACGCTCAACAAGTCGAAGCTGCTCCGGCAGGCCTTCGGCGACGATGTGGTGGATCATTATGTCCATACCGCCCGCTGGGAGCAGATGGAGTATGACCGGCGCATCACCGACTGGGAACTGCATCGCGGTTTCGAGCGCTACTGAATACAGCCGGCTTCCCGACGGAGCGGCAGCAGAAAAGCCGCTCTTTACCGGCCAGCCGGACCTGCATGAAACTGGGGGCGGTGTGTCCGCCCGGACAACTGACGAAGGACGACAACCATGACCGAAACGGTCAAGCTCATCTCTCCGATCGACGGCTCCGTCTACGCCGAACGACCGATCGCGACCGATCAGGCGCTCAACGCTTCCGTCGAGCGCGCCCGCGCCGCCCAGACCGGCTGGGCGCAGATATCGGTCGCCGAACGCGGCAAATACATGCTCGCCATGCTGGAAGCGCTTTTCTCCATGACCGACGAGGTCGTGCCGGAAATCGCCTGGCAGATGGGCCGTCCGGTCCGCTATGGCGGCGAGTTCGGCGGCGTGCGCGAGCGCGCCTCCTACATGATCGAGATCGCCGAGCAGGCGCTGAAGCCGGTCGCCGCAGCCAATCCGAAGGACGGTTTCCGCCGCTATGTGAAGAAGGAGCCGCTGGGCGTGGTGATGGTCATCGCGCCGTGGAACTATCCTTATCTCACGGCCGTCAACACCATCGTTCCGGCACTGATGGCAGGCTCGACCGTGATCCTCAAGCATGCGGCGCAGACGCTGCTGGTGGGCGAGCGCTTCGCCAAGGCCTTCGAGATGGCGGGCCTGCCGAAGGGCGTGTTCCAGAACGTGGTGCTCAACCATGGCCAGACCGAGAAGCTGCTCGGTTCCGGCAAGATCGATCATGTCAACTTCACCGGGTCGGTGGGGGGGGGGCGCGCCATCGAAAAGGCCGCCGCCGGCACCTTCATGACGCTCGGCCTCGAACTCGGCGGCAAGGACCCTGCCTATGTGCTGCCGGATGCGGGCATAGAAAATGCGGTCGCCAGCCTGGTCGACGGCGCCTTCTTCAATTCGGGCCAGTGCTGCTGCGGCATCGAGCGCGTCTATGTGCACGAGAAGGTGTACGACCGGTTCGTGGAGGGCTTCATTGCCGAGACGAAGAATTATGTGGTCGGCAATCCGCTGGAGCAGGCAACGACCATGGGGCCGATGGCGCATGCGCGCTTCGCCGACCTGATCCGCGAACAAAGGGCGGAAGCCCTGCGCAAGGGCGCGGTTTCGCACATCAACATGAAGGTCGAGGGAGATGTTGCGGGTTCGCCCTATATCGGGCCGGAAGTGCTCACGAATGTCGACCACCAGATGAGCGTCATGCGCGAAGAGAGCTTTGGACCCATCGTCGGCATCATGAAGGTGCGCGACGACGAAGAAGCCATCGCGCTCATGAACGACAGCCCCTACGGGCTGACCGCCTCGATCTGGACCAGCGACACCGAGCACGCGATCTCGATCGGCGACCGGGTGGAAACCGGCACCGTCTTCATGAACCGCTGCGACTATCTCGATCCGGCGCTGGTGTGGACCGGCGTGAAGGATACAGGCAAGGGCGCGGCATTGTCGGCCATCGGCTACGACAACCTGACCCGGCCGAAGAGCTATCATCTGAAGGAAAAGATCTGATGTTCTCCGTCATTCCGCGACGCGGCCCGCCGCGTTTTGCGGAATGACGGACATCGGACCCCAATCTGGCTTCCCCATCGAAAGATCACCGACATGACCAACCCCGTTTCCAAATGGAATTATCCGACCACTGTTTTCTTCGGCGTGGGCCGCATCAACGAGCTGCCGGCAGCACTCGCTTCCAGCGGCATTAAAAACCCGCTCTTCGTCACCGATCCCGGTCTGGCGAAACTGCCCGTGGTCGCCTCGACGCTCGCCATTCTCGATGCCGCCAAAGTGCCTTACGGCGTGTTTTCCGACGTCAAGCCGAACCCGGTCGAATCCAATCTCACCGCCGGCATCGAGGTCTTCAACAGGGGCGGCCACGACGGCGTCATCGCTTTCGGCGGCGGCTCGGCGCTCGATCTCGGCAAGCTGATCGCCTTCCAGGCCGGCCAGAGCCGCCCGGTCTGGGACTTCGAGGACATCGGCGACTGGTGGACCCGCGCCGACGCCGACAAGATCGTGCCGATCGTTGCGGTGCCCACCACGGCCGGAACCGGTTCGGAAGTCGGCCGCGCCGGGGTCATCACGCATGAAGCCACGCACACCAAGAAGGTCATCTTCCATCCGAAGATGATGCCGGCCATCGTGATTGCCGATCCGGAACTGACCGCGGGCATGCCGCCCTTCATCACCGCGGGCACCGGCATGGACGCGCTGGCGCATTGTCTCGAAGCCTATTGCGCGCCGGGCTATCATCCGATGGCGGACGGCATCGGCGTGGAAGGCGTTCGCCTGGTTCTGGAAAACCTGCCGAAGGCGTTCCATGACGGTTCCGACCTGATCGCCCGCGCCAACATGATGTCGGCGGCCGCCATGGGCGCTACGGCCTTCCAGAAGGGTCTCGGCGCCATCCATTCGCTGTCGCATCCGATCGGCGCGCTTTACGACACCCATCACGGCATGACCAATGCGGTGTTCATGCCTTATGTGCTGGCCTTCAACCGGGAGGCGATCGAGGAGCGCATCGAGCGGCTCGCCGCCTATTGCGGCATCGAGGGCGGGTTCGACGGATTTGCGGCGGCAATCATGAAGCTGCGCGAGGAGCTGAAGGTTCCGCATACGTTGCAGGATCTGATCAGGGATCTCGACATGGACGCCGCACGCAAGGACCTTATCGCGGAAATGGCCATCGTCGATCCGACCGCTGGCGGAAATCCGCTCAAATTGACCAAGGAAGGCGCGCTCAAACTGCTGGAGGGCGCGCTTACCGGCAACGTCTGAGAAGCGGCAAAAGCCGCCCGGACCGCAACAGGAACTCCAGAGGGGAAACAGGGAGGGATTAATTAGCCGGAAAAATAATAAAGGCCGATTGCCAGTATCGGCCGGAGTAGTTTAGCTTTTCACTTTGTGACGGGCGGGTTGCATATGGCTTTCATCCAAACGTCACATGAACTCGCTACCGCGTCGCGAGCGCCACAAGGCGCCTGCTCAATGGAGATAACGAGATGTTCAAGTTTACGGGGAAGGTCCTGTCCGTAACGGCGGCGGCGCTGATGGTCACTTCGGCCATTTCGTCTGCCCAGTCGATGGATGAAATCGTCGAAGCAGCCAAGAAGGAAGGCATGCTCAGCGTCATCGCCCTGCCGCACGACTGGTGCGGATGGGAAGGCATCCTGGCCAGTTTCAAGGAAAAATATCCGGAAATCACGCTCAACGAGCTGAACCCCGATGCGGGCTCGGCCGATGAGGTCGAAGCTATTCGCGCCAACAAGGGCAACACCGGCCCGCAGGCGCCCGACGTGATCGACGTCGGCCTCGCATTCGGCCCGGCCTCCACCAAGGAAGGCCTGCTGCTGCCCTACAAGGTATCGACCTTCGACGGCATCGAGGTGAAGGATCCCGAAGGCCACTGGTATGGCGGCTATTACGGCGTTCTTTCCTTTGAAGTGAATACCGATATCGTCAAGGAAGTGCCGCAGGACTGGCCCGACCTGCTGAAGCCCGAATATGCCAATTCGGTGGCGCTGGCCGGTGACCCGCGCGCGGCGAACCAGGCGATCCTGTCGGTCTATGCGGCAGGTCTGGCCGCTGCCGGCGGCGATGCCTCCAAGGCTTCGGAAGCCGGTCTCGACTTCTTCAAGCAGCTCAACGACAAGGGCAATTTCGTGCCGGTCATCGGCAAGGCCTCGTCGCTGGCGCAGGGCACCACGCCGATCATCGTGCGCTGGGACTACAACGCCCTTGCCGACCGCGACACGCTCGACGGCAACCCGCCGGTCGAGGTCGTGGTGCCGAAGAGCGGCGTTCTCGCCGGTGTCTACGCGCAGGCGATCAGCGCCTACGCGCCGCATCCCAACGCCGCCAGGCTGTGGCTCGAATATATCTATTCGGATGAAGGCCAGCTCGGCTTCCTGAAGGGTTACTGCCACCCGGCCCGCTTCAACCAGCTGGTTTCGGAAGGCAAGGTTCCGCAGGAGGTTCTCGACAAGCTGCCGCCGGCGGAAGCCTACACCAGGGCCGTGTTCCCGACCCTTGAGGAACAGGATGCCAACAAGAACGCCGTTACCGGCGGCTGGGACAGCGTCGTCGGCGCCAACGTTCAGTAAGCCGGCCTGAATATCCGGCGCGGAACCGTCAGGAGCCGCGCCGGACCGGCCGGCCAACCGATCCCGGAGCGGATCGGGCTGCACAAAAGGGGAAAGGATCGTTGCAGGCGTTGATGAACGCGCAGCGGTCAGAAGAAAGGCATGCACAGCGCATGACACAATCGATCGCCGCATCGCCGGTGCATGTTTCCGTACGTTCGCGCATGTCGTTTGCGTGGCTGGGCGTGGTGCCGTTCCTGCTGTTTGCTCTTCTGTTTCTCGTGCTGCCCACGATGCAGATCATCGTCGGTTCGTTTCGCAATGCGGCGGGCGAATTCACGCTCGACAACATCGTCAACCTGTTCCAGCCGTCGATCATGGCGGCTTACTGGATTTCCATCCGCATCAGCGTGGCTTCGGCGCTGCTCGGCTGCCTCGTCGGCTTTCTGATGGCCTGGGCGATGGTGCTGGGCGGTCTGCCCGGATGGCTGCGTTCGCCGCTGCTCACTTTCTCCGGCGTCGCTTCCAATTTTGCCGGCATTCCGCTGGCTTTCGCCTTTCTCGCCACTTTCGGGCGGCTTGGCCTGGTGACGCTCATCCTGCGCGACTGGTTCGGCATCAATATTTACGGGATGGGCTTCAACATCCTGTCCTTCGGTGGTCTGACGCTGACCTATCTGTTCTTCCAGATACCGCTCACCATACTGATCATGACGCCGGCGCTGGACGGCATGCGCCGGGAATGGCGCGAGGCGGCCTCCATCCTCGGCGCGTCGCCCTTCCAGTACTGGCGCATGGTGGCGCTGCCGATCCTGTGGCCGAGCCTGCTCGGCACCTTCGCGCTCCTGTTCGCCAATGCCTTCGGCGCGGTCGCCACCGCCTATGCGCTGACCGGCAGTTCGCTGTCGATCGTGCCGATCCTGCTGTTCGCGCAGATCCGCGGCGACGTGTTGCAGGACCCGCATCTGGGCTATGCGCTGGCCTTCGGCATGATCGTCGTCACCGGTATCGCCAACTTCATCTATATCTGGCTGCGTGCCCGTGGTGAGAGGTGGATGAAATGAAGATCAACCGAATCTGGTCCTGGCTGTTCTTCAGCATCGGCGCGCTTTATTTCATTCTCCCGCTGGTCAGCACGGCCGAGTTCTCGCTCAAGATGCGCCGCGGCGCCCATACGCCCGACGCCTACTGGACGGTGCTTGCCGATTCCCGCTTCCAGCAAACCTTCACCTATTCCGTGCTGATGGCGCTCGCCACCATCGCCTTCGGCGTTCTGCTGGTGGTGCCGACCGCCTATTGGGTGCGGCTGAAACTGCCGCGCTGGCGTCCGGTGCTGGAATTCGTCACGCTCCTGCCGCTGATCATTCCGCCGATCGTCATCGTCTTCGGCTATATCCGCCTCTACAACACCTCGTCCTGGCTGCCGCTTACCGGTTCGGCCATGGGCACGAACCTGCTCCTGATGTTCGGCTATGTGATCCTGTCGCTGCCCTACATGTACCGGGCCGTGGATACGGGCCTGCGCGCCATCGATGTCGCCACCCTGACGGAGGCGGCGCAGAGCCTGGGAGCGGGGTGGATCACGATCCTCGCCCGCGTCATCCTGCCCAATGTCGCGGTTGCGGTTCTGTCGGGCGCGTTCATCACCTTCGCCATCGTCATCGGCGAGTTCGTCATGGCCGCGCTGCTCAACCGGCCGTCCTTCGGCCCCTATATGCAATTGCTCGGCGCCAACCGCGCCTATGAACCGGCGGCGCTTGCCGTGATCGCCTTCGCCATCACCTGGGGCTGCATGGCCCTGATCCAGTTCGTCTCGAAATTCGCGCCCAAGGCGCCGGGCGTCCAGCACTGAGAACGGAGACCGCGCAGCCAATGCAAGAGCCCTTCCTGTCGATCCAGCACGTGCGAAAGTCCTTCGGGGCAACCACCGTGGTGCAGGATTTCAATCTCGATGTCGAAGCGGGCGAGTTCGTCTCCTTCCTCGGCCCTTCCGGCTGCGGCAAGACCACGGTTCTGCGCATGGTGGCGGGTTTCGAGGAACCGAGCGGGGGCCGCATTGTCATCGGCGGCAAGGACGTCACCGCGCTGAAGCCGAACCAGCGCAACATCGGCATGGTCTTTCAGGCCTATGCGCTGTTTCCCAACCTCACCGTGGCGCAGAATATCGGCTTCGGGCTGAAGGTGGCGGGCGTGGCGAAAGCCGAGATCGACAGCCGCGTCGCCGAGATGCTCGATATCATCAAGCTGCCGGCCGGCGAGTTCGGCAATCGCTATCCCTATCAGCTCTCCGGCGGCCAGCAGCAGCGCATCGCGCTGGCGCGGGCGCTGGCCCCGCGGCCGAAGGTGCTGCTGCTCGACGAGCCGCTTTCGGCGCTGGATGCCAAGGTGCGCGTGTCGCTGCGCGAGGAAATCCGTTCCATCCAGAAGAAGCTCGGCATCACCACCATCTTCGTCACCCACGATCAGGAAGAGGCGCTGTCGATCTCGGACCGCATCGTGGTCATGTATGGCGGCAAGGTCGAGCAGGTCGGCGCTGCCTTCGATATCTACAATCGGCCCGCGACCCGTTTTGTGGCTGGTTTCGTGGGAACCCTGAACGTGCTTGAAGGCAGGCTGGGCGCGGGCGGCAAGGCGCAGGTCGGCGCCGGAGAGATCACGCTCGGGCAGGAGGCGGAAGGGGTGAAGACGGGAGACGCGCTGTCTCTGGCCCTGCGCCCGGAGGCGATTGCGCTCGGCCGCCGCGAAGGCAGCGATGCGGTGCTGGCGGGTGAGATCGCCGATGTCCATTTCCTCGGTTCGGTGATCCGGGTCAGGGTGAAGACGGGTGATTGCATCGTCTCGCTGGACACGTTCAACAACCCCGCTACACCTCCGCCACAGATCGGCGACAGCGTGGAGATCAGCTTCTCCTCCGGCGACGTCCTCCTGCTGAACTGATCGTGCCGGCAACGCATCCCCCTGCCTGCACAGGTCGCTATCCGGGCGGGCCATCGGAGGGATGCGGCCCGGCCCCGCAGGTCTCTTGCCATGCGCCGGGCACCGCAGAGCCGTTCGGGGTTTCACGCAATCGCCGCGCTGCTCCAGGTCCTTGTTTTGTCGCGTCTCCGGTCGGAAACGCTCCGAGAAGCGCCGTTGCATGACGGTGGCGGGTTTCGCGCCGGCATCGCACCGGCCATCTTTCCCGCCGGACCGGCCATGAACCGGTTTCGGGACACCGACATGCGTGAAAACAGGAACTCAAAGCGCTGGCGGCGAATCTGAAAGATCGCGACGCGCTTTTGGTCCATTGACGAGACAAGTCGGCCCGCGATGGCGGGCCCGGCAAATGGGGTCGGAATGACACTCGCCGTATTCAGCGCGGTGCTTGCCGCGGCACTGATGCATGCTTCCTGGAATGCCCTGATCAAGGTCAGGATCGACCGTTTCGCCTCGATTTCGCTGACATCGCTCGGCATGGCCGTCACCGCACTTCCGGTGCTGCCGTTCGTGGCGTTTCCGGGCAAGGCGGCCTGGGGGTGGATCGGCGTGTCGCTGTGCCTGCATATCGGCTACCGGCTGTTCCTGATCCGGGCCTACGAGGTGGGCGATCTTGCACAGGCCTATCCGCTGGCGCGCGGCGCTGCACCGCTCATCACCACGATCGGTGGCATCGTCCTCATTCAGGAAGTGCCCGGCCGGTACGCGCTGGCAGGCATATTGCTGCTGTCTGCGGGAACGTTTCTCATGTGCCTGCGCGGAGGCGGCCGGCTGTCGGCGCTCAATCCGGCGGCCGTATTTTATGCGCTGACGACTTCGCTGTTCATCGCGTGCTACACGCTGGCCGACGGGTTGGGCGCGCGCGACGCTCCGAGCGCGCTTTCCTACGCGGCGTGGCTGTTTGTCTGCGACGGCATCGTGGCAATTTCGGTGGCAGTCATTTATCGCGGCAGGCGTCTGGCCCGCACGCTGTCGCAGGAATGGCGCATCGGCCTGCTCACCGGCCTTCTGAGCGGTTCCGCCTATGCGATTGCCATGTGGGCCATGACGAAAGCGCCGATCGCGTCCGTCGCGTCGCTGCGCGAGACTTCCATTCTCTTCGCCATGGCGATCTCGGTCTTCGCGCTGGGCGAAAAAATGACCGGATGGCGCGCCGCTTCCGCCTTGTGCATCGTTGCAGGAGTGGTTGCGCTTCGCCTTGGCTGAAAAAGCGAGGCAGAACCGCGGGCGGCGGGCAGGTCAGCGCCGTCTTGACGAAGGCCGTATCGTTCCGCATTCTCTATCCGTCGGCTGGGAATGGAGATTTTCCATGAATGACGCAGGCATAGGCTGGATTGCAGCCATCATCATCGGCGGTCTTGCAGGCTGGATCGCTTCCAGATTCATGAACAGCGACACCGGCGTGTTCATGAACATCATCCTCGGCATCATCGGCGCGGCCGTAGCCAGTTTCATTTTCGGTTTTCTTGGGGTGTCGTTCGGCGGCTGGCTCGGCTATCTCGTCGCCGGCTTTGTCGGGGCATGTATCCTGATATGGGGCGCACGCGCCGTCAGGAGCTGATGCCGGGCGTATCGGTAGCGCGCCGGGCGCCGCCGGAAAACGGCGGACTAAAAACAGCGACCTGAAATGACGGCCGGGAAACCGAAACGCGGCCATGCGCCGGGGGCGAATGCCGGAAAACGTCGGGATCGGTGAAGTTCATGCCAAAGAGGGGAGCGGCTGAAGCGTCAGCGATCTTTCAGCTTCGCCCTTCTCGCGTTAAGCCAGCGTTTTTACGCATGCCGTTGCCCCGAAACCGGTTCCCGCTTTCAGGCGGCATGTTTTAAGGGAGAGCTATATGCAACCCTGCTGGTGCAGCGGGCGTTCAGACGAACGCAGCCCCGCTGCTCCAGCTTGTTTTCCCTGGCCGCATTTGTGCGACGGCAGACGATTCCGTCTGTCTGTAAAACGCTCTACAGCCGTTCATGGTTTCACGGAATCGCCGAACGGCTCCAGGTCTTCTGTAGCCGGCAATTTCGGTTGGCACAAAACGGCAAGATCACTTGGCACCACTTTATTTCGACGCCAATGCTCATAGCTATGGGCTATGCCCTCACCAACCGACCATTCTGCAGATAACTCAGAAGAGCGCCTCCGTTACCGCTGGCGCCGGACGTGGCAGGATCATCCGAGAGACTTTAGCTGCGAGCGCCACTCGGGCGAGCCGATCGGGCGCATATACTTTGTGGTCGCGTCATCCACCCAGCCGGCACACTGGCAGTGGTTTGTGAATGGCGAATACCAGTCACGCTTCATCAACACCGCCGGCCGCGCGCCCGGACGGATGGAGGCCGCCCGAGCTGTCGAAGACGAATACGATCGGGTCACAGCCCGGATTGATGCCATGTCAACCGCTGGTGAATCGTCATCCTGAAACGATCAGCTCCTGCGCTTGGGTGCCTTTGCCGCCACTGATGCTGTAGCGCAGGCTCACCTCATCCATCTCGAATCCGGCGAAGATCTCGCGCACCGCGGCCGTGTCATTGATCGACAGGATGAAACGTCCCTTTAGCTTGCCCAGCCGATCGGCCATCGCGGCAAACTGGTCGCGGCCGAACAGATCCTTACCGTAATCTCCCTCGCTGCCGAAATACGGCGGATCGAGATAGAAGAGCGTCTCCTGCCGGTCATAGCGCTCGATGAAATCAGACCAGTCCAGACACTCGATCGTCACGCCTGAAAGGCGCTCATGGATGTCGGCGAGCAACGGCTCAATCCGTGTCAGGTTGAATGCTGCCGACGACTGCACATCAACACCGAAGTTGCGCCCGGCCACCTTGCCGCCGAAGGCCAGGCGCTGAAGGTAGAGGAAGCGACCGGCGCGCTCGAGATCGGTTAGCGTGGCCGGATCGATGGCTTTGAGGCGATCGAACTCTTTGCGACCTGAAAGCTGGAAGCGTAGCGTGTCCATGAATTGCGGATAATGACGCTGAAGAATGCGAAACAGGTTGGCCACATCGCCGCTGCGATCATTAATGACCTCAGCCTTGGGGCGGCTAGTGCGCCGGAAAAACACGCCGCCCATGCCAACGAAAACCTCTGCATAGGTCCGATGGGGCACGGCCGCGATGCGCCCAATGAGGTTGGCGGCAAGTCGGCGCTTGCCGCCAATGTAGGGTGCAGGAGGATGCACGGGATCGACCGGTGCAAAATCGGGATCAGGATTCACTCTTTATTTCCGGAATGTCTGCCACATCCGTGTTGCCCGAAAGGGCATCGGGTGCGGCGGTTATCTGTATCTGCTGTCGGGCGGGCTGATGTTTGGCGACGGAGGCCTGCCGCTCGGGAGTTAACCCGAGCCACTCGGAGCTTTCAGGGGACTTTGAACGGCTTTTGAAAGCCCCTCGAAAAATCATTTTGGTGTCTGGAAATCACACGACCGGAGCAGACGCCGGCCACAGCCCATCCGCCGCCACATCGTCCGGCAGAGGCTCCATGGCCTTGATTGCCCAGCTCGCCGCATAAAGCGCCGATACATATTCCGCTGACTGCTGCCACAGCGCCAACACCTGCGGCGGTGCCAGTTCATGATCGGCATTGTTGCCGTCGCGATAGACCGTGATGGTCACAGTGTCGCCGCTGGCAATGCGCAACTGGGCCGCCAGCGCCAGATTGGTCAGGTTGCGGGCATCCTCATCCTTGCCAGTGACATAGACGCCATCGATGATAGTGCCTGCCTCGATCCGGCGTTGGCGTTCGGCGTTGATGGCGGCAAGCTGATCATCTCGGCTCGGCACCGGAGGCTCCGACGCGGCACGATAGGCTGCAACCAGCGCGGGCGTCCAAAGCTCATCGGCAACATCGCGTACGGCTGTTGGCAGGGTGGTCAGGTTTGTGGCGTGCCATTCTCCATGCCGCCACGCGCCCGGAGCATAGAGCATCGTGTGACCGGTAGTATCGCGCAGGGTGATGGGGCCGCTCGGATCGGTGTACAAGGTGATGTCCATGTGCATCTCCTATGCGGCATCTGTAGCGTAGACGATAGACGCATTCAGATACCCTTCAATGTTAGTTCTCAGAAGGCTCGTATTAGCTACTCCCCCAAGGGCAGTGAGTGTGCGTATCTCGGTACCACCTGCGTCAAAGCTAACGCCCTCCGTACACAGAGTGTTGAGGCCCCGAGCAAGCGACACGCGACCGCTAGATGGGCTTATGGCGAAAGGCAGACCTGAAATGAATATAGCGCCTGTCCCCGGATTGGTAATCGTGCCTCGTAGATGAATATTAGCAACCACCAGCTGCCCGATGCGCAGATACCGACACGCTTGATCGATGTAAGTTGCAGACAACGGTTCGACGGTGGTCCTGAACGTAAGCTGCGATGTCCCCGTCACAAACGGCAATCTCGCCGCCGGCAGGATGCCGGAATTGAGGTTGCCTGCATTGTTGGCGCCAAGTGTAGCCCGCGCACCCTGCGCATTGGCCTCCGCCAGCAGCGTCAGCATGTAATCAGAGATTGGTGACAGCGAGGCGTTTGCGGACTGATCAAACCGGATAAGCTGCCGGGCGGCTGGTGCGACGCCGCCAAGCTTGACCAGTGCGCTTGCACTGATCGCCGCGAGAATACTGCGCGCCTCCTGCTGGGTAAACGGATCATCAGGCGTATAGAGGATTTCATAGACCTGCGCTGCTTGGCTTGTGCCCCGGTATGGCCGCGTGAGCTTGATCTGAGTGTTGCTGACGACCTCGCCCACAATTGCGGTGTGACCCGAGTAGGACATCGCCTGATCGCCGGGTCGCGCATTGCCAAGCCACAATGTGCCATGGCCGGTCATGATATCTGATCCGGCCGTCAGCGTAGCCTTGCCGATGTCGTAGTAGGGTTTCGTCATCAGGTATCTCCGGTCGTGTCATCGGATTGCGGATAACCTGCCAGGTCAGTCTCATCGGCTTGGTGCATGTACTCTGCCAGCTCTGCCTCCAACTCCGCCATGCGCTGGGCCTGCTGACCGACCAGCTGCGTCAGCTCATAGACTTGCTGGGCAAGCATCAGGCGACGGTTGCGGGCGATCTCGTTGTCGAACTGGGCTTCGGTCAATGCGGCGAGCGGGTGTATCTGGAGCTTGCCAGCCGGCACGGCTTCGCCGGCCGGCGCGGTTGCGTCGGTTGTCATTACTGGTCTCCTTTGAGGTCATATCCAGCTGGCATCTACAGGCTCAGCGGAATAGCAAAAACAAAATACCTGATACCCGGAGGGGGGATCGTGTCGTGGATCGCGCCACCGGACAATGTGAGTGAGCTTGGATGATCATTGGCCAGCCAGAAATCAACGCGATCAGCTTGGACCACAGCAAGTTTTGATCCCTTTGCCGCCCATCCGTCATAGGTTCTTCCGGTAAAGTAGGCCCGTAAGAGACCATGATACGGCGACGAAAACACAGGCAGTAGCTTGTATCTGCCAACGGCATTCGGCACGTTGACAGTATGTCGGCGTGACCCGAGGTGACGCTGATTTGCGACGGGCGTCATGTTATCCCATGCAATGTACCCCTCCGATACAAGCATGGGGACGGGCAAGCGCGAGTCCACCAGAATGTCAGCGTAAGATGGATCGATATCCGAACTGCCGGGGCATTTTATCTGGAAATAACCATTGTCTGACGACTCAACGCGTACCCCGCCCGTTGTTTTGCCGCGACCATCATCGGCAAAGATCATGTAGTTGGCCCAGATTTTCTTTTTGCCAGAATTGATGAAATCGACGCCGGACGCTGTTGGCATGTATTCGAGTTTGTAATTGTCAGACTGGCTCGATCCGAATGGGGCAGGCATCGGTTTTGCGAAAGTGGTGCCATCCGACGAAAGTACGGAATCCACATAAGTCGTCGCTGTAGGCGGCAGCACAGTTGCGACGGATACGGTCGCTCCTGCCGGGATTTCGATACTTCCAACACCGATCAGCTTTGCCGGGTTTTGATCCTCGTGGAAGATGAAATTGTTTGGATCAGGATCGGTTACCGTGAAGCCGGGGCGCGCCATCCTTGCCATGCTGTCCCCAATACGCATGATCTCCTGACCCGATACCGGCACGCCATCCTGAAACGGATATGGCACATTACCATCCGGTAGTTTCCACTCGAACAGAATGCTTTGACCTTCGTTGCGCGAACCGTATCGGATAGTTGCGGAAAGCAGAGGGCGCGAACCATATCCGTGACCGGGAATATAGGGGTAGTAGATTGATGAGCTTGCTACAATTGCGCTCCCTGCCCCATATGACCGCCAGATACCCACCTGCCTAATGTCACCCGCAGAGCCCCAATCCGTCGCGACGTAATCATTTCTAGCTTCGGTGATCCGGCCGTTTATCCCGTTGTAATATTTGCCCCCCGAAACGCCGGCAAAGCCCATGGAGTCCACGGACCACATGAATACCTGTTGGTTGTTCGAGCTATCTCCGGCGCGCGTACGTCCTTCGGCGTATTCGAAATCATTCATTCCTGAGCCTGGCGGATAAAACGTAGTGATGCCATTTTCGGCACCTGTCTTCGACGGCATCGAAAGGTTGTCGTCCCATTTGATGCGCATCAGCCTGTTGAGATAACCGAGCTTGCGCGTCTCGCTGTCGAAAATGAATTTTTCATAGGCGGATGCGGGGGTTGCGATAGGATCGTCGGCATCGCTCTTCAGGATGCGGAGGGCGGGGCCATAACCAGGTCTGTGTCCGATAAAGACCTGCGTCATACAAACACCCTGATATCTGAAAAATTGCCGTAGCCGCGCAGGATCAGCTTGCCGTTATTGGATTGCAGCTGGTCGAATTTCAGGGTGCCGAGTACCATGTTTTCCGCGCGGGCAATGCCGTTCGCGAACGTAAAGGGATAGGCTTTGTGACCCTGTCCATCGGTGAGATAAATCAGATCGGCAACGAGCCCGATCATGCTCTTGCCGCCTGCAATGGCAGACAGGAGCAGCGCCGCTTGCGTAGTCGCGCCGTTCGCTGTCGCCGCCGCGCCCAACCCTACAGTTGATTGCGCGCCGGCCTCAGTTGCCTGCACAGACACCCGGAACAGGCCGCCGGCGGTGACACCACCCACCTGTGCCTGCACGCCGTTGAGTAGCAAGCCTTGCGCTGCCACGACGCCGCCAAGGTCGGACAAATCACCCTCAATCGAGTTGACCAGCGTGAGATCAGCCTTGCCGGGGAGTGCGGCCTGAATGCCCGAGATCTGCTGCCCCTGAAGGGTCAGCCCGTTCTGTGTCTCATCAACACGCAAGACAACCGCATCGACGGACGAAACCGATGCCTTGCCGGGCATCTGGATTTCAAGCGCCTCCATGCGCAGGCCGAGCGCCGATGTCGGCCCGGTCGCCAGCGTGAGGGACCGCTCGTAATCTGCCGTGATGTCCTGGTAGACCGACGACATTTTTTCCAGAGATGATTGCAGGTTGAGATATTGGCCTGCGTCCTGGTTCAGTGCCGAACGTGAGCTGTTGCGCGCAGTTTCAAACAGATCGCGCAGGTTGACGTTGAGTGGAGCAAGCATCTCGGTGGTGTGCTGATTCACCTCTGAGACAATCGGACCAATGACCTCATCGGGTAGGTAGAGGTTGGGGACAGTGACCACAGTGGCATATACCCAATCGCCCTGCAGCTTACCGATCGGCGCAACGCGGAGCGTCACGGGCTGAGGTGATGCCTGCGCTATCAGGCGAGTGGCCGCTCCATTGTGTACCGGCGTCCATGTGGCGGCGTCGCCAAGCATAGTCGCGTTATCGTCATAGGAGATCTCGCCGACATAATACTCCGCGCCAGATGCAGGTTGCCATCCAGCATGCAGCTCTAACACCAGCGTGCCGCGCTGAAGGCTGGCATAAAGCCCCTTCAAAGCAGGTTTATCAGGTACCGGAGCGACCATCGCCGGCGGCGTCCAGGGTGACGGCTTTATCTCGGTCTGGTCGAGGACGTGCACGGTTTGGTCATCATTGACCAGGGTGATTTCCCAGTGCTCTGTGCCGACAGGGCGGGCCTCGACAAGCAGGCCGTCAAAGAGGCGGTCCTCGCCGGCCAGCAGTGTGACATGCGCGGACTCCTGCTTTGCTGCATTCGGCAGGCGATTGGCCAGCGCACCGTGCTGCGCCTCGACGATGGCGCGGTCGGCCGGGTCGAGCGTGACGGTGTCGCCGTCGATCGCGGCTAGCTTACAGGGACCCCACTCTTTGCCATATCGATCGCGCAGCTGGACGTGATAGGTCTCGGCCGGCTTGATCGCTGCCGGGCCATCCAGCTCAAACGGCCGGTCGAGCGTCAGCACATTGTCGTTGAGCGCCCTGATCCGCGCGAAACCGGCGAGCTCTTGCAAGGGATCGACAAGCACCACGGCGTCGCCGCGTATCAGCATGCGGCCCTCGCGCTCGGTCTGGAACGTCCGAAAGGATCGCCGATAAGCGTTTTCGCCTGTCTGGAAGATGCCCTCGCGCCACGCGTGGTCGTGGCCGGTGATGCCAAACAGAGAAAGCTGCTGGGGCTTGTCATGGCCGATTGCGCCGATGGCCGTGACAACGGTTTTCTCGGTCCACGTCTCGCCGTCGAGATAGACCACCTCCAGATGATCCGGGGCATCCTCCGAAAACCATACGTCATGACGCCGGATCGATCCGCGCACCACACTGTCCGGCCCGAACGCCATGCGTTTGACCTGACGCGGCTCATCACGGACAAAGCCGATGATGGAGCCGAGGCGCACATGATAGGAGCGGCCGGCTCGAAGGATGGCGTCCAATGCCTCGCTTGCCTGCCAGCGGCGGTCAAAAAGAGCGTCGAAGTGGTCGCCGCGCGTCTCCCATAGATTGGCATAGGTGGCGAGCCAGCCGAGGTCATACTCGTCATCGGCGATGCCCAACGACCGCAGTATGTCGGCAACCGCCCATGCTGGATTGCGCGTGACCACCGGAGCTGACCAGCCCGTGTTTGCGCTCCAGAGAGGCAGCCGGCGTTGACAGGTAAAGAGATACTGGCCGGACGCCGCACTCGAAAGATGCTCGGTTGCCCGGATACGGGTGGCGACCAGCGTCACGTTGGACGGGGTGACAAAGCCCTCGACATAACCGCGCAGGCCACCCCAAACGACACGGTTGAGGGTGGACGAACTCCCGGTGTTATCCGAGCTGTCAGCTCCGGATGCAGCAAAGCGCACCTCATAGCGATCATTGGGCACATCCGCGGATTTCGAAA
Organism: Alphaproteobacteria bacterium; assembly: GCA_036678505.1. Classification (GTDB taxonomy): domain Bacteria; phylum Pseudomonadota; class Alphaproteobacteria; order Rhizobiales; family Rhizobiaceae; genus Mesorhizobium. The sequence goes on from JAZIHP010000007.1 coordinate 34,587, forward strand.
ACCGCTGCGGGGTGCGGGTGGCCGCGTTGTGCGTCACCGAAAACAGGTTGGACCATGAACCAATCGAATTACCGCTGTTGTCGATGCGCCGATACTGCGCTGTCACCGTGCGGCTGACATGCGAAGCTTTGCCCTTTTTGTTGATATGGACGAGGCCCAGCGGAAAAACATAGTCGCAGGCGATGCGGTTGACCTTGGTGCCGGGCGCGGACACGGCAAACGGCCCCAGCCATTCCGGAGCATCCGGTACCTGCTGACCATCCACGGTCGAAGCCGAAACAACATTGGCGGGAAACAGCTTGATCTCGCCACCCGGCCGGACGATCTCGATCTTGGTGTCGCCGCCTGCAAACGATCCCTGAAACCCACCCGATCCCGTCCACACCAGCGTGTCGCCGATCTCCCATCGCTCCGGATCAACATGACCGACCGATAGGCAGTGGAGCTGATAGAGATACTGATCGTTGTCGACAAACTCTGCATAGGGCCGCGCCGCATAGGGCGGCGCATAGCGCAACCGGCCATAGAGGACAGGGATAACCTCGTTTGGCATGGCCCGGTTGCTTGAGGCGCGCGCCGTGTAAACGCTCTCGGCCGTCAGGCCCGTATTGCTCTGCTGTGGCAGGAGCCGGTTAAGGACAAACTGACCGGCGATCATGATGCCGGCACCGATCAGTCCCGACGCGATGTTGAAAGCTGCCGTGCCCGCCGTGAGGCCCATGACACCGGCAAGCGCGCCGGCCGCCCATGGAGCAAAGACAGCCAGTGCGATACCCGCGACGGCCGACAGGATTGACTTGAGCGACCCACCAGCCGGCACCGGAACGAACGCCAATTGGTGGCCCGGTGTGACCTGCCGCACATGCCACTCGCCACGCATCACGGGACGGCTGACGCCGGCGGCATCGCTGATGACGGCAATCGTCGGGAGATCGAGCTCCACCTGCCGTGCCTCGACCACCTCTGCGACCGTCATTGGCCGCGCCAGATGGAACGAGCGCGGCGCGGTGTCGAGAGCAGATGAGAGGATCAGGACGCGGGGTTGCATGATGCCTCCGCCACGAAATACTCCAGGCGCCAGCGGCCGGCTGGACTCGACAGGTGAAACGGGGTCTCGGCGACAACGCCAGTTTGCTCCAGTGTGTGGACGATGATGCCGCCATCGAGGGCGAGCCAGACGCCGAGATGAAAACCGCAATCCTGCCGCGCCATCACGACCATTGCCCCGTCGAACGGATGGGCTATAGCGCGCCAGCGCTGGCGCTCCGGATGCACGGTGATGGCCGAGGCGATCGCGAAACGGCCGGCCTCGGCCGGGAGCTGGAAAATGGGCAGGTCGCGGGCGAAGAACTCCGCCTGAAGGTGGCGCGCGAGGCCGTAGCAATCGTAGGCATCCGGCCCCATGCCACCGGCAAGGTAGGCTCGGCCGAGCAATGCGTTGACATGGGCGGCGCGGGCGGCGGTTGCGACGATCATAAGATCAGTCCCATTCCTCGCCATCGGCTATCGTCTGCGCATTCTCGGCCAGAGCACGCTTCTGCGTCGCGCAGAACCCATCCCACATTTGCCGCAAATCCGCCGAGATATACGCGCGCCAGTCGTGGACAAGTTTCTTATTCTCATCCGGCCACTCAGGAGACAGATAATTGTTCGGCTTTAGAAGGAGTTCTTGGGAGTTGTCCTCCAAGGAGAGCTGAACGTTCTCAAAACTCAAACCAGTGGGAGTCATGATGATTCGCGACCCGGATGGATGCGTCATTACTATTGTTGTGCCTTTGGTCATCGTATCTCTCCTCAAAACAGCCCCGGAAAATCGTCCTGGACAAAGCGCCGGCGCGGGAAGCCGACATTGACCAAGTCTTTGAATGCCGCCGTTACCTCGATCGACGTGGCGGTGGCGCGCAGATCCCGAATGATCAGCCCCTTGAGGACTTCGAGGGGCGGCCCTGACACTGTCCATGCTCCGGTGGTCAGGTTGCGCCGGGCAAGCCAGACGCGAAACCGCAGCGTGCCATCGGCACGCATGGACAGAGCCTTATCGACCCACGGCAGGATCTCGCGCGAGACGAAATCAAACGACAGGCGCACCTCGCCGGTCTGGCCCTCCATCTGGTCGGGCCGAATTATCTGCATGCCTGTCTGGCGATAGGTTACGGACTGGCCGGCATGGAGCGGCGCATCCGCCTCATGCGTCAGTTGCCAGTCGCGCTTGTCGAGGACCAGGCGCAATGCGCCGGGGAGGCTGTCCTCGCCCACCCATGCCGGGTGAGTCAGCTCGATACCCTCGATCTCGAAGGTGTCGATCGAGGCGCTAGAGCGGGCCTCAGCAATCGCAGCATCCCAGATGTCAGCCATCAAGCGCCTCCGTAGACATAGAGCTGCGCCGAGACCTGCCGAAAGCGGTTCGGGCGGGTCACCTCGTACGAGCCCTTGAACTTGCAGGTGCTGGTGACGTAGCCGCCAACAAGGAAAAACGGCATTGTGAACTGCATGGCACCTTCGCCAAGCGTGCGATGATAAAAGGCCTCGAAACGCCCGAACTCGGCATCCTCCCAGTGCCAGACGATCGAGTAGAGCTGGCGGCGCACTGTGGAGCGCGGGCGGCGGCGATCGGCACCGCCCTCGAACTCGGTTTCGTGATGTGGCACATGCGGTTCGGCGAGCCGAAACGATGGCCGCATCGGGCGGTGCTGGATGTTGGCGGGCCAGACCGGCAAGCTCATCGCGTCTGCCTCGCAAGTCCGAACGTTGACGCCGTCGCGCGGCCGAGCGGGCCGTTCTGCATGGATGACACCATGCGGCCCTCGATCTCATTGACTAGCAACGGGATGGTCATGTCGCCATTGCCGTCCTGATAAGCTTCGCCGGACTGCTCGATGGTGACGCCGGCGCGATCGACCACCTCAAAGCGCACGTTGAGCCCGCCACCGACGCCGCCAATGCGCTGATGTGCCGGGGCCGATACGGGATAGCCGCCCTCGACCACGCCACCAGTCTCATAACCGGCACGGCCAAGGCGCATCGACTCGACCACTGCAACGCCGCCAGCACGGGCAATATCGGCCTGCGACCAGACAATCTCGCCAGCATGCACGATGCCGGCCGGCTGATCCTTGGCACCGGGGCCAGTCCAGCCACCATCCGAGTAAAGGCCGATGTAGCCGCCCGGATTTGATGACAGCCAGCTGAAGGCTGATGTTCCGGCAAATGCTTTGTTGAGACCGCCACCGAGCAAACTGTTGAGTAAACCGCCACCACCGCCCGGTGCGGATGGGAACTGGTTGAGTGCTTCGCCGAGCTTGCCAAGCCCGCCGCCGAACTGTCCGAGATCCTGCGTTGCCTGACCAGCGGTGCCCGCGAAGCGCTCCAGCGCGGCCTCGGAACCTTGCAGGCGGCGCTCCCACAGGGCGATGCCTTCCGGGTTTGCCTTGCTCCAGCCTTCCGCGCGCTCGAATCCTGCAAAGGCGCTGGTCGCCTCGCGCACATTGGTCGAAGACAAAAGGTTCTTCAGGACGCCTTTTTCGGAGGTCAGCAGCTCCTGCCAGGCAAACTCCAGCTGCTGTTGCAGCCCGGCACCGCCGCCGAGGCCAGTGAGCCGGGATCCGAGGTGCTGAAATAGCCCATAGGCACCGGAAGACGGATTGAGCGCGGACGGATTAAATCCGCTCTCCGCGCCTATGTTGCCCATGATGCCGGCAACCTGATGCGACTGGAGACCCTTGCCCGAGAAGAAATTCCAGATGCGCGACATCACGCCGGCATCGCCTGCCGGCAGGGCGTTGTCGTTCGCGCCGCCGAGCAGCCGCTTGATATTGTCGCCCAGAGAGCCGAGCCCGCCGCCGACGCCGAGATTGCCGTTGATGTTGACGACGCCGGCGCTGACCGTCATCGCCCCGACAGAGCTGCCGCCGAGGATCGACGCCACATTGTCGGCCGCGCTCTTGTCAGCACCGCCAAGCAGCCGCGACAGCCAGCCAGATCCGAGATCCGCACCGGTGCCATAGTTGGTGCCAAAGAGCGCGTTTTTAATCGGGTTTTTAGCGGTCAGTTCAAGCGAGGTTTTAAGGATTTCGTCGCTCAGCGATTTGAGCGCGCCTTTCCAGTCGCCGTCCATGAGCCGGTCAAAGATGCCGTCGATCGCGCTCTCTCCGGCGTTGCGCACCGTGTCCCAGGCATCGCTTTGACGCTCCAGCTCGGTACGGGCATCGGCCAGAGCCTCGGCGTTTTCGCGCAGGCGGGCGGCTTCTTCGCCCACGGTGTCGATGCCACGGCGGCGGATTTCCTGCTCGATCTCCATGCGCTCGATCAGTCGATTCCGCAAGGCGACCGATGTGCCGAGCAGCGCATGCTCGACACGCAGCCGCTGCATATCCTCGCCCTGGTCGCGCAACAGCTCGCGCGCGCTCTGCAAAGCGATCAGCCGGCCGTACTCCGCCGACTTCTGGCGGATTAGCGCAAGCTCTGCCTCATCCTCATCAATGTTGGCCTCGGCTGCGGCAGCGCGCACCTGCTGGGTCAGCTCATGTTCCATGCGCAGGCGGGCGGTTTCGGCAGCGTTGGTGCCAATCAGCTCAACATCGAGACGCGCCGAAGTGAGGGTTTCATCCAGAGCGCGCTGCCTCTGGCGCTGCGCACCTTCCAACTCCCGATACGCCCTCGCCAGTTCCAGCGCCGCCGCTTGCTCTGCTCGCAGGCGCTGCACTTCACCGGAATATTCCTGCCCCAACATAGCCGCGCGTTCACGCTGCTTGGCGGCAGCGGATCGTTCGGCTGGAGAACGCGCTATCAAGTCGGCAAGATCAGCCGCATGACTGGTGCGCATCTGGTTTAGGGTGCGGTTTTCTTCCTTTCTCCATCGTTCGTAAATGTCCATGTCGCGGCGCGCAAAATCGCCACCGCCACGTAGCATGCCACCCGGACCGATGTTGCGATCGTAAGCCTGAATGGCAGCTTGCGCTTCACCCATCGCGCCTGTGAACTCAAGGATATCTGCGATTTTTTCCTTAAGGTAATTGGTGGCTTCCGGGGCCTGCCCCATCGTCGCCAGTTCCTGATTGAACTGGGCAACAGCAGGATAGCCTTTGACGACACTGTCGATGAATCGCCTTACAGGTTCTTCCAGACCTAAATCTGAAAACTCCATTCCAACAGAGCGACCGGTGCCGGTGATATCTTCGCGGCCAGAGAACAAGGACGATTCAGTGAAATACTTGATGAAGTCCGCACCGCCTACACCCGCATTGAAGGACTTTCGAAGCTCCTCGATAGCCTGTTGTGACTGGAAGGCGAGAACGGCGCCTGAGGCTTTTCCTGCACCGCGCACGGCATTCGGCAGATTTTCATAACCCTGCTCTACCGCTCGCAATTTCTCAAGATGATCGGCCAGAGCCTCGTCAAGGGACTTAACTTCAGGCACCATCGACCTGAATGCATAGTAGCCCGCGTATCCGGCAGCCGTTACGCCGGCAAGCAACAGAGTAGTCGGAGAAATCAGACTGCGCAGGGCGGACCCTATCGCAGGTAGAATTTCGCCAAGCCCCCGCTGGCCCATGATCTGTGTGACCTGCGAACCCTGTTGCATCATCATCATGAAAGGCGACTGCCCCGATGCGAGCATCATGACGATGTCGTTCATCTGGTAGGTCAGGTTCGTCATTTCATGGCTGGCGAGGCCGATGTTCTTCGCGCCCTCCTGCGCATCCGGAAACGCAAGGAAGGTGGCAGCTGAGGCCTCTGCGCTTCCCGCCATGCTGCGTGGATCTCGCACACCCAGCAGCTGGTTGACCCGAACCTGTGCCTGATCGGCTTTTTGCTGCTCTCGCGCGGCCAGCGCCTGCCGCTGAAACTCCGCAAGCTGAAGCTTGGCAGCAAGCGCGTGGGCGGCGACCTGGTCGAGGCCGGCAACCTGCATTTCGTAGGCGGCCGCCGCGCGGCGCACCGCCTCGGCATGCTCGTTTTCGCCGAGCGCGCCAACGCGTAGCGCGCGGTCGATCTCGGCCAAATTGCGAATATGCGCCTGCTCGGCCGCATAGAGCGGATTGTATTTTGCGCGGAGCTGGTCGAGCTGGTTGCCATAGGCCGCGATGTCGGCCGAGCGCTGCCGATAGCTCGCATCGTCAACCGGGTTGCGGACGCCAGCAAAGGAGGCGACGGCCGCCTGCAGGTTGCGCTGGGCGGTGGTCTGGCCGATCAGGGTGCGGGTGACGCGCTCCGAGGCCGCTGCCGCCTGATCGTTGGCGGCTGTGATCGCCGAAGACATCTGGCGCGCATCGCCGCTGAGCCCGCGCATGTCAGCCGAGGTTTGCTGGACCGCCTGCCGGGCACCGGATGCATCGCCGGATATGACGAGGGCGACATTGAGCGTCATGCGTCACCCGCATTCATAACCGTCAATGCCTCGCGCTCCATGATGCGCAGATCATCGAGCAGCCTGCGGGCGGGACGGCCGCGCTTTTCGCGGCGCGTCCGCTGATCAAGGAGAGCAGCTGCAGCGGCATAGTCGAGGCCCAGCCAATGCAGGATGCCGCCCATGCCGCGCGCCACGCAACGCCACTGCGTTTCGAGCCGCAAAAAAAGCAAAACGGATGGCCAGTTCGCCTGCCACACCTCGACGGTATCCTCTTCCACTTCCGACTCGACCATCACGCCAAATTCCGCGAAGGCAGCCGCGTCGGCCTCATCAATGGTGACCGGGCGGCGGCTATCGACTCTCCCGGATCGCGCGTGCGCCCATGACCGCGCGACCTCCTTCAGTTTCCCTTTCGGACCTCATCGGAAAACAAAGACCGTGCATAGGATTCGTAGATGCCTTGCCGGTACCAGGGGCCAGTCTTGAGCATGGTGACGAGCAACTCCTGCGAGAACGGGACCTGCTGTTTGTCGTTGTCGACAACGCCTCGCCAGTCTCGGCAGGCATTGAGCAACTGATCGTGCTCGCGCGCCTGCCGGTCTTTGACATCTTTGATCTCACCGATTTCGTCGGCGATCGCCTGCGCCTTGTCCTGGTCGATGGCGACAAACTGCATCTCGAAGGACTCGACCATCCACTGGCCGGATTTTTCCGGATGCGGCAACCTGACCTTGATCGGCCACCAGTAGGTGTATTCGGCGGTCGGAACGAATTTCATGGCGTTTAAAGACCCTTTGAAGCGAGGTTGAAACGGGCTGCGGCCGAAGCCGCCGCCTACTTGATGATGATGCCAAGCTCGTCGTTGCCGGCGTCCGGAATGAGCATCAGGGGGAGGGTGTAATTGGCGATGCCCTGCGTTGCGCCCTGTGTCGGCCGGCCGACCTCGACCTGCGGGCCGACGACGCCGACGATGTTTCCGGCCGTCTTGCCATGCTCCAGCGCCAGCACACCGCGCGTCCTGTCCTGCGCCATCGCAAACCAGTTTTTCTCGGCGAGCGTACCGGCCTGCACGGTGACAGATCCGGAAGCCTGACGGTCGACGATCTCGATGCCCTCATAATTGATCAGCAGGCGCGGCTCGACCTGATGACCAAGATCGAACGACAGGCGCTCGATCGGCGGCGAGACTCCGGCGAACGACAGGCTGGTATTGGCCTTGTTGACCACCACCGGCTTGACGAAACCGGAGTGGGTCACTGCTGGCAGCGGCTGATCCGTGATCGTGCCGGACAGGCCGAGCAGGCGGAAACGATAGCGCGGGATACGCTGTGGCGTCAGCTCAAACGAAACGTTGCCCCGCGCACCAAGCATGATGTGCCGGACACCGTCGAGGTTATAGTGGATCGTAATCGCCTCGAAGGCGGTAGATACCGGCGCATAGGTGACCGATACGCCAGCATCTATCACCTCCTGCAGGCCGCAGGCCCGCAGCATCGGGCCGTATTCCGGCGCATCGCCAGCGGTGCCGGACCCGGCGATCTCGATCGACCCTTCAAGGATCGTGTGATCGCCGGTCAGGATGACACCCTGATTGCCGAGGTACGGCAGGAGCAGCGCCCGGCTTTCCTCGCTCCCTGCCATGGGCGTCAGGGCGACATCGGTCATCAGCATGGCGTTGGCCGCACCGGTCGGCGCAGCATCTGTGCCGTATGTTGCCTCGATCTTGGCGGCAACCACCAGCTTTCGTTCAAAACGCGTAGCCATTTACTTTCCTTTCTTCGGCTGGTCGGCCGGCGAGTCTGGCTTCGGTTCGGCAGCCTTCGCGGCTCCGGCCGGGATCAGCTTTCCGGTTTCCATTTCGCGGATGTAGCTCCCGCCCTTCCGCTCCTGGTACGGCTTGTCGGTCATGTGCTGTCCTTTCACGTTGCGCGCAGATAGCGGCTGGTCCGCCACGTCTGGACGTAGACGGTGACGCCATTGCCGAGTGAGGCTGACCGGCCAGCGGCCAGCTCAAAAAGGTCGTTGTTGTCAGGATCGGGCGACCAGCCGGCGAGCGCCGTCTCGATTTCGCCCTTGAACAGATCAAAGCTGCCGGCTCGCTGCGCGCCTCTGGTATCGTCGGCGCGACGCAGCACGAACACGACCAGGAACAGCACCGCAATACGCTGACTGAAACCGCCGCTCATGTAGGCGGTTTCTTCCGGACGCTCCTGAAACGGCAAAACGAACGCCGCGCCGTTTTTCGGAGCAACACCACGGCTGATAGCCTCCAGATCCTCGGCCACGCCGATCGAGGTCAGCGATGGTGCCATGGTCTCCAGCCTGTCAACGACATCGCCGATCACAGCCAGCCCTCCAGATTGTCCCTTGTGAACGCTGGCGGTGTTCCGGTGGCCGAGGTTGACCCGCTGGATGATGGTGTAGGCGACAGCCCTTCGGCGTCCGGCACCGCGAGGCGGCCGCCGGCGGCTTCCTTCAGCTCCGCGATTGCATCCCGATAGTCGCGCACAACGTGATCGGGTGCCCCGTCGCGATGCAGGAAATAGCGCGCGATCGAAACCGCCCATCCGATGACAACGGGCGCAGGCAGGGCAAGCGGAGTGCGATAGCGCACTGCGAGATAGCTGTTGATGCGTTCATCCGCCGTAAACAGTGCCGCCTCGATCACATCAGGATCGGGAGCGCCGTTGCCGTCGCGATCGGCGACCTCGTTGATTTCGGCCTCGCCGGCGCGTTCGACCAGGTCTTGCTGGCTGGCGTAGCTCATAGAGCGCCATCCCACCAGGCGGCGGCCGTCAGCCATATCAGGCACAGCACAGCCGCATAGACCATGCCATGGCCGCTCTTGCGAAGGCTCTGGATGCCGAAACCAACAAAGGCGCAAATCGCCAAGAGAAAGAAGACGTAGAACAACGACCATCTCCAAAGTGAATGCGGCGGCCGGGCTGAGCCCCTACACGGCACCGTCATGCCGATCCCAAAGGGTGCTGGGAGCCTCGCGAGCCGTACCAGAGCCGCCTCCGGGTTATTCATGTGCCCGGCATCCAACCGGGCGGCGATCCCAGCCGGACGATCGTCCGGCGCTGCTCGGGAGGTTCGGGGGTCGGATCGCGTCCCCTGATATTCTCAGGCCTGCCCGGCGATCACGCCGAGCGGGTACAGCTGGTCAAAGGTCGGCTTGTCGAGGGAGATCGTGTCGCCTTCCTCGTACCCCCTGCCATCCAGCTTGATGGGCGACGCGACGATGAAGTCCCGCTTCCGCTCAGCAGACTTGTCATCGCCGGTGTTGCGCTCGTCGGCCCCCTTCGGGTTCATCAGGGCTTCGAGCGCCTTTTCATGGCGCTTGATGAGCTCGCCGGCCGCATCGATTTTTGTCTGCGCTGCCGCTTTTTCTTCAGCGGTCGAAGCGGCCTTAAACTCCGCGCCGGCCTTTTCGAGGCTCTCCGTAGCCGTCTCGATGCCCGACTTCGCGCTCTCAATCAGCTTTTCGCGGTCGTCGCCGCTGGTCTGGATTTTCTGCTTTGCCATGTCTTTCTCCGGGTCCTTGAGAAGGAGCCGCCAGCGGCTTCTTCCAAAGGACCCGCCGGCCGAAACCGGCGGGCCTGCGGCGCGCGTCGAACCGACGCCAGCCCCTTACGCCGCGTTCGAGAACAGGAAACCGAGGTCGGGAGCCGAAATCACCTCTTCGACGCTCTCGCCCGCACGCACACGCACCGCGCCGCGCAGGCCGGCCTTCGGCTCGGGAATATCACCCGATACGCGGGTTCCGTACTGCGCCGTCCAGCCGAAGGTCGGAACCTGATTGATCGAGCTGGCGAGGTTTTCGCGGCGAAGCAGCGCACAATGACCGCCCCAGACACGCACGCGCTGGACAGACTGGCCGGGTTTGGCGCTGTTGAGCCAGCTCGCGCCGACGATGATGTCGTCGAGCTCGAACAGCTCGGCCACGGCCCGCTTGTTGGCGATGCCGTTCTCGGTTCCGGATGCCGAAAGCGAAGAAACGATCTTCGGGTGCTGACGCAGTTTCGACCAGGACTTGCGGCCCATGACAGCAATGTTGGGGCGCATGATCATGCTGTCGGCCGCGTCCTCGATGTCAGCGATCGGATTGCTGGTCGGATCGGACCACATCGAAGAGCCGGCGAGCGCCTTCTTGTTCGTGGCCGAATAAGTCGCCGGGTTGAACACCTTGCCGGCGACACGCACCTCGCGATCGAGCATGACGAGGTCCATCAGGCGCTGGGCGGCGAATGCCTTGGGGTCGTAACCTTTCGGAGCATTCTGGATGTCATCGATCGGCACGACATCGTCCAGGCCATAGTCCTTGGTCGAACCCTCGACCTCCGTGCCGGAGAACTCGACCGTGTTCGGCTCACCCTTGCGGCCGACCTTGGTGTCGGGCACCGTGATCGCCTGCCCGAAATCGAATTTCATGTACTGGAAGAGCTGCTTGGAAAGCAGCGGGTTCAGCCGCGGCAGAACCCGGTCGGCAATGTATTCCGCATTCTGATAGGCGACGACGATGCCGGTCAGTTCCGGCGATACGGGAAACGGAAATCCGCTCATAAGGGCTCCTTGAGGGCGACGGGCTGGATCAGGCGCCCTGAATCAGTCCGGGGTTGATCATGGTCCGGGCGATGTCTCCCGAAACGGCATTGGTAAGGGCGCGGCCCGCAACGTGGCTGTTTGCGCCTGCGGCAGGTACGGCGGCGACAGCCTTGCCGTCCGCATCGGACGTGATGAATTCGCCGGGCTTGACGGTGCCGCCGAACTCGACCTCGGCAGGCCCGAACAGGATCGCGTCGATGCGCTGACCCGCGAGCGCACCACCGGGCGTGTCGAGAATGCCTGCGATGCGATCACTGCCGGCAGTCGCCTGGACAAGCTCGCCGTCGACATCCGTGAAGGCGACGAGGCGCTGATGTGCGATCGCGCCCGCAGCCACAAAGGTTTTGATAAACGGGTTCATCACTTGCTCCGGTTCTTCAGGCGCATCGCGGCTTCGGCCGAGGAGATCTTCTCGCCCTTGTCCGATGCAGCCTTGATTTCGTCGTTGATGGCGGCCGAGATCTGCTCGACGTCCGAGAAGTCGACGGCATCGCCCCTGGCGAGCTCATCGGTGACCACAGGCACAGGCAGCTTTTCCAGCAGATCCCGGAACGCAGCGCGGGGCGTCATCTTCCGGGTCTCGTCACCGTCAGCAAAGGTCAGCTCTTCTTCGCCAAGGTCGGCAAAGAGTGCGGTTGCAGTTGCCTGCAGCCCGATCGGCAACCGCCCGGCCTGGACGATGCCGTCAACGAAACTGGCGTCCTCGGCATCGCGGGCCTTGCGTTCTTTCTCCGCAAAAGCCGCTTCCTGCGCTGCGAGAGCGTCTGCGCGGGCCTGAAGTTCGGCCGCAGTCTCCATATCGTTTCCTTCCGTGGTTTCAGGTTCAGCGTGCGGTTCGGCAAACGCCGGCTTTTCCTTCAGGGCCTCTTCAGCCCGTAGATCGGCGGCGGCTTGCGCGAGCTGGTCGACGTCCCATGCCGGCACCGCCTTGTCGGCCGCTTCGACACCGCTGGTTTCGATCATCCAGTCTCGCAGGCGGCGAAACATCCGTGCAGCCGCGTCAAAGGCCCACGCCTGACGCCACTCAGAGAACTCGATCTCTCCGAACTCAATGACGACTTCACCGTCTTCAAATTCGACAGGCTTGAGGCCTTTCACGGCCGGCGCGGCCGCACCGAGGAAACCGACATGGCGCAGGTAATAGGAGCCGGGCGTCGGGTTGTTGGCGGCATTGGGCGGATAGAACGCCGCCGAAACCTTCCGGAACTTCTTCTCACGCACCAGATCGCTAAATGCAGCGTCGACGTTAGCAGGCCTCGCCACCAGCCGGTCGCCCACGACTTCGAGGGCATCCACCCAGCCATAGGCAGGTGCATCCTGCTTCGGATGGCCGACAACGATCGGAGCATGATGGAGTAATGTGTCGTAGCTGCCAGCGATCGCCGACAGGTCCGTGTCGGAAAACGACAAGGTATCGCCCTGCGAGGAGGTGTGACGACCAGTGCGGAAGATTTCGAACGGCTTCATGAGGCCGAGATTGCCGCGACAGGACAGCACAAACCATGCTCCCCAAGGGTAGCATGACGATCGCGGGATGGTCGGAAGAGGCAGCGACCGAAACGGTGACGCTAGCGAGCGAAGTGGCTTTCAACGTACCGGAGCGGCCGGCCACCGGCAAGGTCGAGTGACAAGTGGAATAGAACCAGCCCTAAAATCGGTTTTAAACGGGGTAGCAACGCCACTCCGAGCTTCTGCGGCCATCGGGCCATCCCCGACCGATCATCGCGCTCTGTGAGCAATCGTGAGGGCTTCACTCCGCCCCCGGCATTTCATCAACCTCAAAATGATCGGCAACGATTGCGAGGATCTCCTCTTCGTCTTCCTTGCTCAGCCCCAGATACGGTCGAGCAGGGATGGTCACGCTCTTGACCGCGAAGTGTTCGCCGCCCATCGAGAAGATCAGGGCAGGCGCGTTCTTCGCCTGGATGACCCCGCCGAACTGGTGGATCGCACCGTAGATGGCGTTGGTTCCGACTTCGACCGCTTCGTCGCCAGCAAGCTGCCAAACGATCTCGGAGAGCGTCCGGCTTTCGCCACGAAGCTTGCCGGGGCCTTTCTTGGTCTCGGCGTAGAGCGGATTGAGCGGTGCAAACGCGGTGCCATCCGGCGACACCTCGCGCTCGATGCGATCAAGCGTCGACTGCCGCAGCGCCTCGCCGATGTTCTTCAGGGCCGGTCTCAGATCACTGGCTGCCGCAAGCATCCGTGCAAGGGCGTCGTCGCTCTGCCCCAACTCGACCTTAAGCACTGTGCCGACCATTCGCGCCTGTCCTTGTATGCCTGCCCGTCTGGGGCTATTATATTTCGGATGTCCACTGACTGAGGCTCGGCTGCCCTCCGTAGGTCTGTGGATGTGCGGGTGTCCAGGCCGATGGACACCCGCCTTTACGACCGCCGATACAACAGCGCCCCGCTCCGCAACCTGGCCAGATATGTTTCCGTGCTGTCGAAACCGGTAACGGCTGTCCAGCCCTTCGAAGTCCATTCAAAGCGCACAAGAAGCTGCTTTCCATCCGGCAGAAAAACGCGCTTGAGATAGGCCCGGCGCAGCACCACACCGCTTGCCACCGCAGCCCAATCCACCCAGATTTCATCTGGATTCATGATCGTATCCGCCAGCAGCAAAGTGTATTGACCGCGCCCTCGCTTGGTGGATTTCAGCGCGACAACGTTGCCGTCCGGATCGCGCTGTTCGAACATGGACGCGCCGATCGTCACGATGCCGCCCGAGCGATCGCGAAAATACCCGGCCTCGCCAGGCGGGATGCTGAAGGCTCCCAGAAATGCATCCACATAGTGCTGGGCCGGAAGATCATTTCCCATCAGCGTTGTGGCGGGAACGGGCAGGGCATCAGGCATCGGCGGCAGGTCGCTGATCGTCGCGTTGGTGCCATATGCCGGAAGAGGCTGGCGAAGCTCACCAGGCACGATGCCGTCCAGCCATGACTGGCCTACATTGTATTCCCAGCCACGGTCGATGCCAGGATAACGGATTTCGGTTTCGCCGGTGCGCGGGTCGATGCCCTCGTACGGCTCGCCAAGCGGCCATTCGTCAGGGCCATCCTTGCCCATTGCCTTCATTTGCCGGTTGGAAAGTGCCTCGACATCGCAACCGCACCCAAACCCGTTAGGTGGAAAGTAGACGCGCCAGATCGGGTCTGAGGCGGCGAACACCTTGCCGTCCAGAGTCAGATGCGTATGGCGCGGATGCAGCGCGCCGCTGTGCTTGTACCGCCACCAGGGGCGATAACGCAGCACGTCGGGATCGGTCATCTGCTTGTAACGTCCAGCCATATAGCTGGTGCGCATATTGGCGGTGTAGATGATGCGCGCGCGCCATGCCCGCCGCTCTTCTTCAGTGGCTCCCGGAGCTCGGAACTTCCAGCCGGTACGGTCGACGATTGCGTCGAAGTCCTTCCGGAATTCCTGAAGTCCGGTCCCTTGTTCGCGCGCTTTTTCGACGGCGGCCCTGAAGTCGGCCAGCATGTCATCACGGGTCACGCCCGCCACCGAAAATGCACGTGCATGCGCTCCGCGCAGAAGGTCATCATAGCGCCTGGTCGGCAGGTTGACCTTGCCTTGCAGGAAGTCGATCGCCTCGCCAAAGGGTATCTGCCGGGGCTCAGGCGCCATCCCGCGCCTCGTCAAGCACGCTCTCTCTGCCGCGCAGCTCGGCCACGATCGTCGCCTGCTCCATGAGGGCGGCGAGATCATCAATACCGATCTGTGAACTGAGCGCCGCCAGCCTGTTCGCCAGATCGTCAAACGACACGGCGGCGTCAACCTCCGCGCGGATCGCCTCGATCATGGCATCGACCGCCGGAGCTGCCAATGTGTCCAGCTGATCTGCAAGGGATCGGGATTCGTCTGGTTCCGGTTCCTCCCGATCGGCAAACAATGCGTCCAGGGCGGATGTCTCCGATGCCGTGGGAGGCTTCTGTTCTGACTGATCATCAGCGGGAGGCGCGGGCCGCGCCTCGATCCAGTCGCCGCCATAGGTGTCGTTGATGTACTGCACATCCTTCGGCCGATAGCCCATCTCCGAAATCTTCTTGTCGCGCTCCACACGGTTATCGAGATCTTCGGCTTCGGCAAAGTCGCGCCATACGTTCGGCACCGATGCGCCCGGCATATTCAGTTCGACGATCCATTGCACCAGCGTCTGTTTCAGGGTCTGGCTGATCAGGTCGGCGTCAGCTTTTGCAATGGCAAGCCGCACCTGATTGTGGATCTCGCCCAATGAGCGCGCGCCGCGCTCACCGGAATTGGTCGAAAGCGTTTCGCCCAGCACCGCCTCCGACATCATTTCGTCCAGGTAGCGATTGAGCGCCTCCAGAAAGTTTCCGCCACCGCTGTTGGCAGCTTCAAGCAGCTCAAGCTTGACGTTTTCCGGGTGAGCGATGCCGGCGTCGGAGCCCATACGCCGGACTGCTGCCAATATTTCGTCCTGCTTTTTCTTGTCGTAGGACCCCTCATACGTCGCATCAACTGTCGGTGCCGCGAACCGTTCCGTCGCACGTAACCACGTCGCCAGCGCCTGTCGTTTGAACCACGCCGGCCAATAGAGCACAGATCCCAAACCAACGCCGTAGGGATCATCATCGTCATCGTCGATCGAATGACGATGGACGATAAACTTTCGACCCGGCACCGGCTCGCCGTCCATGCCGCTCGATCGAGTGAGAAGCCGAAGCTCTCCGTCAATGGTGAAACGGAACCGGCGCTGCTTGCGCACCTTGATCGTGCGCACAGTCCAGACACCGTCGACAAGGCCCCACATAACCTCAGCGACGGCAAATCCCTTCAGGACCGCCCCCATCAGGCCGCGCGTCAGACGATCGAAGTCGATGCCGTTCAGCTGGGAGCGGACCAACTCGGCGGCCTTGCGGTCGAGCCTGCGTTCCGACGCCTCGAAGACGTTCCATTCACGCGAGCAAACTTCGGCCTTGCGCTTCTGCAGCACGGAAAACGCATGCGGATCGCGGCGGATCTCGTCATAGAGCGCCACGCCCTTCGCCCCGCCGCGCGCCAGCAGGGTTTCATCCGAAGGTTGCAGCATGTTTTGAAACGCCGCGACATGAGGGTCGGAGGCAATCGTCGCTATCTCGCGCTTTTCAACGGCCATGGCCTACATCCTCATGAAATCGGAAAGATCGGCGCGCGGGCCGGAGTCCGTCTGGCTTCCATCCGCATCCACGAACGACGCCAGATCGGACGTGGACTGGCGTGCACCGACAAGACCGACACCGATGTCGCCCGATATGCTGGCAGCGGCGTCGATCGCCAGCGCCAGAGCCCAGAAGTGGTCAGCATGGCCGTCTGCGGTGCGCTCGGCCGTGAAACGGATGTTGCCGCCCGCCGACACCTGTTTTGTCACAGATCGAAGATCTGCGCGGATCTGTTTATTGAACGGGATACGCAGCCGTCGATCCTCCATCTTCGAACGGACCGGATAGGCCAGCGCCTCTTTGCTGCGCTGTGTGAAGGTGACGGCTTCCACCGCATAGCTCCCGAATCTCGCCTGGGCGTCATCAGCCCAGCCGATACCAAGGCCGGTTGCGTCGATGCAGGTACGGCGACAGCGCTCCAGCCACGGCCAAAGCACCTTTTCCTGCTCGGGTTTGCTCATGTTCTGGAGCGCCTCGACATGGCGGGTGTAGAGGACGTCGCCGAGTTTCTCGACGATCCACAGCACCGTCAGGTCCTTTTTGCGGCCGATATCGATGCCGGCATAGAGCTCACCGCCCTCGATGGCAGACCAATTGACGTTGGTCGGGTATTCACACGCCGCGATCAGATCATATTCCAGAAAGGCCGCATCGTCGTCGGCCGGCTGGCACATGTATTCCTGCAGAAAGCTTTCCTCGTCTGCGCACCCGGCCTTCACCCATTCAAAATACTGGGCTTCGTCCATCTCCTGCCGCTCGTCATCGGCGGGTAGTGTCTGCTGAAGCTTCCACAAGAATCCGTCATCAAGAGCATCCTGAAGGGTGACCCGATGAAGGCTGATCTTCTTCGGATTCCCACCTTCGCGCGCCTCGCGCACAAGCTGATTGAAAAAATTGTGTGAGCCGCGATGGGTGGATATGACCTCCATCGACCCGCCCCATGTGATGCCGGGATAGGCGATAGTCCATAGCTTGCGCGGATCGGGATGCAGGGCAAACTCATCGAGCACACGGCCGCCGCGCTTACCGGCCTGTGCATCCGGATTGGAGCTCATGGAGTTGATGCGGCGGTCGTTCGCGAACCGCAGCACATAGGCCGTATCCTTGCTTTTTGGATCGATCGCCTGCTCGCCGAGATCCTGCGCCGCGATATCAAGGATGCCCGACCAGAGCTTGCAATCCTCCAGAAACAGGCGGGCCTGAATGTCATCGCGCGACGAAACCCACTGGTCGCGCTTGGCGACGATCATCGCGGTGCGGGAGACAGTCGCATAGGCCGTGGACCATGACAGGCCGATTTGCCGGCCTTTTTCCATCAGCTTCAGCCGGGAATTGTCGGTGACCCATTTGCCTTGATAGGGCAGGAAAATGGCATCGGGGTTTGCAGGAATACAACGGGCGCGGCCCATCAGATCACTCCGAGGCGGCGGTGGATTTCATCCATGGTGGCAGGCGTCACGCCGGCCTTTCGCACCACGTCCGTGACCGCATCCTTGACATCGTCGACGGCTTTTTTGAGCTTCGCTTCGTACTCTTCTTCCAGACGGCGGCGATGTTCGGCCGACATTTTCGAGGCAGAGGCTGCGGACTGGACGGCGCGAGCCAGCTCCATCACCGATTTCGGGTCAAGATTGCCGCCTTCCAGCATCTTGTAGGCAGCCTTTTTGACCATCGCCGACACGGCCAGCGTCAGCTCGTCCGCGCCACCGGTGCCGAGCGATGACGACAGCTCCGCAGAGATTCTGCGAATTTCGTCCATCTCCCGAAATTGCACCGCCTTGCGCGCCGAATACCGGCCAAAAGCCGAAGGCGAGATCGGGCCAATGCCCCGATCCGCCAGGCGAGCGTTGAACTCGGCCAGAATATCGATCTGAAGACGCTTGCCCTGACGAAGCTCCTCGGCCGCCCAGACGACATCCGGCTCGGCCTCTTCAGGCAGGAGATCGATCGAGGAGAGGCGGCCTCGGCCCTTGCTTTCCGGCGCGCGCGCCATATCAGACTCCCGGCGATGGCGTGGCAATGCCCTCGATCACCGAACGACGCTCCACATGGTCGAGGCCGGCGCGGGTGATGGTCGCAATCAGCACCGTGCCACGCTGGTCGGTCACGAGAGCGCCCAGCTCGGCCATCTTGTGCAACTGGGTCCGCACCCATTCGCGCGACCGGCGATAGGCGAATGTGTCCAGCACGATGGTCAGATCTACCTCGTTAAGGCGTCCATCCGGCCACTTTGAAAGCTCCTTCAGGATGACCAGACGGGCGTTCTTGACCAGGTACTCGTCATAATCCATCGCGCATCACCCCTTTCTCGACAGCAGGAACTCTTCCACGCGCCGTGTGGTGCGTTCGGTTACTTCGGACGATTTGGCCATCACGCCGATCTGGCCCTTCATTTCCGTCAGGTCGATCTGGAGCTGATGAACGCTCTCTTTCGACGGCATGTGCCTGATGTCGTTTTCCAGCTGAGCAATACGATGCTCATGCTCTGCGAGCTTCGCGGCGTTGCTTTTGGCCCCGCTTGTCAAAAACATCGTGATCGAGGAGCCGACCGAAATCATAAGAGCCACGAGGCTCAGCCATGGCACGAGCGGTGC
The DNA here is from genome assembly GCA_036678505.1 of Alphaproteobacteria bacterium. Classification (GTDB taxonomy): domain Bacteria; phylum Pseudomonadota; class Alphaproteobacteria; order Rhizobiales; family Rhizobiaceae; genus Mesorhizobium. Next base: position 53,306 of record JAZIHP010000007.1, read on the forward strand.
GAGATCCATCACTGACGTCTCCTGAAGCGTTCCAGGCGCTGCTGACAGGACAGGCACCGTTTTGCAGATGGCAGGGCGGCACGCCGCTCCGCGTCGATATCTTCATGGCAGGCCACGCAGATTGCCGAGCCCGATTGAGCAAGAGCTTTCCGCGCGGCAAGGATGGCGGTTTCGCGCTCTTGTTCGGCGAGCGCGTCGGCAAGGTCATAGGCTGCATTGCCGAGCTTCAAAGCGGACGCCCCAGCCATTTCGACAGGCCGTCCTTCAGCGTGTGGCCACCCATATAAAATCCGGAAAACACCGTGGTCAGCCAGAACAGCGCATCGAGCGGCAGCGCGGCGGCCATATCTGATCCGAGGCCTGCGTCCACCACAGGCACCACGATGGCGCGAAAGAGCCACAGGAAGCCCAGGAACCACATCCACGCTGGCCGCCATGCCCACGTCCAGGTGGCCTCGTCCTTATCCATCTCGGCTTTCTGGAGTGCTATCGCCTGTGCCTGCTGGATGTTCCACTGCGCGACCAGCTCAGGCGCCTGGTCTTCCGTTGTTCGGACGGCTGCATCCAGCTTGTCATCCGACAGCCGCGGCAGTTCGGCCGGCGACACACCGGCATTCTGGGCAATCGTGTCGATGATGGTGCCGCCGATCTCACCGGCGATTCCGCCGACATGCTTTTCGAGCAGAGTTTTGATCAGCGGTGCGCCGACGCGGGCGGCAGCGGCGACAAGGATGGTGGTGAGTGTGGCACTCATCTCAGCCAGCCACCGCTTCGGCCTCGGCAGCATATGCAGCTGCGCGGCGTTTGTTGATGATGGCGCGGATGATCAGATAGGCGGTAACAAGCCCGCCGGCCGCCAGAAGAACGCCCAGCACCCATCCGGCGATCTGGTCGGCATGATCCGGGTTGATCAGCACATCGCCGCCGCCCGCCGTGGTCGCCGTGCCGGAGGTTCCTGCCCCCGCAGTTTGATTGTTGGCTTTGTTGTCGGCGGCGACTTTTTCCTTCACCAGCTCGGTGCGTACCTCCTTCGGGCTGGACACAGCCGCCAGCGCCCAGGCAACGCCCTTCGCCTCGATAGCGGCAATACGGTTGGTCCAACCCTTTCCGAAGGTCACCCATGTCTTGAGCGACTGCACAAATCCGAGGCGCTTGGCGCAGATGCGCTTCACGGTCTCGACATCGGCACCGCCGATCGAAGCATACAGCCATTTTTTGGCGCGGGCGGGGCCGGAATTGACCGATGCGTCAAAGCTGGCGAGGTCGACACCAAGAGCCAGCGTGTCGCCATTCACCGGGTTCCAATAATCCTGTCGGTAGATCTTCTCGACATTTTTCGCCGAGATATTGCGCAGTTGCGTTTTGGTCGCGCCCGGAAAATATCGCCGGTACGTGGCGAGGGTGATGCCCGACATGGTAGCCCCACCGGGATCTTTCGGATGATCAGACCAGCCGCCCTCGTAGGCCAAGGTCACGGCAAGGCAGTTGTGGAAATTGTCGCGCATTGATCCCGCCTGAAGCATCGGCCGGAAAGGATTTCCGGCCGCGAAGCGGCATCATGCCCGCCATGGAGGGCATGATACATGCTGCCCGAGGGCAGCATGGGGATCAGTCAAATAGTCTGAGCTGTAGAGGATCTGCACTGCCTTTTGCGGGCGCATCTTCCATTCGACGGAAAATCCGGATCACTCCACCCTCTGTGATTCCAAGGCGGCGCGCGATTTTAGCGTTCGAGAGCCCAATTGCACGATAATGACGTGCGCGCAATTGCCGAGCAAGAGGCACATTCAAATAGTCGCCACCATAGCGCTGTCCCAGCTTTTGGGCGATTTCGTCTCCCAGTTCTTCCGACAACTGGGATCGCCCAGATGATGGCTGAATGTAGAGGCGGGTACCGCCATATTTCTCGGAAAGGATCAGAAGCCCTCGAAGCCCGATCAAGCGCACAAGAGAGTCCACTATACCTGTTTCCCTCATGTCCGCCCCTCGATCTTCGCTTCCAGATGAAGCTGGCGGGCGGTGAGATCTCGCAACTGCGCCTGAAGCACAATGCGGCGATGACAATGCGGCCGCAGCTGCTGGATGCGGGCAAGCAGGCCGGCCCGCTGCGCCTGCAACTGGGCGATCTCGCTCTGCTCGCGCCATGCGAACAGGGACGGCATCGTGCTGCAGGACGCGCGGACCATGATCATCCGGCCTCCGCGAACTTCGAGCTCTCGTTGCCCCACACATCATTGCCGGCCCACGGCTCCCGGCCGAAAAGCTCGCATGCAAAGACATCAGGCAGCAGCTTGCTGATCATCGCGCGGGCCTCGGGCGGCTTGCGGCTATGCTCACGGCGCTCGCTCTCGATCAGGTTGCGGATGGATTTGCTGCGGTAGATCGGAGCGCCGATGGTGCCGATCAGGAAGGGTTCGGTCGTCGACCGGAGGATATAGCCGGTGCCAAAGGCGCGCTTGCCGGTGCGGGTCAGCTTCGTCCAACTGCCGCCCGTCTTATATTCAAAACCCCAGCGCTGCATTGTTGCCAGCCCAAGCGGCAGGTGCGGCCATGTACACCACATCCACAGCAGGCAGCTGCCGGATGCGAGATAGGATACCGGCAGCGCACCGATGTCCTCGATCGACATGGTCTCGTAGTGTGCTTCCGGGCTCTTTTCGTAGCCATCCTCGGAATACATTTCATAGGCCCATGGCGGGTCAGCAAGGATCGCACCGTACTTGAGAGGCCACAGGCTCCCGAAAGGCCAGTTGGGGCGGACCAACGCATTCATGGTTCGCCCAGCTCTGCCTGTGCCTGCGACCCTCGCGCCGGCCACTGCGGTTTCAAGGCTGTAACGACATAAACGTCACCGCCCATCTGATGCAGCACGAGCTTGACGTTTTCGACGGTGACGCCAACTGCACCGAGACGAGCGCCGTTGATGGCCCTCCCGGACAAGTGACGACGCACAGCCTCGATATCGAGACCGTGCGCGCGTTGCAGATAGCGCAGGATGGCATGGTCGGTGACGTGGATCGCCGTCATTGACGCCCCCACTTCAGCTTCGGTTGAGGGGTATCGTCATGCGCAGGTGCGGGAGGCCGACAGGACAAGCGCCCCATCCAGAACCAGACGTTGGCGACGGCAAGAATGATCGCGCCGGGTTGCGGAAACATGCCAAGCTCTGTCAGCGCCACCATCATCAGGGTGTAGAAGGTCGCAAGCAGGTAGATGTGGCGCGGTGTCATTCGGCGGGCTCCCACCTGATCAACACACCGTCAAAGCGGCCGGAACCATAGTTCCGCATCCAGAAGTCGCCCATGTTCCAGCGAGCCGAACCACGCCGGCCGGTGGCTTTGAACCGCCAGTCACCAACTTCCTCGACACCGAAGCCGTCCGCCCTGGCGAACGTCTCAATCTCCTCCGGGCGCAGCGGGATGCCGTCGATCGAGATCGACGCGATCATGTCGTCAATCAGGATGCTCAAGCTGATTTCGATTTTGCTGACCGACTTACAGACAGGATCCGGATCGACCAGTTTTCGGCAGGAACGGGTGCGCATGCCAGCGTAGAGCTGCATAGGTTCACCCGGCCGTGCATGGCGCTTGCGCTCGGAACGCACTGTCTGGAGCTTGCGAAGCGATGACACCTGATCGGCGAAAATGGCGTTGAAGCTATAGGCGACCATCAGCGCGCCACCTTCCGCACCCGCGCTCCAAGCGCGTTCATCACCGGCTGCCAGTCCCGCTCGCCCATCTGGTCGACGGGTCGCGCCAGCTCGGCGACCAGCTGGCGAAACTCCATGATGCTGGGCGGGACCAAGCCGGCCGCGACCAGTATCTGCCACTGTGCGATGGCCACCTGCGCGCCGGCCACCCGCAACCACATGGGCCGATCGGCACCAGTCGACCAGTCAACACCGGCCTTGCGCGTCATCCAGCTTTTCAGCGCCTCGACTGCCTTGGCGGCATCGTCGGCGTGGATCAGGAAACGTGTATGGTCGAGGTTCGTCTGTCGCTTCACAAACGCCAGCATCGCGCTGTCGCGGCGATCGCGGACAATGCCGAGGTTCCATGCGTCGATCCAGAGCGCCTGCAGCTTCTTTGCAAAACGCCCTTGAAGGCCCTTTTCAGCGGGTTTGAAACCACGGCGGCGCAGCTCGTGGACTACGCGCTCCTGCTCGCCGGCCGTCATCTCGCGCAGTGAGCGCTTGCCGGTCACCACAGCATAGAGATCACGCGCTGCATCATCGTCCAGGCCGAGCTGCTTGCGGGCGGCATGGATGGCAGCAAGCGCGCTCATCGGGCCACCTCGGTAGCATTGCATACCGGGCATGGCAGGCCGCGCTGGATCTCGGAGGGTGTCAGATCAAAAAGCCAGCCCGCATCGTGTCGGCATTTCCGACAAACAAAATGAGCACCTTGGGCTGTGCGCCAGCCAGACATCATACCTCGCGCTTGCCCATGATCGACTGCGGTCATCAGCACACGGCGTGGCGTGCGCGGCCGTGGGCCGAACAGATCGAGAGCGCTCATGAGCGACCACCGTCGAGATAGCGGAGTTTCCAGGTGGGGTGGTACGGCCGCGCATGGTCCGAGCCATCCATGCGGATGAGCAGATGAGGGCCTTGTGTACCGGTGATAGTTCCCATTTCGCGCTTAGCGTTACCGGAATACTCCACTCGACCGCCGATCTCTGCGGGAACGCTGTAGCTCTTGCATATCCAGGCAATCGTCACGACAGCGCCCTTTCAATGTCGGCTGCCATGTCGGCAAGGTTCAGCTCTACGACAATCTCCCACCCACCAAGAGCGCTTTGGCGGGTCGCGTCGTAGATGCGCGCAACATGATCACCGCCCTTGTTGAGGGTGATTTCACATAGACCGCCCGAGCGAAATCTGAGGGTTTCGGCCAAGGCATTTTCGATCTGGATGATGCGGCCTCTCATAGCACCAGCCTCAAATCGATCGGGGCTTCGTCCTTGCGCATCAACTCGTCGCGCAGGCCGGCCTGCACGGTCTTTTCCAGCTGCAGGCCGAATGCCGTGGCCCGGCCGATAGCCGTCCCCGGTTCCGCCGACCGCTCCACCAGCGTGGCGGCGATGACGGATTTGAGCGCGGCCAGCACATCCTCATCATTGGCACCGTCGAGGACGGCGCAGACGCGGGATGCAATGCGCATCTGATCGCTGGTGAGAATACGGGTGCGCACGGCTCAACCCTCCCTCGGCTCGATTGGCAGCGGGCCGGAGCCGGCGAGGTTGATGGGATCGTCAGCTGCACCGCGTATCGCGGCATCGACAGACTTGGCCCACGCGATCACCACATTGGCAATTTCCGCTTCCGAAGCGGCATAGAGCCACGAGAAGCGGGTATAGCCCCATGTGTACGTTTGCACGCTGGAAACGTGGAAAGTCTTGATGGGCGTTTCAGCCTTTATCAAAAACCCACTGCAATCACGGAGCACATCGGCCACGTCCGACGGGTCAGGATATTTTCCGGCAAACCTCGCGAGATCTGGCAGCTGTGCATAGAGAACATGATCCGGCTTTTCCGGTAGGTACTGGCAGAAATCATCTTCGAAGACTTCGGGTAGCGCTTCTACATCCACAACAGCGCCCGGTATCCAGATGGCAAAATCAACACGAGCCGGCTGATCGAACAACAACTCAACTGCGGTCATGAACAGCCCCCTCACGCCCGAGCCAGATCGATGGTGACGGCCTGCCACGGCGCGTCCAGACGTGGCCGCTCGTAGCAGCGCACATAGGTCTTGGAGCCTACAACGCGCATGGCGTCTCGAACCGCCGCCATGGCGCGCTTCCAGCGCTCGTCCTCAATGTCGAGGCGCAACAGCATGAAGATCTCGGCCCGGTTGATCTGGCCTTCGCGATCGGTGTTGAAAGCTCGGGTGATGATGGCTCGGACTTCCGGCCGGCTATCCGCCGACCATTCTGTCAGGCATTCGTCGACCAGCCCCTTCGCAATCTGCAACTGAGCACCGAAGTCGATGTAATCCTGCACCTGGACCTGCACCTTCATCAGGCCGTCGAAGGTCATGAACGTCTTGTTGCCCTTGGCGCCACCTTTCGTAGCTCCGTACTCCTGCGCCAGAAGCGCCTCGAACGAACCAAGGTCCTCGAAGGTGTGAGACTTGAAACGGCTGACTTGAGCCGAGAGCTCACTGGCGAATTTCATGATCTTGCGCACCGTCTCGTCTTCCAGGCGGTCGGCCGGTTTGATCGCTTCGACCGGCACAAGGTTGCCCTTTGCATCAGGCATGTATTCCCGGCCGTTCACGATGGTGATGCCCGTTTCAGGCTTCTCTTCGAGGATCACAGCTTCCATCAGCTCGCTTCCTTTTCGATCTGGAGTTCGTTGTCGGCGGCTCGCATCACGGCAAACTGGTGGGCGAGATTGGCGAGCCGGGTCTGGATGGCGTCGTCGCGGGCAGCGTCATGGCTGTCGTTGCCGGTGATCGGCAACTGCATGGCCCGCACGAGCAGCTCGGCCTCGATCACCACGCTGTTGAGCGCTTCGACTGCCCAAGCGAGAGCCAACACCTCGGCGCTGGATGCCCCGACCGCACGCCGCCGAGGATTGGCGATGATGCGGCCGGCGACTTCGATCACGTCGACGCGGCAGGCCGCGCTGATGAGGGGATCAGCGTGATGCATGGATGTCCTTTCTGTAGACGGCACGGCGCTACGCATCGGCTTCCACCTTGTTTCGGCGGGCATGGATGCAATGCTGGCACGCCACATACATCTGCACGCGGTGGGACGAGGTCGGCACATACGGCTTCTTCTGCCAGTCCAGGCAGCGGTTGCGCGGAAGATCTCCGAGCACCGGACACTCAACGGTTTCAGACATCAGGGCTCCGCGAACCATCTCCTCGACGCGGTCGATGTCGCCCTTATATTTTCCGGAAAGCACGGTGGAGATTGCCGACCGGCTATAGCCAATCAGCCTTTCCGCTCCCACCAGCCCCTCTGCATCGGCAAGCCTCGCCAGTTCCAGCAACCAATCCGCCGGCTGGCCATGGGCCGCATATACCTTGTCCATAAAGCTCAAGCCCGAAGGGCGGCTTCCTTTCACAGGCCCGCGATTCATGGCTGCATCTCCTCGGCCTCGATCGGGCCGACGACAGTGGATGTATTCTGGTCGTAGACCATTTTTGACCGGAGGATCATCGGGGGTCGCGGGCCGGTGTCGGCCGAGCCCTTCAACCGCCAGCGCCGCTCCTTACCGGGTCCGCCCGGCTCAACGACAATCAGCATTTCCGCAGAGTGCAGGCGCGTTGAATAAGCCAATGCAGTGCTGCGGCTGACCATCACCTCATCGGTGCTGGCGTCGGCGGCGAGACTGCTGGCGGTCCAGCCCGCCCGCTGCCTGCGCATGACATTCCACATCTGCTGTTGCGCGCGCCCCTGAGAGCCGCCGCCATTTTTGTTGACCACTGGCGTGGCCGATTGCGACCGGACGATCCGATAAAGCTTTTCCGCCGAACCGCCGCGCGCATGCGGAACTTCGTCAACCAGCTCGATCCAGCCACCGGCAAGCAGCGCCCTGAAGAATTTCCGGATGTCACGCTGATCGGCATTGGAGGCACGGTTGACCGACGCGATGCTGAAGCTCTGTCCGGCCGCGTGAGCCTCACGCATCACGCTCCAGTAGTGGTCGTTACCACGCGGGATGCGCTTTGCCGTGGCGTCGCGAAGCCTGAGAACGATGGGCATCAGGCTGCCCTCCGCGAAGGAGCACGGCCGGTGAAGATCGCACCGCTGTAATTCGAGAGGCCGATTTCTGCGATCTGTCGAGCCCGCGCGAACTGATTGACATCTGCCAGCGTGGTGACGATGCGGCTGGCGACGCCTCTCGTCTCTTTCACAATGTGAGCCAGAAGATCGTCAGCGATATCAAGCTGGGGGTGATAGACATGTGCCAGTGTACGGGCATCGTCGAGGTCGCAGGCGTTTGCCAGGCCGTAGGCGGTTACACGGTTCGAACACCTCTCATAGGCAGCCAGCTTCGTAGGCAACAGTTCCTCGCCGACCAGCAGAACCGGGATCTTCGCGCCCTTGTAGATGTCGCGAACAAGCTCGATGAACCCTTTGTCGACGATCTTGTCCGCTTCGTCGATGATGAGAAGGCGGTCAGGGTCGTCGCGCAGCAATCGCAGTGCGTCCATCATCATGGAGGCGATCGTGCCGCGCGGGCGATCCACGCCGAGCTCGGAAAGCAGGCTTTCGACAAACAGCCTTCGGGTCCAGAAGTCGAATACCTCAAGGTAGATGGCATCCTTCTTGTTCTGGACATATTGAGAAGCCTTGGATTTCCCGTATCCGGACGGCCCGTAGAACAGCCCGAGCCGATCGACGCCGTTTGGCTGGTCGATAATGCGCTGCGCAACGTCGAGGCAGATGGCGACATTCTTCAGCGGAGCCAGCGAACCGCTCTTGCCGATGGGTGATCTTTGCTGCATATGTCAGTCCTCAAGTTATTTCTGGCCTCGGCTTGCGCCGGGGCTTTTCTTTTTCCGGTCAGGTACGCAACGCTGGCGCCTGGTCGCCGAAATCTTCCCAAAGCTGCTTTTTCGTTTTGTATTCCGAGGAGAGTTGGTAGCTGCCGAGCTGATAGGCTTCTTCCTCGGTCACCGGCTCACCCCGCTCGCGGCGCAACTCGACATCGAGCATGCGCCTGAAACGCTGGTCCGGCGTTTCTTCCACGCGCAGCTTCACCACATTGGCCGGCTCGGCCGGCTGGCCCTCGAACTCAGCCACAAGCCGGCGATGGCTTTCGGCGGCGGCATCGGAGAGATGCGCTGGGCGCGCAGGCCTGCCACTCTCCTCAATGGCATCCAGCGCAGCCGCGATCTGGGGCGTGGAGTGCACTTCCTCGCGCTTCGGCAGGCGGATGACATTGGCCGTCTCAGCCGCGCGTTGCTCGGCATCGCGCTTCAGTACGGCAAGGTGATTGTCCATGATGGCCGTGCCGGTGAGATGCTTCACCGCCTCAAGCGCCGGCCGGGTGATTGCGGAAATCTTCTTCTCGCGCGCCGCACGATCGGCCTTCAAGCGCTCCAACGGGTCCACACCCGCCAGTTCGTAACAGACCGCATCGGCAAGGAAGACGTCGCCATCCACGCTGAAGGCGCGAGCCTTGCCGGCATCCATGGGGTCCATACGCAGCAGAGCGCGCGTCCGGGGCATGATGACAGGCGAATGATAGTAGTGGCCGTCGATCTTGAAACCGCGCTTGGTCATGACACGGATGCTGACGGGCATAAGGAGCACGTCGAGTGCCCGCTCGTCCACGCGGCGGATCACTGTTGTTGACTTCTCCGCAACCTGCGCAGGCGTCAGCCTTCCAAGGCCATCATGCTCCTTGTGCGAGTAGTCATATTCAACCCACTCGTCGATGTACTGCTGCAACTGAGCTGCTGTGAGTTGAACTGCAAACGCGTCCGCATCGTCGCAACCAAGGCGCTCGGCGAAAGCGCGGCGCGACTCGATCTGCTTTCGATCGGCAACATTGTGGCCGATATAGCCCGGAAGCTTCGGCCCAGCAGCATGCTGGAACGTCTTGATAACGCGCTCGACATGTCCTTTTTCCTGCGGCGTATACGCAGTCGAGGTCTGAACATCGATACCGAGCGCATCGAACAAACGAACGGTCTCTTTCGCAACGAAATCCGAACCGTTGTCCGTCTTGATACCGCGCGGCGCACCCCACGTCAGGATGGCCTTTCGTGTCATCAGGCCAACCGCCGAGGCACGAGGCGTCTTCGATGTGGTGATGACGATGCGACGTGTCGCCAGATCGAGGCACATATAAATCGAGTGCCTGCCGTCTATGCACAGCACGTCCACTGGCGAGGCGTCGATCTGCCAAAGCTGGTTCGGCTCTTTTACCCAGGCAAATGCGTTGGTACCGGTCAGTGCAAAGTGCGAACGGTATTTGTCCGGATTGGCGATCTTCGTGATCGCCGCCTCGTTCTCCGCTTTCAGCTTCGCGATGAAGTGCCGGAAAGTGCGCTCAGGCGGCATCGGCTGGAACTCACCGTTTCGGGAAACCAGTTCTTCCCCGAAGCGGGCACGGCACTGGATCAGGATATCCCGCGCCGTGAGATGATCGCGGGTCGAGATCAGCCCGAAGATGAAATGTCGAACCTGTCCGTCATTGGCGGTGTCAAGCAGGCCCGTTCCCTTGCGGGCAGCCGAGGGATCGGTCGCGAGGCGGGCGGTATCCTCGCGTGCTGTGCTGCGCCAGCGGGCGAGAGTGCGAACGGAGATCGTGTCTACGACTGCCTTCAACCAATCAGGAATGGCAATTGAACCGGCATTGTAAAGCCTCGTGAAATAGTCTTCCGAAGCGCGCGCGCCCAATCCCGTCGAGCGCCGGAAAGAGTCGGCCAGCCGAACGATGACGATTCTGGCATCCCGGATTTCACGCGCTTTCGCGGATGTCGTTCCGTCATCACAGAGAGGGGCGACAAGATCCCGCTGATCGATACGGAATGATTTTGCGACATAGTGGAGCCGAACCGCCATCGGCAGAATGTCGAGATGATACTCCCATCCACCGCCACCCTCACGGCCGGTGCGGGGCCGGGCTAGCGCCGGATAATCCTGCCAGCGCTCACGCTCCGACATCTTGAATGTCCCGCGCGCAGTGGTCGGCAAACCGGGAAGCAAGCCATCCGTCGCCAGATCGGCTATTTCTTGGACGGTGAACCACACCTGCATCAGCGCGCCCCCCTACCTGGAAGGGCTTCCAGCGTAGTGTCGCGGGCCATGCGCAGCGTCCGGCAAACGGCGTCTTCGCGCACGTCGAGAAGCTCGGCTATCGACAGCGTGTCGAACTGGCCGGATGCCCACAGCACGATTGCCGCACGCGCCTTGTTATCGGTGAGATACCCGGCAGGAGCGATCATCTGGACACGCCTTTCATTCTCGCGAACGCGGCCTGTTTGCGTCTGGTCACTTCCTGCTCATGCTCATCAAGCAGGTGGTACTCGACGATGGCGGCGTATTTTGCGGGCACGACCACATGGTCGAAGCGCTCCGTCAGGAAGCCGAGGGCATCGACGCAACCCGTCGCCTCGATCAGTGCGATGAACCGCTCCAGCGTGATCTTGTGCGCCTCGGCGGCTTCGGAGGCGTATTTCTCAAGCATGTGGAGCGAGACCGGATAGCCGAGCTCATCGCTCATCTGCTGGGCGATAGCGGCACGATCCCGCCCTTCGAGCGCAAGCTTGACCACCTGCGTGATCTGGTTACCCAGCCGGTTGCCACGAATGGCCCCGGCTTCGAACCCGGCAGCCACCTTTGGCGGCTCCCAGGCCAACAGATCGCCCGTCAGATTGTCGCCCCGCACGCGTGCCATCAGAGCCAGCCCTTCTCCCGTGCGTAGGAGCGAACAAGCTCTTCATGTGCGTCGAACAGCGCCTTGCGGTCGCGCTCGGTCAGCCGGGAAAGGTTGTTTGAAACGCTTTCAAACAGCTTTTCAGCAGGGCTTTTCAGCCGTCTGCCCTCGGCCAAAACGATGGCGTCAGCAACGCTGGTCGCTTCGGGCGGCGTCGCAAAGAGAAGGTCGCACACCTTGTGCTGCATTTCCGGTTCCTGCTCGGAAAGCAGCCGAAGACCGGCTTGATGATCCTCCAGCCAGGTGCCGCGCAGACGCCCCTTCACGGAGATGGCGAGCTTGGTGACGATAGAAACGGCAATATTGATTGCGCGAACGGAAAGGCCGGTCTTCTCGGCCGCTTCCTGACGGAAGGAAAAAATTTCCTTCCGTCCGTGTTCCTTTTCCTTCTTGCGGTTTTTCCCGTTAGCGGTGTCGGGATACAACTCCTCGTGCAATGTCTTAAGCACAGCAAGGCTCTCCGCGCGCTCCAGCATGGACAGGCCCTCACGGTTGAGGTTCTCCATGATTTCGTCGATGCGCCGTTGCTGGGGCTTGATCCAGTTATGCGGCTGCACCCGAGCGTCAATCGAATGTAGGCCGAGTGTCTTGCATGCAGACAGGCGGGTCGCGCCGAAGATGAGAGTGAAGCGGCCGCTTTCTTCCTCGGCCACGCCGATCGGCTGCAATAGCCCGTTTGCTTTGATGTCCGAGGCCAACACGTCGACGCGGGCGGGTTTTATGACGCGCAGGCGGTTCTCTGGCACGTCGATTTGCTCAATGGGGATGGAACGGAATTCGTGTTTCATCTGTCACCTTGGAGAGGAAGTTGAACGCGCCCGCTGCCGGGCGAGGGGGTTGGGGGACAGGCAGCGGGCGCGCATCCCGCCGGCTCGACGCGAGACCGGCAGAAGCTGGCGGGAATTTGAAGTGGTCAGGGAAGCCAAGTGGGGACCCGGTCGAACTGCTGTTCCCGGCGAACACGCCGGTTGAACCACCATGTCGCGCTGAGCGTGATCCCGGCCCAACAGGCACCGCCTGTCAAACCAGAGAGAATGACGATCGCGCTAACGCTCATTGCGCCACCCTCCACGCGGAAACTGTTGTGGCTATCTCGGTGGTGCAGAGAACGACCAGTGAGAGGAAAGCCGCCATCGCCGCGAAGGCAGCGATGTCATGAACCAGATCGTTGTCAGCAAAGCGCCGAAACCCTGACAGAACGCGCCTCATGCTGCGCTCCTGATGTCAGAGCGCGAAGGCGATTTCGGACTCGCGGTAGGGGTGTCGTATTTGCTAGAGAGAATACGAGCTGTCCGGATGGGATAGCGATCGGGAAAGAGCTTCTCGACCGGAACGCCGATGAAGTCAGCGATGGCGGCCTCGGCCTTACGGTGAGTTCTCGACCCGGCGCAACGGCAGGCGGAAGGGTCGAGCCCATTGAGTTCGGCGAGTCTGGTCAGGGTCATGCCCCTGCGATGCAACTCGGCCTTGATGGAAAACCAGTCCCATTCCCTGTCCATCGGGCTACTCCGGCATGAAGCGGGCTGTTGGCGCAGGCCGCTTTTTGTTGAAACACTGAACGCAATCGCGATGCCCGAATAAGCATCGCAATGGTAGTTATACCTCGATTTAAATCGTGGTCAATTGGAGGATCGGCATTAATGTCGATTTTAATCGATATTGAGCGATGAGGTTGCCCAAGCCTATCGAGAAGCCCTAGGTATTCGCATAGCGGAAGCGGTTTCACGGTTCCCCACAAAGACTGCCGCTGCGCAGGCCGCAGGAGTTACTGTCGAGCAGCTCAACAAGTGGATTAAAGGTTCAGTCAAAGTGCCGGCTGACGGCCTCCATGGGCTCGCGCGGGAGGGGAATGTCGATTTTAGTTGGCTTGCTTCGGGAGAGAATAGAAAGGCCAAATCCGGCGATGTGGCGAGAGCCGTCGCCGAGGGGATGAAAATCGTTAGCGCCGTACTTTGGGATGTCTACAAGGCGGAGGGCGTCAAGATCCCACCTGGCAACCTCATTGCTGAAATGAGAGAGTATACGATGGCGCTTATCGAGATGCTTGACGATCCCGAGGATCTGCAAGAATGGCAAACTTTAGTGCCGTGGCTGGAAAACCGTATTCGGAAGAGCCTAAAGGAACCGGGCACCGGTAAACACGCGGCTTCATGATCGTGAAGTAAGAGATTGCAGGCGGCACCAAGACGGTGCCGCTCTCGAAGCTGATCGATCGCGGATATTGCTGGCGGATGCCGCTGGCCTTGATTGATTTATATGGAAATGCTCATCTCGCCCATCCCAAGCTGCCCGACAGGCAGAATAGGGATGTCGCGCGGGGCGACAAGGCATGGCGATTGGGCCAGAGGGGTATTTCAGAATGCAAACAGTAGAAAGGCGCTCTGCGCAGTGGAAGATTGCCCGTAATCTTATAGTAGTCACCGGGCTTCTTGCGATCACATCATGCCAAAGCGCACCGCCCCGACAAGCCACACCACCGCGTCAAACTGCGCCTTATATGCTTACTAGCGACGACATCGCGGCCATCAAGCGCGATCTCCCGTCCAGCTTGAAAGATCCCAATAGCGCGATGTTTGGGACAATGGGCTCTTCGATCGACACTAAAGGTGTCGTTTCGGTTTGCGGTTATGTGAACGCGAGAAATAGCTTCGGCGGCTATACTGGACAGCAGCCCTATACTGGCATCCTGGCAACAAATCGGGAAGGAAAGAGGGTATTTGCAGTCAGCGGCGTCGGCGATGGCCATTATGGCAGCATGGCTATATTCGCCCTCTGCCAGCGCAATGGCATCACGTTATGATACCATTTCTCATCGCTGTTTGAGTTCCGACCTCGTCGTGATCACATCTGCGTCACGGGATAGCTAAAACGTTGTATTGTGAGGGTTTTTCCGAGGTCGGAACCGAAATGGATGTTTGCAGCTTTGGTTCCGACCTCGCGCCACTCGTTTCTATGTAATTCAATGGCTTGGCGGGGCGCAGCTTTGAGTCATCTGGCAGTGAGCCGCTTTTTGTGCCAACCGATCTTGCCGCACCGTTCCGCCTCTGGCGCTTCTCAAGCCGCCGTCATCACCAGCCATTCCCGCTCTAACCCGTTGAAGGAATAGGCTATTCCCGCTGATTTGCGGTGTATCTACGTCTCTCCCCGGATATTCCCGTCTGTGCCATCCATACTTGCCGGGTACATCTTCGTTTTGGCGCGTTTCCGAACCGGAAAAGTGCTTCGACTTTTCCTGGAAACGCTCTAAGTGATTGAAACGGATGGTGGGCGTGACAGGGATTGAACCTGTGACCCCTACGATGTCAACGTAGTGCTCTCCCGCTGAGCTACACGCCCATCCGATGGCGGGCTTACATCATTTTTGCTGGAGCCCGTCAATAGCGCAAAGTGGAAATTCGCGCTCCTTATGCAGCCTGCAGCATCTTTTCCACCTCGTTGACGAGATCGCGCAGGTGGAAAGGCTTGGACAGCACCTTGGCGTCGCGCGGCGCCTTGGAATCGGGGTTCAGGGCAACGGCGGCAAAGCCGGTGATGAACATGACCTTGAGGTCCGGATCGATCTCGGTCGCCCGGCGGGCAAGCTCGATACCGTCCATTTCAGGCATGACGATATCGGTCAGAAGCAGGGAGAAGGGTTCCTCGCGCAGCCGCTCATAGGCGCTGGCGCCGTTGTCGAAGTCGCTGACCTGATAGCCGGCGCGTTCCAGCGCCTTCACCAGAAAGCGGCGCATATCGTCATCGTCTTCCGCAAGCAGGATGCGTGCCATGATTTCCCGTCCGAATCACCAGAGCATTTCCGCTTATCTCCGAAACGCAGAAACACTCCAACCCTTTAATATTGACGCAATTGCGAACGCAAAACCGCTTCGCACTCTTGCTGGAATTGCTCCAAACCGGCCAGTGTACGCTCCAGCCCGATAATCTGCTTGTATATGAGTCGGCGCCGGTAAAGATCAAGTGAAGACAGCGCCGCCGGCGTCGGCTCCCGGCCGTGCCGGCTATGGACAGGCCCGGCTGCCGGTGGCAATTTCAAAAAATGACGTTTCGCAGGCCGGAGGTTCATCGAAATTGACAAATGCGGCCGATGATTTTTCGGTTGTTCCCGCCTTCGAGGTGAGATCGGCCGTCGAGCAGCGGGTGCCGTTCGTTTTCAGTTCACCGCACAGCGGACGCTATTATCCGGAGCGCTTTCTGGCGATGAGCCGGCTGGACGAGTACAATGTGCGCCGCTCGGAAGATTGCTATGTGGACGAATTGTTTGGCGGTTGCATCGGGCTCGGCGCGCCGCTGCTGGCCGCCAATTTTCCGCGCGCCTATCTCGACGCCAACCGCGAGCCGTGGGAGCTCGATCCGCGCATGTTCGCCGAGCCCGTGCCTTCCTACTGCAATATCCGCTCCGTGCGGGTGGCCGGCGGTCTCGGTACAGTGCCCAGGCTCGTTGGAGAAGGCTTCGAAATCTATTCAGGGCGCCTGCCGCTGGCCGAGGCGGTGACGCGGATCGAAACCATATACAAGCCTTTCCACGAAACCTTGAAAAGGCTGGTGACGCAAACCCATGCCGCCTTCGGCTTCGCCGTTCTGGTCGATTGCCACTCCATGCCGGCGGGCGTGCGCGTCGCCGATACGGGACTGCGCCCCGATTTCATCGTCGGCGACCGCTTCGGCACCTCCGCCGCCAGCGTCCTGACCGCCACGGCGATCGACCTGCTTTCGGCCATGGGCTACAGGGTGGCGCACAACACGCCTTATGCCGGGGGCTTCATCACGGAGCATTATGGACGCCCGACGCGAAAGATTCACGCCTTGCAGATCGAAATCAACCGGGGCCTCTACATGAATGAAGCCACGCTTAAAAAGACAGAGGGATTCGATACGCTTGTGGAGGATCTGACGCAGTTCTGCGCCGATCTGATGGCCCTGACCGATCATCATTTCCGCGCTCCCCCGCTTGCGGCGGAATAAGCCTTCGCGGCCCCGTGACTTTGTCCGGGGCTTTGCTATGACTGCCTGACGACACCGCCTTGCCGACGCCTCCGCTTTCCTGACCAGGAGATACCATTGCATATTTCACCCGATTTTCTTCGGCGGGTCGCCGGAGTTGCCGCCGCCGAAACCTTGCCACGGTTCCGCACTCAGGGAACCGTCGACAATAAGGAAGCGGCGGGGTTCGATCCGGTAACCGAAGCCGATCAGCAGGCCGAGCTGGCGATACGCCGCCTGATCAACGCCGAATTCCCCGATCACGGGATTCTGGGTGAAGAGCATGGCAGCGAGAACCTCGGCAGCAGCCATGTCTGGGTGATCGATCCCATCGACGGCACCCGCGCCTTCATTTCCGGCCTGCCGGTGTGGGGCACTCTGGTGGGCCTGACGATCGACGGCGACGCGGTGGCGGGCATGATGTCCCAGCCTTTCACCGGCGAGCTGTTTTACGCCGACGGTGCGGGTTCGCATTATGAGGGGCCGGGCGGCACCCGCAGGCTCGCCGCCCGCAAGACTGAAAATCTTGCCGACGCCATCTCGTTCACCACCACGCCCGCCCTGTTCAGGGGCGAGATGCGCAAACGCTACGACGCGTTCGAGAACCAGGTGCAGCTGGCGCGCTACGGTACCGACTGCTACGCCTTCGCCATGCTGGCGGCGGGCTGCGTCGATATCGTGATGGATCCCGGCCTGAAGCCCTATGACATCGTGGCGCTGATCCCGATCATCGAGCAGGCGGGCGGCATCGTGACCACGTTCGAGGGCGGACCGGCCGAGAATGGCGGCGACATTTTGGCGGCGGCCACGCCGCAGCTTCATGAGGCCGCTATGGCCGCTCTGCGCGGCTGAGGCGGCGCACCGTGTTCAGGCGGCTTTGAATATCTCGTCTTCGGTGCCGGGGATGAAGGCGTCGAAGGCCGCCAGAAACTGCGCGCGATAGAAATCCGCTTCCTGGAGGATTTCGTGGCGGGCGCCGTCTATGATGAGCAGCGAACCCAGCCGCAGTCGCCGGGCATAGTCGGATGCGGCGCGGGTGGAGACCACGGTATCGGCACCGGCGGCGACGATCAGCGTGGGGATGCGCATGCCGGCCAGGAATTGGGGATCGCTGACCCTGAGCACGGCCATGCTGGCGGCGCGCAGCCAGCGCACCGTCAGTCCGCTGAGGGCGAGATGGGGGTGCTCTTCATAAACGGAGGTATTGCGCCGGTATCGGGCAGCGTCCGATGTCAGGTCGTTGATCTCGAAGGGAGCGGCCGCCTTTGCCCGCTGCCTTTTGACATACATCCTGCCAAGGCCCAAAAATGTGAGGGCCGTGGTCATGCGGCGTATCGACAGCATGGAAAAACGCTGCCCCGGCATGCCGAGAAGCGGGGTCAGCAGCACCATGCGCTGAACGCGGTTGACCAGCGAGGCCGAAGCCAGCAGGGCCACCAGCGCGCCGGTCGAATGGGCCAGAATGTAATAGGGGCCGCGACAGTCCGGCAGCACGATTTTTCGGAAGAAAACGTCCAGATCGCCGGCATACTGGCCGAAGTTTTTGACATATCCTTTTTGCGGGTCGCGGATCAGCCTGTCTGATCCGCCCTGGCCGCGCCAGTCGAAGGTCGCGGCGCCAAGGCCCCGTTCCGAAAGATCGCGAATGGTCTCGAAATATTTCTCGATGCACTCGTTGCGGCCCTGAAGCAGGACCACGGTGCCTTTTTGCGGCCGGCCGGCGGGCGCAAAGCGCGCATAACGGATCTGCCTGCCGTCGCGGGCCGTGAAAAAACCGGCGTTGGCATTGTCGGGAACGGGATTGTCCGTGGTGTGAAAGAAAAAATCTGTCATGCGGGCCGCCGGCCTGTGCTGCGGATCTCGTCACGGTGATAGGAAGGGCGGGATCATATTGCAAAGGAAATCATTGCAGGGAAAATCCGGCACGCTTGTGGCGCAAGCGGAGCCGGAAGCCGCTTGAAGCGACTTCCGGCCACTGTCGATCCGGATGGAAGGGACGTTACATCCGGATCGGCTCTGGTCTGGCATCGCCGCCGTTCCGTTGCAGGCACAGGAATAGGGCACTCAGGCTGAACGGGTTTTGAGCGCGCCGTTCATCGTGCGTTCATTTGTGAACAGGAGGCTCGGGGGCGGATGTTGACCGTGACGGGCTTTTGCCGACGATAAGGATTTGAGACCCGCTGCCCGACGGCTTTAAGGCATGTGGCGCAGTAAGGGAGTTTTGCGAAGGAATGGCGATGAAGTGCCTGGTAATCGGCGGCACCCGATTCATTGGCGCATATGTGGTGCAGCGGCTCCACAATGCCGGCGCGCAGGTCACGGCTTTTCATCGCGGGACCAGCTCCAACCCGATCCTGCCGGAGATCGAGCACGTTCTGGACCCTTCGGCGGAATATCCGATAATGTCATTTCCGGCCAGATTGCTGCGTGACTGGGATGTCGTCATCCATATGGTTGCGATGGGGGAAGCCGATGCAAATGCCGCCGCGCATTCATTCGCGGGGCGAACCGGTCGCCTTGTTCTCGTTTCGAGCTGTGATGTGTATCGGGCTTACGGGCGTTTGACGAAGGCCGAAACCGGGCTGCCCGAGGCCGTGCCCCTGCACGAGGGTTCACTGTTGCGCTCGGTTCTCTACCCCTATCGCGGCATGGAAGCGCAGCTTGGCGCTTATGCCCATGATTATGACAAGATTCTGGCCGAACGCGCCGTGCAGCGCGCGCCCGGCCTCGACTGGACGATTCTGCGTCTGCCCAAAGTCTACGGAAAGGAAGATAATGGCGATCTTTCGACCGTATATGGCTTTGCGGCCGTCCCCGATTGGCGTTGGACGCACGGCCATGTCGAGAACGTTGCGGCTGCGATCGTTGCGGCTGCGCTCCATCCCAAAGCGCGCAGGACGGTTTTCAATGTCGGGGAAGAGGTGACGCCGACAATGGGCGAGCGGCTGGCGTTATTGCCGGCGCGAAACGATGCCGTGCCCGTTCCGCTCCCATTCGATTTCAGGCAGCATCTTGTCTGCGACACCGGAAAAATCCGTACGGAGCTCGGCTATGTCGATGTTGTCGATGAAAAAGCGGTAATGGCGGGCCTTGCTGTCGCATCGTTGCAAAAGTCCTGAAAGCCAAAAACGGCGAAGCCGCATCCGTCACCATTGGCCCGGGCGAAAATGGCGGGGCTTGAAACCGTTTCGGCAGGCACCCAAATGTAGCGTGCGGTCGCCGATGTCGGGGCCGCTGGCCAGGAAAGCGCCATCAGGGCTTTCTCAAGGGTCATAACGCAAACCTTGTTGCTCGACAGGAGAACACACCATGCGTCACGTCGATTTTTCTCCCCTCTATCGCTCGACCGTAGGCTTCGACCGGCTGTTCAACATGATCGATTCGCTGGCTCAGCCCGAGGGCGGCCAGTCCTATCCGCCCTACAATATCGAGAAGACCGGAGAGGATGCCTATCGCATTTCCATGGCCGTGGCGGGCTTCGCCGAAGACGAGATTTCCATCGAGGCGCACCGCAACGTGCTGACCATCAAGGGCGAGCGCGGCCAGGAGACCGAAAGCGACGGCGCCGAACTGCTGTATCGCGGCATTGCCTCGCGTTCCTTCGAGCGCCGCTTCCAGCTTGCCGATCATGTCGATGTCGTTGGCGCGGCCCTCAAGAACGGCCTGCTGCACATCGATCTGAAACGCAACATTCCCGAGGAACTGAAGCCGCGCAAGATCGCGATCACCGCGGTGGCGGCTGACAAATCGCGCCAGATCGAGGCCAAGACCGTCAACTGACGGCTCCTTTCTCCTTCCCGGGAGCAGTCCCGGAACAAAGGCGGCGCGGGGAAGCCTGCGCCGCTTTTGCATGCGTGCCGGGTCAGCGGATCAGATCGGCGAGCCGGTCTATATTTTCGCTCCCGGTGGCGAAAGAAGTGACGAAACGATAGATTTTTTCGTCCTCTCCAAGCTCCCCGGCAAAGCCTGCCGGGGCCGGCCAGTGGTGGAAGGTCGCGCCGGCGGCCTGCAAGGTGGCCGCCACTTCGTCGCCAATTATGGCGAAAACCTCGTTGGCCTGCGGCTGCCATGCCAGACGCGCGGTGAGGGCGGCGTCGATCGCGCCGGCGAGACGGGTGGCCATGGCATTGGAATGGCGTGCGTTTTTCAGCCACAGGCCGTCATGAAAATAGGCTTCGAACTGGGCGGCCACGAAGCGGGATTTAGAGAAGAGTTGCCCGGCGCGCTTGCGCAGAAATGCCATCTCGCGCGCCAGATCGAGGTCGAACAGCACGACCGCTTCCGCGCACCAGCACCCGTTCTTGGTCCCGCCGAAAGACACGATATCGACGCCGCGTTTCCAGGTCATTTCCGCAGCGCTGGTTCCCAGCGAAACCAGCGCATTGGCAAAGCGCGCGCCATCCATATGCAAAGGCAGGCCGCGGCTGCCGGCGATGGTGGAAATCGCCTCTATATCCGGCAGCGAATAAACGGTCCCGATTTCCGTGGACTGGGTGATGGATATGGCGGCTGGCCGCCCGGTATGGACGGATTCGGGAAAGAAATGGCCAAGCGCATTTTCCAGAGCCGCCGGTTTCATGCGGCCGAGGCTGCCATCGATGCCTTGCAGGCGGCCGCCTCCGGAAAGATATTCGACCGCGCCGCACTCGTCTTCCATGACGTGGGCTTCCCGGTGGCAGAACGAAATTCCGCCGGGCTTTCCGTAAAGGGCCAGCGAAAGCGAATTGGCCGCCGTGCCGGTGGCCACGAAGAACACGGCCGCTTCACGTTCGAAGATTTCGCTGAATTTTTCGTAGACGGTCCTGTCGAGGTCGCTGTCGCCATAGGCCGTGCTGAAGCCGCCGGCGGCACCCGACAGGCGGGCGGCAATGGCGGGGTGGGCGCCGGCCCAGTTGTCTGACGCGAAGAACATGTGCGGCTCCGATGCTGCTGCTTTTCCGACGCGCAATTGATCCTCTTCAGCCGCCGCTTGCAAGATGGCGATGGCCGTGCGCGGCCTGACCGCGCCCGGAAGGTTCTGAAACATGCAAGGATCGACGGAAAGTTTCCTTTTTCGTTAGCATTTCGCAATTTTCTATCTCGGGGCCGCATTTTTTTTCATCAATCGGTCTTGTGCGCTTTTTTAATTTCTGCCATAAAAATTTAGGACAGCAATACTG